>CAZWKR010000001.1:0-208324 GCA_964634215.1 uncultured bacterium
CTTAAAAAAGAATTAGAAAAATATAAAGATAGAATTAATTATATTGCAATGACCGGCGTTAGCAATGTAACTGGGATTATCAACCCAATTTATGATATTGCTGAACTAGCACACGCATATGGTGCTTTAATTTTGGTTGACGGCGCACAAATGGCCGCACATCTTCCTGTACAAATCAGTGATCATTCCAATCCATTGAGAGATATAGATGCTTTTGTTTTTTCCGGTCATAAGACTTATGTGCCTGGATCACCCGGTGTTGTGGTTTGTCGGAAAGATATTTTAAGCTCCATGGAACCAGAAGAGGTTGGTGGAGGAATGGTCGATCAGGTTCATGTTGATCGTTACAAAATATTAGATCAATTCCCTGATCGTGAGGAAGCCGGGACACCCAACATCCCAGGTGCAATTGGTTTAGCTGCTGCAATTGATGTGTTAGATAAAATTGGTATGGATTTTATCTATGAAGATGAAACTATATTAATCAACAATGCCTTGTCTCAAATAAAACAAATAGAACATGTAATTATTTATGGTGACACTAATTGCTCGACCTGTCCAAGGGCAGCTTCAATCTCATTTAATATACGTGGATTGGACCATGGTTTAGTTGCTGCAATTCTCAATGATTATCATAATATTGCTGTCCGTAATGCCTGTTTTTGTGCTCATCCTTACGTAAAAGAAATGATAATCGAAGAAATAATGGGTTCAGGAAAAGATTTAGATAAAATTGATTTTAATGATGAATTAAAGGTTAAGGCAGGAATGGTAAGAGCATCTTTTGGTATTTACAACACACAAAATGATGTTGATAAATTGGTATTTGCACTAAAAGACATTGTCGCCAAGCGCGATGAATACTCTGCACTGTACTCTCTTGATGGAACAGGAACATACTGTCATAAAACGTTTAAACCTAATGAAGCAGATCTGTTCAGTGTGGAATCATATATTGATGAGTACTTACAAAAATTGTAATCATTGATTTTATGAGTTTTACTGAACGCATATTAAAAATCCGGGAAGAGTTAAGTAATCACAATTATCGTTATTATGTGTTAAGTGATCCAATTATTTCAGATAGTGAGTATGATATACTGCTACGTGAATTAGAAGAACTAGAGACTGCTCATCCTGAATTAATAACTTTAGATTCTCCTACGCAACGTATTGGTACAGCACCATTGGCAGAATTCGGAACGATACAGCATACAATTCCTATGCAATCACTATCAAATGCCATGAATGACGAAGAACTGATAGCATTTGATAAGCGCGTACAAAAATTGCTTGAGACAAGTAATAATATAAATTATGTTGCTGAACCAAAGTTGGATGGTATTGGTGTTGAGCTTGTTTATATAAATGGAATATTCACCCATGGCTCAACCCGTGGGGACGGAATAACCGGTGAAGATATAACTCAAAACTTAAAAACTATTAAAGCAGTTCCTTTAAAGCTGAAAAGCATAAATCAACCAATCCCTTCAATATTGGAGATTCGTGGTGAAGTATTTATAACAAAAGATGGATTTAATGAATTGAATTCGAAACGTGAAACCATCGGAGAAAATTTATTTGCAAATCCAAGGAATGCCGCAGCCGGCAGCATACGGCAACTTGATTCAAATATTACTGCCGAAAGACCACTTTCAATATTTTGCTATCAGCCAGGAGCAATTGATGGTATGGAATTTGCAACGCACATGGAATTTCTTGACGCATTAAAAAATTGGGGAATCCCTGTCAATCCTCACATTAAAAATATATCCGGTGCTGATGAAATACTGAAATATCATCATGATATGGAATCAAAACGGAATGATTTACCGTACGAAATTGACGGTACGGTTTACAAAGTAAATTCTTTTTCACAACAAGAGTTTTTAGGTATTCGCAGTCGCTCTCCGCGTTGGGCAATTGCCGGTAAATTTAAAGCACAACAGGTTACAACAATTATTGAAAATATTGATGTGCAAGTTGGACGAACCGGCGCCATTACACCCGTCGCAAGATTAAAACCAGTACATATTGGCGGTGTCGTGGTAACCAATGCAACATTGCACAACCAAGATGAAATTGACCGTAAGGATATTCGCATTGGTGATACCGTACTTATTGAAAGGGCTGGAGATGTCATCCCTAAAATTGTAAAAGTGATTATTGAAAAACGACAACAAAATACGGAAAAATATCAAATATCAATTGCTTGCCCGGTATGTGAACATCCAGTTTATAGATCAAAGGATGAGGCTGTACTACGTTGTCAGAATCTCTCGTGTCCTGCTCAAATAAAAGGAAGAATTGAGCACTTTGTCTCACGCGGCGCCTTAGATATTGATGGATTTGGAGAAAAACTTGTTGAACAGTTAGTTGATAAAAATATATTATCTTCCGTAGATAAAATTTTTACTCTAGGATTCGAAGATTTATCAAATCTTGATCGAATGGCAGATAAATCAGCCAATAATATTTTATTAGCAATTGAAAATTCCAAAAATACAACCTTTTCGCGTTTTGTTTACGGACTCGGGATTCGAAATGTTGGAGAACATACCGCTAAAATCTTGGAAAAACACTTTAGTGCTGATGTACACTTATTAATGAACGCTAATCATGATGAGCTGGACAATATCTTTGAAATTGGTCCAATCGTATCAGAAGGAATTGTCAGGTTTTGGACAGATGATAACAATACAAATGTTGTATTATCCTGTATTGATAATGGCGTAAATATTGCCAAACCGGACCTATCGCTTACAGCGCAAATATTAGCAGGGAAAACATTTGTAATAACCGGCAGCCTGGGGTCATTTTCGCGTTCTGATATAAAAGAGCTAATTCAAAGACTCGGAGGACGAACTATCGGTTCGGTAAGTTCAAAAACTGATTATCTAATTGCCGGAGATAGGACAGGAAGTAAACTACAAGCTGCACAGAAATTGGGTATCAAAATTTTATCTGAAAAAGAATTCTTAGAAATGATTAAGAAGATTGACAATAATTAATTTTATGAGGCAATTATGAAAAAAAGTGAAATGATGAAAATGAAGAATATCATTGATGATGTAGTATTAATTATTCTATCCAATAAAGAAGCATTGGCAGATATTGGAGTAAATCAGAAAACAATTTATGTTAAAGTACTTGGCTATGATGATCATGGGATATGGGCTGAGTTTAAAAATTTTAAAATTCCCAAGTTAAAAACTTCTAAAGGAAAAACACCTAAACGTCCGATGTATCAATCTGTTACCGGGTCACTATTAATACCATGGCCGCTTATTATTTCGGTTGTACATTTCCCGGGTGTGGAGGGATTTGATTTCCCCGATCCGTTTGAATCACAAATGGGTTTTGAAATCGAAAAAGCATGAAACCCTCTGCAATTTTAATTGAAAAATTAGCAAAGTCATATAATGGAACAATTGCCCTACGTGATGTAAACATTTCCGTACCTGAAGGGCAATTCTTTGGTCTCTTGGGGCCAAACGGTGCGGGAAAAACAACCACAATAAATATATTAACCGGTTTGGTTAATCGAGATACAGGTAAAACTGAAGTATTTGGTCGAGATACAATTAAAGACTATAGGTTTACCCGTTCACAAATTGGTGTCGCTGCACAAGAACTTTCCATAGATTGGTTTTTTCCTATTGAATCATTATTATATCTACATGCCGGATATTTTGGTATATCTAAGAATAGTGCTCGTGATAAAATTGAAGAATTATTAGTTCGTCTAGGTTTAGACCAAAAGCGCGAATCACGATTGCGACAGCTCTCAGGAGGAATGAAAAGACGGTTTCAAATAGCAAAAGCTTTAGTTCATGATCCAAAAATAATTATTTTAGATGAACCTACTGCCGGTGTAGACGTTGAGCTCAGGCACGAACTTTGGCAATATCTGCAAGAGTTGCATAAGCTTGGGAAAACAATTTTACTAACTACCCATTATATTGAAGAAGCAGAAATGTTATGTGAAAAAGTCGCAATAATTGATAAAGGAAAAGTAATTGCGAACGATTCACCTAAAAACCTTACTCGCCAATTAGGAAAGGCAGGAATAACAATTGCGTGTACCGGATGCAAGAGTGATTTAGGTAATGTACTTGCTGATTTCCAATATACTTTTCAAGAAGGACGGTTTCATTTTTCCGTAAAAGATCCGGAAGCTGAATTACCAAACATAATCAATATACTTTCAAAAAATGGTGTTCAAATTCAGCGTGTTGAAACAGAGAAATCATCTCTAGAAGATGTTTTCCTCCACCTAACAGGAAAGGACATTCACACCGGAGATATAATATGAATTGGGTAGGATTCCGAACATTAATTAAACGTGAAGTCGGTCGTTTCTTTTCAGTTTATAGACAAACTGTAATACCAGGACTGATTTCATCAGCTCTCTATATTTTAATATTTGGCTTTACATTACAACAGCGTATTTCACATATCGACGGTGTTCCCTATACTTTATTTATCTTGCCCGGATTAATCATGATGAATACGATTACTAATGCCACCGCAAACACTTCATCATCGATGTTACAAATAAAATTATTACAACAATTGCCCGATTTATTGACAGCTCCTCTTTCTAGTTTAGAAATATCGCTAGCGTATATAATTGGTGGGACTGTAAGGGGTACTATAAATGGCATTTTGGTCCTACTACTCGGTATCGCGTTAATTGGTATGCCGGTGGTACATCCATTTCTAACTATTGGATTTATAATATTAGTATCATGGACTTTTGCCAGTATGGGGCTCTTAATTGGACAAATGTCTGACAGTTGGGATCAGTTATCAATGATACAAAGTTTTTTTCTTACTCCATTAAGTTTTTTAGGTGGCGTGTTTTATTCAATAAAAATGTTACCTTATTGGGCGCAGAGTTTGAGTTTTTTCAATCCTATTTATTATATGATAAACGGTATGCGTTATTCTATCCTAGGTGTTTCTGACTCATCACCAATGTTTAGTTTTACAATGGCTATATTTATGACGGCAATATTTACAACTGCGGCTATATTATTGATGCGTAGCGGTTACAAAATTAAGCAGTAACAATGTCCTAAGTGGATGCTGGAATAAATGCCAAAATTGTCCCAGGAAATTTATCTGTTATAATTAAAAACCCTTTTTTATCCAAACGTACAATACCTTCCCAATTGCGTGAATCGCCAAACTCAGAAAGTTTAATTTCAATCGGTTGGGTTTCTGTCCTTATAATTTGTTCGTCCACAAATTGAAATTCTAATAAGCGTTCTACCGGCTTTATGTCTTTCTTCTGTGTAATTATATAGTTCAACTCAGGCTTTAGCAAATCGTAATCCCCGGGCCAAAAGTAATTTGTCGCCCAAAACTTGCCCTCACAGTCAGTTTCAGTCGCATCGGTAATACGATATTCTGTGACTGGAAATGGTTTTATAATATCTGATTTTAAATTTTTATCAAATTGATGATAAACAGGTGATTTGTTTACATTGGTTGAATTCACCTCATAAATAGTAATAACTGAATTATTATTTATTAATATGGTCTCGTAAGTCATATTACGCAATGTAACCGGCGTGTTGATCTTCTTTAAACTTTTGTAATTAATTTCAATTTCATTTTTATCATTGTCAATAATTCCACGAGCAATGAAACCGAAATTTACTTTGCGTTTTTCCGCTTCAATTGTTACATAAACTGTATCATCATTAAATACAATCGCTTCATATCCTTCAAAACCACTTATATGCTTATCAAAACTGGAGGAATTCCACATGATCTCTTGTGGTAGTATCGTTGAGATAGACGAATCGAGAAAAGCAATAATTTGATCTTTAGGAATCGAATATATTTTTTCGTCAGGATATTGAGGCAGTAAAATTAAATTATCATTATACCAGGTAAGACCGGATATTTCTTGGTCGGGGCTAGTAACGTCACCATTTAGAGTAATATATATTGGTTCGATTGTTTGACTAAAAATAATCAATGGCAAAAGTAAAACAAATTTGAATGCGGTATATTTCATAAACTTCCTAATAAATTAAGTAGGCAAATTTAGATGATAACATCAAAACAAATGAATAAATTTGATCAACTTCGTTTGCAAATGGTGGAAGATCAAATCCGTGGTAGGGGGATTTCCGACAAGCGCGTTTTAAACGCAATGGCAACCGTTCCACGACATCTATTTGTGGAAAAGCATCAGCAACAATTATCATATTTTGATGGACCTGTACCAATTGGCCATGGACAGACAATTAGTCAACCATATATAGTAGCCTTTATGACAGAAGAACTACGAATTCAAAAACATCACACTGTGTTAGAGATTGGTACAGGCTGCGGATATCAATCCGCCATACTATCAATGATGTGTGGGAAAGTGGTTTCATTGGAGTTCGTAGCCAAACTTGCCGATACTGCTCGTAAAAGATTAAGTGATCTCGATTACGATAATGTTCATGTCTATAATACAAATGGAATTGATGGTTGGATAGAAAATGCACCTTACGACAGAATTATTGGAACAGCTGCTCCTACTTCAATGCCATACAAATTAATAGAACAATTAGCACCGCTAGGCAGAATGATTATTCCAGTTGGCGAAAATATTTTTAATCAGTCACTTTATATTATAACTAAAAATAAAAATGGGGCTGCTAAAATTAAATGTTCTCTGCCTGTGCGATTTGTTCCAATGGTAGGTTGAAACAAACTATAGATTGAACACCCTGTTGACACAAAAGTGCGCACAAAGTATACAGCCTACAGTCGAAGTTAAACTTCACCCTCAATAAATTATGATATAAACACCTAAAAGGTTATGGTATGATTATTGCACTTATTCAGACAAACGCTTTGTAATATTAACATATATTTTTCAATCATTAAGGATAATTATTATGAAAAAGATCAAATTAGTAGTTTTGTTCATATTTATATTAATTGCAACAAACTGCACACACACTAGAGTTGTTTCATTTACAGATCCCGATGCAGCAGGAAAACTATACAATCGCATTGCTGTAGTAGGTAGTGTAGATGATTTATCTGATAGATTAGCAATTGAAAAGCAAATGGTTAAAACATTGCTCGAGAACGGTGTAAATGCCATCTCAAGTTTATCCTTATTACCTCCAACACGCGATTTTACACTTGAACAGGAAAATAAAATATTTAACAATAATAATGTAGAAGCTCTAGCTCTTATTCAAATAGATAATTCCGGATACATGGTTTCAACAGAGCCAATAAGTATTAATACTGAAACCCGCAATAAGGATGGAAAAAAAGTAAAAACTACCAGTGTAAGTGGTGGCGGTACTGAGCATAAGGCTTTCAGTCAGCTTAGAGTATCGTTGATTGACCTAGTAACTAACAAAACAATGTGGATTGGTGACGTAGACGCAAGGGCATTTTTTGATTCAATTGATCCGGATTGGGATATGGAATTATTACTAAAAGCTTCTTCTAAAAAGATAGCAAAAGAATTGCTTAAGACCGGCTTAGTTAAACATTAGAAAGGATTAATTAACGCTAAGCGGAAATATTGCTGCGGATTCTCTTTATTTTTCCAGTTTTCAGTCGTTTGCGCTTCACCCAATGCAAAATTAATTAAAGGTGTATTTCCAACTTTAATTGCCAATTTAATTTCATACCCGGCTGTAAAAATCCAATTCGCTGATTTTACTCCGACGTTCCAAGCACTGCCAAAATCTGAAATAATTGCACCAGTTATAGAACCAAGTGAAAATCCTAAAATTTTGATCGGTAGTTCCGGCATTAGTGGAACACGCAATTCTAATGAACCAAATACCAATCTATCCCCAAGCCTAACATCATCCCAACCGCGCGGGTTATGAACTTCCGGTATATTCAATATACCAAAATCAATATTTCCTATTGGCAAATAAATTGGGTAGTCTCTAGTTAATCCAAGAGAATCCTGTACAGGTGGCTTACCAAGCATCGCTTGTGACTTTATTCGTGAAAACAATGTGATTGGTCCTAAAAGCTTTATGTTTGAAAAACCACTAACTTTTAAATGTGTATAACTAAAATCACCAAATATTTTTTTATCGGCAAAATCAATACTTCCTTGTAGCCCAAGTCCCTGGTTTGGCAACGTTGAATTTTTGACATTTGGGCGCCTATTTAACCAGCGATAGTTTAGTGAAACAATACTTTCGTTCCCCTCTTCCGGAATCGGCAATTCATTGAATTCATTTGAATTGCGAGGAATAAATTCATTGGTATCGTAATTGTATACATCACTTATTGTGTAAACACTTCGCTTTTGAAGCGACAGAGACATCCATAATATGTGATTAGAGCTTAAGGAATTATGAAAATTAAATGGGATTTGTGATGCAAATTGAATACCGTCAAATTTCTCTGTAAGTCCTGATAAACTTTTGTCGTACGGACGTATTCTCCACTGAGTATTATAAAAATAATTTAATTGCCATAGAGGTCCATGTTCTGCATTGATATAGCTCAACAATAACCACGGTTCAGAACCATCAGACCAAGAAACTCCACCACCGGCTTGTAATAAATGCTTTCCCATCGCATCAGTCCAAACTGTTATACCTGAAACTCCGCTGCCATCAAAATTTGGCAATACGAGACTCATAAAATGATGTGGATGGTTATAAAAACGATATTTCTCGTTATTTATGATACTTACTTCTTTTAGCGGATCTGATACTGGTAGAATAAACTCCGAATGAGCTGTACGCCATTTCGTGTATGTGTCTCTCAGTGATAGCGAATCGGTTGTAATATTCCTGTTCGGATTAATCTGAACAATTCTAACAGAATCAACATCAGCCAATGTAAGGGCGGTCAATGTTGTATCGTTCGGCGTCCACTGCCAACTAAAAATGGCATCTCCAACATCAGTAACTTGCTTGGATTCTCCATTTTCAATCTCAACGGTATGAATATTAGGTGTGGTCCCCGCATGTGAAGTATAACTAATAGTCTTACCATCGGGATGCCAAATTGGTAAATACTCTGCACTCATGTTATCCGTTAATCGAGTCTCCACCTTTGAGTCGATATTTAGTACAAATATATCCATATTTCCATCGGCATCCGCTTTTCCAAACGCAATTTGAGAACCGTCAGGTGACCAACTTGGACTAATAATCTGAATATCATCTTGATAATTAGTTAACTGTTTTAATTTGCTGCCATTCGGTTCAATTAGATATAGGTTTGAGGTAGAATTTTTGTGTGCAACAAAGATAATTTGCTTACCGTCAGGTGACCAATCGGGCCATGTGGCACGGAAAGAATCTGAAATCCAATTATGTTTTTTTGAAATTAAATCATACGTGCGCAAATCCCATACCATTGATTGATTTTCACCAAAATGAAATTTTGAATAAACAATCTGCGTATTATTTGGAGACCAAGCCATTTTTCGATGATATTTACCATAATCAATTTCCTTCATATACCATTTTATTGACTGCTTTTTTTTACTACTATCAATTTCTTGTCTAGTAATTAATTTTGTGAAAATCCCCTCGTGTTTATTTTTTTTAGAGGATGTATCTCGAACTGCTAAGTATAAAGACATGTCACGTTGATAGTTATCATTTCTGCCTGCAATAATCATATGCAAGCTGTCGGGAGATATTGCAAAACCAAATTGTTCTTTTATCGGTAATGTTGTTGCCGTTCCGATTTCGTCAATTGGTTCTTTTTGTGCACGATACCCATAATAGTACGTATTCATATGACGTCGCCAATCTTCTTCAAATTGATCCAAAGATACGCCGGTATGTTTTTTAAAAGATTTATCAAATCTGTAAAGATTTAACTTATTTCTATCATTAATTATCTTGGTTATTGTGGAATCACCAAATCTATCCGACATATACAATACTTTTGAGTATCCGTCGTGATGTGGATCCATCTCGTCAAGTTTGTTTTTCAACACATGGTACTTATGTGATAAGTCAGCACGATAAGGACGCCATTTTTCGGTATAATACTCTGCAATGCCTTCAACGAACCATCCGGGTATTTTAGAATTAAGATAATTCCACGGCTCGGGAAGCCATGTTTTTATTGAATTAAAAAAGACTATATGCTGCAATTCGTGGGACAATACTTGATGTAACCATTTAACATCCTCTAGCCAGATTGCTGCATCATTTTGATCGATCCAAATGAATGTTGTGTTTGTCCATAATGCATAACCATTCATTATTTCATCTTCAGTTGTGAAAATTATATCGACGCGTGGTAGTGTATCCAACCTAACTTGCTTCAATAAAATGGGTCGTACCTGCTCTGCAATTGAGGCACCCTGCCGTGCAATATCTTCAATACCTTGATGATAATGTATATTGAAATTTTCAGTGGTAATGGTTGACCATTTAAGCTCAGAATGCACTCTTCCTGTCCATTGCCAAGTTCCCTGACCGAATAGCAAGGATAACATTAATATGGATAATAAAGTCCTTTTTTTCAATTGCTTAGCGATTTAAAAATTATATTATGCACAGATATTAGTGCATATAAATAATTAGTGTTTTTCTTATAGCTGAAGGAATTTACTCAGTTGTTTATTAAAATCACCAACTGTTTTAAGATGTATTGCATTCATATTTAATGATCTTGCCATTTCAACATTTTCAATTAGATCATCGATAAAAAGTGAATTTTCTGCTTTTACGCCTGCAATTTGTAAGGCTTTATGATATATTTCTGCTTCCGGCTTACGAGATCCAACATCATAGGAATAAATCCCACCTTTTATTTTGTCGAATAACTTAAAACGTTCCTCTTCTAATATATGATATGGATTTGTATTTGACAGCAACCAAACCGGATACTTGTTTGTCAAATCGTTCATTGTTTTTACAACTTCAGTTTCTTCTCCGACTAATAAACCCCAGGCATGCCAAAACTGCTCTTTGGTTAAACTATTTGATATTGGTAATGTGATTTTTACTGCTTCAAAGAATTCTGAACCGCTTATTTCCCCACGCTCATAATTATGATGGGCATTTTCAGGAAATGCTTTTTCAATTTGTTTCTCTGATAAATTTGTAAGATTACTTAAATATTTTATTGTTCTGTCGGGATGAATATTTAACAATACACCACCGATATCAAAAAATATTGTTTTAATCATAGAAGTAATAATCTAAATGTTTCTTTTGGGATAATTAAAATAATTAATTAAGAACCATCAGTTCATTTGAAGTTTTATTCAGCACTTCATTCCCGCCTTTTTTTACCACAATGTCATCTTCAATCCGTACGCCACCCCAACCGGTTAAGTACACACCTGGTTCAATAGTAACAACATTGTTTTCTTGTAATATCTCTTCACTTTGTTGACTTAAGCGAGGGAAGGTATGGATTTCAAGTCCAATACCATGTCCTGTGGAATGTATGAATTTATCTCCGTACCCCGCATCTGCGATAACACTGCGTGTCGCATCATCAACTGCCTTACAGGTTACACCAGCTTGAGCGGCATCAATTCCTGCTTTCTGCGATTTTTTGACAAGCTCATATATTTCATGGTGCTTTTCAGTTGCCTCTCCAATTACCACCGTCCTGGTCATATCAGCATGATATCCAGCATATTTTGCAGCTGCATCAACTACAATAAAATCACCATTTTTGAATTTGCGTTCACCGGGTTGGGCATGCGGTAATGCGCTATTTGGACCTGATGCTACTATCGATGAAAACGCTTCACCTTCGCCATACTTGTGATATCGCATAGCTAATTCTAGGGCAATCTCTTTTTCAGAAACACCAATTTTAAATAATTGTAATACTTCTTTAAATACCTTATCTGTTATTTCAACTGCAGTTCGAAGAGCTTCTAATTCGCTTTCATCCTTTACCGACGCAAGATTTTCTAATATCATTTTGGTGCTTTCCCATTTATTGTCCGGGAATAGCTCATTAAGCTTATTATATAAACTTAGTGATAAAAAATCGCTTTCAAGCGCCAATTTTAATCCTTTGGAAATTAGACTATTCTTTTGAGCAATTTCTATATGTGTACCATAATCAACAAAACGTTCAAATCCTTTAACTTCTTGCTTAGATTGCTCAATATAACGACCATCGGTTATAAAATAATCGTTCTCTGGTGTTATGATACAAGACCCCGAGGACCCTGTAAATCCACAGATATATCGAACATTTGACAATCTTGTGATCAACATTCCATCAAGTCCCTGTTTCGCTAAAACAGATTTTAATTTATTTTTACGATTTTCGAAAATCTCAGTAGGCATATTTTATTCAGTTAGTGCTGTTCGCTATCTTTGATTAATTTTTGAAGATTTTGTCGTTCCTGGCTTATTAATGCCGGATCAGCTCCTTTTTCTTCCAATAATGATAACACAGCAATTGCTTGCTGATAAAGTTTCTGTTTCTTTAAAACATTAACCATAGTAAATGTTGCCATCCGTGGACTAATATCCAAAGATTGCAATTCTTCTTCACTTATTTTTTGCGGTTTTATCGACGGTGGTTTTGGTCCTAGAATTTTCTCCTCATTTTGAATGCTTTTCTGAGGTGTCTCTGTCAGTGCTTGTTTTGCCTTGGGTTTTGCCTTGGGTTTTACTTTGGGTTTTGCCTTAGGTTCAGCTTTAGTTTCAGGCTTAGGTTTTACAACAGACTTCGCTTGAGGTTTTTTCTCAGGTCCTGAGGTAGGTGCTGTTTCTAAATTTTGCTTCAGTTTATCAAACTCTTTCTTAAGTTTTTTTGAGTCAACCAATTCCTTTTCTATGGATGGATCATGTTTTTTTGATAATGATTTTTTTACCGATGTTTTTGCTTCAGGATGTGTTGGATCAATCTTTGCAATTTTTAGCCAAAGTTTAGAAATAGAATCAGGAGCTCTTTGTAATTTTAACTGTATCTTTGCCAAGTTTAAAGCCGCTCTATAGTGATTTGGCTCAATTGCTATTACATTTTTCAATAGTTTTTCAGCTACCAATAAATCACCTGCTGATTGATTGATTTCTGCCAAGACGAAGGAACCATCAACATTATTAGGATGGTATTCAAGGCCGATTTCGCATACTTTTCTGGCCCTTGTCAGGTCACCTTCAGTTTTATAAATATCAGCTAGTACTGGAAATAATATCGTATCAAAGTGATCGGCAAAATATTTTTCAAGTTCTGATTTGTTTTTTAGATTCATTGTTTTCTATTTTTTTCAACCCAATTGGTAATATAATCTATAGTAGTTTGGACTGGTGTACCAGGACCAAACAATATTCCAACCCCCTGTGATTGTAAATCTTTCATATCTTTATCTGGAATAATACCACCACCGGTGAGAAGTACGTCATCAATTTTTTTCTCTTTCATTAATTTTAGTACGCGTGGGAATATTGTATTGTGAGCACCAGAGAGTATTGACAAAGCAATAACGTCTGCATCTTCTTGTAACGCAGCAGATACAATCATTTCCGGGGTTTGACGTAATCCTAAGTAGATCACTTCCATACCGGCATCGCGATATGCGGCAGCTAAAACCTTTATTCCACGATCATGACCATCTAGTCCTGGTTTTGCCATTACTATTCTAATTTTTTGTTTCATGCTCATACTCATTAATTATTTATCGTTAAAATTACAATTAGATGTCTTAAAAATCATATATTCATTTATAGTGTCATATTGCTTTTTTATTTATCTTGCTATCTAAGACGAACGTAACAGGACCATCGTTAATCAACGAGACTTTCATTTTTGCTCCAAAATGTCCCGTTTTAGTTGGAATATTATCAGAGTCCATATATTCCACAAACAAATTGTATAATTCTTCGCCGCGTTCAGGCGATGCAGCATTAATGAAACTTGGTCTTCGGCCTTTTTGCCAATCACCACAGAGCGTAAATTGACTTACAACCAACGTTTCTCCATCAATATCTTTTATAGAAAGATTCATTTTGTCATTTTCATCATTAAAAATTCGGAAATGAGCAATTTTGGTTTGTAAAAACTGACAATCTGTTTCATCATCATCTGACATAACACCTAGTAATATTACAAGTCCGTCGTCAATCTTAGCAATCTGGTTGCTATCTACAGAAATATCTGCTTTTGATACGCGTTGGATTACTGCAATCATTCTATCCAGATATTCTTTTCACCGTATTCTTCGCGCAATTTTTGCAAAAATAATTTATTCGAAGAAACTTTAATGTTTTGTGCCAAAATCCTTTGTCTTAACTGACCGTTTGCAATATGAAATATTAAACTGCAGCTTCCACGGAATTTCTTTGCCAAGTTGTGTAGTTTTTCAAGATCCAATTCCTCTGCCATTTGGGGAGTTAACCTAATATTTACTCGCCTTGATAGGATATCTCTACATTTTTCTAATGGTACAATTTGATCCGCTATTAATTTAAGATCAGCAAAATCAGATCGATCGGTTGGTTTACCTTGTATAAAAACAATTTTATTATCTTCAATTAAATTCTTATAACGTTCGTATGTATCGCTAAATGCTAAGATTTCTGCTTGACCCCCTAAGCAATCTAGGTTAAAAAATGCCATTTGATTGTTTTTCCTATCATAATGGTGGCGTAAATCACGGATGATACCACCAATTTGGACCTTTTCCATTGAACGTAAAGATATCTTTTCAGAAAAATCAAAATTTCCAAACTCTTCTAAATCATCGGCATGTTTTATCAGTGGATGTCCTGATAAATATACCCCCAAGACTTCCTTCTCCAGATCTAAAGATTCTTGCTCGCTCCAATCTTCCACTTCTGACATTGGTGGCTTTACAACCACTTCGCTGTTAGAAGCAGTTGACATATCAAACATTCCAACTTGATTACTTAATGCATCATTTTGTCTTTGGTGTCCATATTTTAGTGCGTTGTCTATGGTAGCAAACATCTGTGCCCGTGTGCCGTCGAGTGTATCCATAGCCCCTGCCTTGATTAAACTTTCTAACACTTTTCTATTAACTGACCTGAGATCTACCCGACTACAAACGTTAAAAACATCTATAAATTCACCGTCTTTTTTTCGAGCTTCAATTATTTTTTCACAAGTTTTTGTACCTACATTCTTTACAGCGTTTAATCCAAATGTAATAGTTTTATCATCAACAGGACGAAATTCGACATCGGAAACATTGATATCCGGTGCGTTTACCTTAATACCCAACTTCCGACAGTCATTGATTAATACAACAACACGATCACTGTTAGACATTTCACTAGTTAAATTGGCTGACAGGAACTCTGCAGGATAGTATGTCTTTAACCATGCAGTTTGGTAAGCAATTATCGCATAAGCTGTGGCATGACTTTTATTAAAACCATACTGTGCAAACCTTTCAATTAATTCTACAATTTCAGTCGCCTTGCTTTTTGTGATTCCACGCTTAACAGCGCCCTCAATAAATTTTCCCGCACTTTCTCTCATCAATGCGTCATTTTTTTTACCCATTGCACGGCGCATAGTGTCAGCTTCTGCCATGCTAAAACCACCAATCTCATTTGCAATTTGCATCACCTGTTCTTGATATACCATGATTCCTTGGGTCTCTTCTAAAATAGACTTTAAATCTGGATGCGGATATGCTATTTTCTTTTTCCCGTGTTTTCTATCAATATAGTCATTGATATTATTCATAGGCCCCGGGCGGTAAAGAGCATTCATTGCAATTAAATCTTCAAGTGCCGTAGGTTTCAGTTTTTTAAGGAATTCTCTCATTCCAGAAGACTCAAATTGAAAAATACCGGCTGTCATTCCCTTCGCAAACAACTCAAATACTTTTTGATCATCAAATTGCAATCCATCTATATCTATTTCAACACCACGAAGCTTGATTAATTTTACAGCTTTGTCGATAACGGTTAGAGTTCTAAGTCCTAAAAAGTCCATTTTTAACAAGCCAAGATCTTCCAATCCTTTCATATCATATTGACTAGTTATATCGCCTTGCGATGATTTATAGAGCGGCACATAATCTGTCAAATCACTTGGTGCAATAACAACACCGGCCGCATGCGTGGAAGCATGCCGATTCATTCCTTCTAAAACTAATGAATGCTGAATGAGTTCTCTATAATCACCTTCGGCGAAATTGCGCAATTCGGGACTTTTTTTAATCGCACTATCTAAAGTAATATTTAATTCATCCGGTATCGCTTTTGCGATTTTATCAACTTCGCCAAAGGGATAGCTCATCACACGCCCAACATCTCGTATAACTTGTCGAGCTTTCATTTTGCCGAATGTAATAATTTGTGTTACAGCATCTTCACCATATTGTTTTTTAATATAATCAATTACTTCACCGCGTTTTTCTATGCAAAAATCGATATCTATATCTGGTAAGCTGATACGTTCCGGATTTAAAAATCTTTCGAAAAGTAAATTATATTTTAATGGGTCAATTGATGTAATATCTAATGCATACGAAACAATACTTCCTGCAGCAGATCCGCGACCGGGGCCGACGGGAATACCATTTTCTTTTGCATATTTAACAAAGTCGGCAGTTATTAAAAAGTATCCCGCAAAGCCCATTTTTTTTATTACACTTAATTCATGATCAAGTCGGGATTGCATTTCTTCATTAATAGTACCATATCGTATATTCAATCCCATAATACATAATTTTTGTAGGAGATCGTCAGGATTAGAGCTAGTGGTGTTCTCCGGTAATGGGAAATTAGGTAAATGATATTCACCTAACGGGATATCAAGATCTATGCTATCAGCAATACGGCGTGTGTTTTCAATTGCACCAGGTATATCACTAAATAACGCATGCATTTCATCTTGAGATTTTAGGTAAAATTCATCCGTTGCATATCGCATTCGATTTGGATCATTCCTTTCTTTCCCGGTGGCAAGACAAATGTGTATATCATGAGCATCGTAATGTTCTTTTTTAGCATAATGTGCGTCATTTGTTGCAACAATTGGTAGATCAATTTCTTCTGCAAGACGCTTCATACCTGTAATATTAACTTTCTCATCAGGAATTCGATGGTCCTGTATTTCAAGGTAGAATCGACCTGGGAACATTTCTGCGAACTCAAGAGCAGCTTTTTTTGCTCCATCATAATCATTTTTAACTAATCTCTCTGGTATTTCACCTTTTAAACATGCTGATAAAGCAATTAATCCTTCACTGTGTTCTTTCAATAACTCTTTATCAATGCGGGGGCGATAATAAAACCCATCTAAGTAACCATAGGTTACTAATTTCATCAAATTTTTATATCCGGTATAATTTTGTGCCAATAATATTAGATGATTGTTTTCGCCACCAATTCTACTCCCTTTTTCAGTATGCTTTCCCTTAGCTACATATACTTCACTACCAATAATTGGTTTTATTCCCTTTTTTTCCGCAGCCTGATAAAATTTTATCGCGCTGAACATATTACCATGCTCAGTCAGCGCAATACTGTCCATTCCTAGGGTTAGAACAGTATCGAGCATAACATCAATATTTTGCGCTCCATCAAGCAAGCTATAGTCAGAATGATTATGTAAATGTACGAACTCAGAAGCCATTATATTGAGCCTAGCCAGACAGCAAAAACTCCGGATATAGTACTAAATTTGAGTAATTGTGCGATTCGTTTTGCGGTAATAATAGTAGGGGATCTCATAGTTGAAAATACTGTCAATATTAAAGGAATCTCAACGCCAATTAATACAAATATTATATACCAATGATTATATTTACCCATTATATATGGAATAACAGCACAGACACCAATGAGGATTGCAAAAACCGATGCTAAAGTCCATGCTTTTTGTGTACCTGCAACAATTGGAAACGTTTTTAGGTTAACATTTCTATCCCCCTCCACATCGTCAATGTCCTTAACAAGTTCTCTCACTATCGTCAACCCGAAAGCCAATAATGCAGGTATCATCATCGTCTTTACGTCTTGCAAGGCAGCGCCCGCAAATAAAAATGTTAATCCTAAAATCATCGCAATAATTAAATTGCCCACCAATGGCATGCCTTTAAACTTTATACTATAGAATACCATCAACGGTAACGCAAATGCTACTGCGATAATAGTTGCCGTCATTGGTAATGTAATTGCCAAAACAGTACCTATCGTGAATAGTATAATTGCTAATATTATTGCAGTTTTTGGTTTAACATCGCCGGAAATTAGAGGGCGATTGGGTCGGTTGATTCTATCTGTTTCTTGATCAAAATAATCATTAATTGCATTAGCTGCACCATTATAACAGATAACAACACATAAAGCAGTAAACCACACTGAAGTTTGATCCATTTTATTCAAAATGGATGCGGTAATAATAACCGCGAAAGCACCGATTATGAGATTTAAAGGACGCATAATTTTGATATGTGCGAGTAATCTCTTCATACAATTTGAGCCTTTAATACACGGTCATCGCCGTTATAATCTTTAATCAATTCAACATTTATAAAGTTTTCATTTGAAAATATATTCATAGCCTTTTTCGGATGTTCGCCCAATCCAACTTCAAGAAAGAGCCAACCTCCGGATTTTACTATTGTTGGGCATATCTCTGAAATTTTATGGTAAAAAGTTAATCCATTTGCCGAATCAGTTAAAGCGGAAAGTGGTTCAAATTCTTTCACCTCCGGCATTAATGCTTCTATTTCTTCTTTATGTATATAGGGAGGATTAGATATAATTATATCATATTTTCCATCAATCTTATCTTCAAATAAGTCTATTTGGAAAAATTTTACATTCTTAACTTTTACATTTTCAGCATTTAATTTGGCAAGCTCAATTGCTTTTTCTGATATATCCATCCCAGATATCTTCGCATTAGGCAATTCCTTGCTCAACGCTAATGCTAAACAACCAGATCCTGTTCCTATATCTAATATTGAAATTTTTTCATCTTTATCAACAGTATTTAATAATACTTCGACTAATCGCTCGCTTTCAGGACGCGGTATTAATACATCAGACGTTACGTTGAGTATCAAATTATGGAATCCTGCTTTGCCGGTGATATATTGTATCGGTTCTCGATTTTTTCTCCGTTGTATCCAATCTCTAAGTTTACCAAGTTGTATTTTCGTCAAGGGCTCTTCAAATCGTAAATATAAATCAACTCGACTGCATTCTAATATGTCCTGAAGTAAGATTTCTATTTCTTTACGGGGATTATCAAAATCATTATCAGCAAAATATTGTTCACCCCAATTCAAGAGGTCAATCACCCGCCACATTTTCTGTGAATTGCGGGTCTCGCCTGTCATTTATTCGCCTTTCAGACTTTCTTGCTGTTCAGCAATACGTAGTTGGTCTATCATTTCTGATATCTCTCCATCCAGCATTGCCTCAAGGTGATATGCAGTATAATTAATACGGTGATCTGTAATACGTCCTTGTGGAAAATTATAAGTCCGTATTTTGGCTGACCGGTCTCCGGTAGAAACTAATGTTTTTCGCTCTTTAGCGCGTTCTGAAGCAATTCTTTCTTCTTCCGCAGCGAGCATACGTGAACGTAGGACTTTTAATGCGGCAGCTCTGTTTTTATGTTGCGAGCTTTCATCCTGACAAGTAACAACCAACCCGGTTGGTAGATGAGTTATCCGAATGGCAGATTCGGTTTTATTGACATGCTGACCTCCAGCACCACTCGCACGATAAGTATCTATCTTGAGATCTTCATTTCTTATATTAATATCAGCTTCTTCTGCTTCCGGTAAAACTGCAACTGTTGCAGCAGACGTGTGGACTCTGCCGCTTGCTTCAGTCTTCGGTACGCGTTGTACGCGATGCACTCCACTCTCATACTTCATTTTACCATAAGCACCTTTCCCTGCAATGGAAAACACGATTTCCTTAAAACCTCCAATACCTGTTCCATTGGCATTCATGACATGAAATTGCCAATTGGATCGCTCAGCAAAGCGTGAATACATTCTAAATAGATCTGAAACGAACAAGGCGGCTTCGTCTCCACCGGTTCCTGCTCTCATTTCAACAATTATATTTTTGTTATCATTTGGATTTTTCGGTATAAGAAGAATTTTTAGTTTTTCTTCACACTTTAGAAGGTCTGATTCTATATTTGGTAAATCCTCTTTAGCGATTTCCTTCAATTCTTCATCATCGCTGGTTAATATTTCGTGATATTCTTCAATTTGCTCTTTGAGAGTAATATATTCCTTGGCTTGATTTACTACATCTTCCAATGAGCTACGTTCTTTAGAAATTTCAATTATTTTAGCATTGTCAGCAAGAATTTCAGGATCTATCAATAATTTTTCAAGTTCCTCGAACCGATTTATTATTTGCTTTAACTTGTCTATCATCCTATTGCTTCTGCTACATATTTTTTACCAATTACATCCTTAAATTTATCACCGAATGCTGATTTTAATGATTCAATTGCTACTTCTACCATCTCATCTTCCGGCTCTTTGGTCGTAATATTTTGCAACCATAATCCCGGCGCTCTTAACATCCGGAAGATTACATTATCACCATTACGGGCGCTAATTTTTAATACTTCATAGCCAATACCGGCTACTAAAGGTGTCATTAATAAGTGCAATGCGATTCTTGAAATAACGGCAAGACTGCCAAAAAATCCGATGAAAATTGTATCGATTAGAGAGAAAATAATAATTGCTGATATCATTACTATAAATAAGAAACTTGTTCCGCAACGAGGGTGTTGGGTTGGAAAAGACTGAGCATTCTTAACTGTTACATCCTTACCTGATTCGAAATTATATACAACGCGGTGTTCTGCTCCATGATATTGAAAAAGTCTTTTCACGTCTTTCATTAATGATATTAAAACTAAGTATAATATGAAAAAGGTGATCCGAAAAAAACCGGCTATTAGATTAAATAAAAATGCATCCTTACTAACTAAAAACAATTTTGTTGTTATCCAGTATGGTGCTGCCATAAAAAGTGTTAGGGCTAAAAGTATTGCCGTCGTGGTGGTAAAAATTTCTGTCAATTTACCGGGTTCTTTCTTCTTGTCTTTTTCTGGCGTGGCAATTTCTGCTGACCATTGTAATGTTTGCATTCCCATTTTTAAAGCTTCAAAAAGCGATATCATTCCACGCAGTACCGGTTTCTTCCACGTCTTGTTTTTTTCTGCTTTTGATGTGAAATCATGCCTATCAATATGGATCTTGCCATGCTCATCGCGAACGGCGGTGGCATATGCTCCCGGAACACGCATCATTACTCCTTCTATCACAGCTTGTCCGCCTACCAAAATCGATGGTTTCATTAATGTGTTAATTATAATTTTTTTTATAAACATATATTTCGCTTAATCTATACTAATTTAATTATATCAATATTCAAAGATACAAAAAGGACTTCTATCTTTTTAATAAAAACAGAAGTCCCTTTTAATGTTTAGCTACTTAGCTGGACGTTTTCCGTATTTTTTCTCAAATTTTTCTATTCTACCTGCAGTATCAACTAATTTTTGTTTACCGGAAAAGAACGGATGACAAACATTGCATATATCTATCCGTTGATCACCAATAGTACTATAAACCTTAAATGTATTACCGCATGCACAATGCACGGTTCCAAGTTTGTATTCAGGATGTATTTTTTCTTTCATCCGGCTCTCCTACTCTATTCAACTTCAATAAAATTAATTATAAAATATTCTTCTATTTACAGGGGCAGAGTTTAATAAAATAAAAATGAAAATCCTTATAATATTTTAATAGTTGATTGTTGGATATCCTGCAACATTACACAAAAATAATTAATTCAATTTTGAATACTATTAGTTTAATTATAAAAGGTTACTGTAATTTTACACTCGTTATTTCTACACTTAATAAACAAATGTATTTAATTAATAATATTATAATAAGAATTAATAATTATGAGCATTAGTCAAATCGCAAGAAGTCTAACCCCGTCCGCCACATTAAAATTAAATGAAAAAGCTACTATTTTACGCCAAAAGGGCGATCCGGTTATTCATTTAGGTGGCGGAGAGCCAAAAAGCAAAGCTCCTTTTGATGCTATTTTAGCAACAACCGGATTGCTCGATTCTGGAGAAATTAGATATTCTCCACCTGACGGCACTGTCGCCATGAAAAAGGCGATTATTCGCTATACAGAAGAACATTACAACCGTCTAGTTGAGCCTCGCCAAATCCTTGCATCCAACGGTGCAAAACAATCTCTAATGGTTGCATTGCAAGCCATCTTAAACCCCCACGAAGAAGTGATTTTTCCCACACCTTATTGGGTAAGCTATCCTGATATGGTTAAACTTTGTCAGGGTATTCCAATTCCTGTCTTACCTGAAGATGGTACTTTTTATCCAAAACTATCGGATATAGAAGAAAATGTTGGTTCCTATACTAAAGCAGTCATAATTAATAGTCCTAATAATCCTACGGGTGTGGTCTATTCGGAAGAATTTATTGCCGATGTCATCGAGTTTTGCCAAAAGCGCGACTTATATCTAATTATGGATGATATTTATAATCGTTTAGTCTTTGATAATCGCAAACCAAGCAATTGTTTTGATTATGTTAAGGATTTTGGAGATAATTCAAAACTTATCCTAATCAATGGTGTATCAAAACAATATGCCATGACAGGATTTCGAATTGGTTGGGCAATTGGAAATAAAAAATTAATAGAAGTAATGACTAATATTCAAAGCCATCAAACTTCCGGTCCGCCGACAATCTCGCAAAAAGCAGCAATTGGTGCGATTAATGGTGTTCAGTCCTCAGTTGAAAATCTACGCGTAGCATTAGAAAATCGAAGAAATATTATGATAGATAGTCTAAATTCCTTTGATGGACTAAAAGTTACAAAGCCGGATGGAACATTTTATTGTTTTGTAGATTTTAGCCATTATAATCCCAACTCAGTTGAACTTGCTGAATTACTACTTGAAAAAGTACAGGTTATTACAGTTCCGGGATTAGCCTTTGGTCTGGATGGATATTTACGATTGAGTTATTGCGGTTCTATTAATGATATTAAAGAGGGAATTGAAAGAATCCAATGGGTTCTTGATCCCGATGCTCCGAACGAATTATATATTGGTGAACGCAAATTAGTGAGGGATTGGTAATGAGTAAATATTTAAAGATCAAATCGCCTAGCGCGAAACAAGCACGTACCCTTGCTTCAAGTTATGGGCTTTCTAATCACGGTTTAAAACACCTTGATACTGCATATTGGAACCTCTCCACACCCGCTCTATACGAAGAAATCATTTTTAGAAATGAGGGCAAAATAGTTAATCAGGGTCCTATTCTAGTAAAGACCGGTAAACATACAGCTCGCGCAGCTAATGATAAATTTGTTGTTCGAGAAGACACAACTCTCGATGATATTTGGTGGGGTGATTATAACCGTCCATTGAGTCCCGAACAATTTAATACAATACTTACACGCGCTCAGGCTTATGCCCAAGGTGAAGAACTGTTTGTTCAAGATTGTTATGCAGGTAATGACCCCAACTATCGGTTACCTGTACGAATAATTACCGAAAAAGCATGGCATAGTTTATTTGCACGTAATATGCTCATCACAACCACTAATCAAGATGAGTTGAAACATTTTATACCAGAATTTACGGTTCTTGCACTTCCCGACTTTAAAATGGATCCAAAAATTGATGGAACCAATAGCGAAACAACAATTGTATTAAATTTTGAACAAAGAATTGCTATCATTGCCAATTCACTATATGGGGGAGAGATAAAAAAATCTGTTTTTACTGTTTTAAATTTCCTACTCACCTTTAATGATGTCTTACCGATGCATTGCTCTGCAAATGTTGGGAAAAACAATGACGCTGCTATCTTTTTCGGACTTAGTGGAACTGGTAAAACTACTCTTTCGGCTGATCCTAATCGTTTCCTTATTGGAGATGACGAACATGGTTGGTCAGCTGATGGAATTTTTAATTTTGAAGGCGGTTGCTATGCAAAAGTAATTCGCCTCTCGGCAGAACATGAACCTGAGATATATGCTTGTACTAAGAAATTTGGATCAGTCCTAGAAAATGTCGTATATGACGAAGTAAATAGAAAAATTGATCTAGATGATGATGTTCATACTGAGAATACAAGAATTTCGTATCCACTAAATTATATTCCGAATACCGTACCTGAGGGAATGGTTAATTCTCATCCAAAAAATATAATATTTTTAACTTGTGATGCTTCCGGTGTTATGCCTCCAATCGCTCGACTGAATTCGGAACAAGCACAATATCATTTCATAAGTGGGTACACCTCAAAAGTGGCCGGAACGGAAATTGGCTTGGGAATCGAACCAAAAATTACATTTAGTGCCTGTTTTGGCGGACCTTTTATGGTACGACACCCATCGGTATATGCAGCAATGCTTAAAGAACGTATGCAAAAACACAATGCTCAGTGCTGGTTAGTAAATACTGGGTGGGTTGGTGGTCGCTTTGGCGTAGGTAAAAGGATTAGTATTCACCATACCCGGAACTTACTCAATGCCGCGTTGGACGGCAAACTTGATGATGTTAAGTTTCGTAAAGATAAATTATTTGGGTTTGAAGTTCCGCTGTCCTGTCCTGACGTTCCTCAGGATATTTTAGAACCATCAAATTCATGGGGAGACAGCAAGGATTATTGGAAAAAATATGATTCTTTAGCCGCTCGTTTTAATCAAAATTTTAAACTCTTTGATGATAAATGTTCTCAACCGGTAATTGATGCTGGTCCAAAAAGACTAAAATAGAAACATAAAATTCAAGCAATTATAAAAAACTACACTTTAGAAGTTGTGTTGTTTTTTATGATATTCAGCTGTATTAAAATTACTCTCGGATGAGATTTTGGAATTATTTTCTCTCCTTTGAGGTTTCTTTTTAGTTTTAGTTTTAGTTTTTAATTTTTTGGGAGACTTTTCTTCAATTTCATATTCTTCTGATAATACTTTTTTTACTCTATTCTTTCCTTTGTTGTTAACCTTTTTCGACTTTCTGCGAGGCATCGGAACATTTTTTACTTTTATGCTTAGCAAGTCATCATCATCAATAATATTTATTGGATTACTGTTAATATTTTCTGATTTAGGTGTTGCTTCATCTTTCGGATTATCTAAACCTTGAATCGCACCAAAACCGCGGGTAATGCCATTGCCAACACCAATATAGTTGGGTAATATAAAATTAGTTTGGAATTCGCCAGTGAAAGAACCCCAACTGTTCTCATAAACTTGTTTGGGAAAAAGAGAATCAAGGTTCAATTTGGTATACACTTTTTCATTTAATTCAACTCCCATCTCTCGTGCTAAGAATACAATATTTTGACCCAATAGGCGATTTAAAAATGCTATCCTATCTTTATTTTTTAGAAATTTATAACGATTTTGTGTGTTTTTACTCAGCGCAACCCATGGTGATACAAATCTATATCTGAGTAATTGATCTACATGTTTAAATTGATCAATACTTTCTTCAACATCTTTTTCTAGAATGTTAAAGGTGATATTTCCAAAATTTAACAATTCCAACTCTTTAATCATTTCTAATACAGGATCAGCACCATCTTTGATTCCTACAAGATAAATCTGCTCATTTAGTATTTTAACTTGAACTCTTGGATATAAAAATTTATCTCGATAACGACCATCCAACATTGGTATTGCAGGGCTATTAGGATATTGTTTCATAAAGACGCCCTTCACTTGGTAGGCAGTCTTTTTTACTGGCTTGTCAGTTACTAATCTTGCTACAATTGTCTTCACAGATTGTAATCCTTGTGGCTTTAGTATAAATTATATATAAATTAAATTTAAATCAGTATCCGTAAAAATTATCGACTCATCGTCTCCATAAATTCATCATTGGTTTTTGTTCTGATCATTCTATCGCGTAAAAATTCCATTGCTTCTACAATTTTCATTTCATTCAACAGCTTACGTAAAATCCAAATTCGGCCTAAAACCTTTTTAGATAATAAAAGTTCTTCCTTTCTAGTTCCCGACCGTACAACATCGAATGATGGAAATAGTCTTCGGTCGCTTAATCTTCGATCTAAAACTAATTCCATGTTACCTGTACCTTTAAATTCTTCAAAGACTACATCATCCATCCTGCTGCCGGTATCTACTAACGCAGTAGCGATAATTGTAAAAGATCCACCTTCTTCAATATTACGTGCAGCTCCAAAAAACTGTTTAGGCTTTTTTAGTGCGTTTGAGTCTACACCACCTGATAATATCTTTCCACTATGTGGAATAACAGCATTGTGTGCTCTCGCTAATCTCGTTAGGCTGTCCAGCAAAATAACAACATCATCTCCATATTCTACCATTCGTTTTGCTTTTTGTAATGCCATATCCGCTACAGCGACGTGCCTCTCTGGTGCTTCATCAAAAGTTGAACTTAGTACTTCAGCATCAACACTGCGAGCCATGTCTGTAACCTCTTCAGGACGTTCGTCTATTAGCAATATTATCATCTTTGTTTTAGGATGATTTTTTCTTATTGAGTTTGCTATTTGTTGCAACAATATTGTTTTACCAGTTTTTGGCTGAGCAACTATCATTCCTCTTTGACCCTTTCCAACTGGGCACATTAAATCCATAATCCGCATTGATAAATTCTTTTGCTCTGTTTCCAAAGTAAATTTTTCATCAGGATGTAATGGAGTAAGATTGTCAAATAACATAACATTTCTAACATCTTCTGGTGGGCGATCATTTACAGTGTCAACTTTTAACAATGCATAGAATCGTTCTTTTGATTTAGGTGGTCTAATTTGTCCTGCTACTTCATGACCTGTTTTAAGACCAAATCGTTTAATCTGTGAAGGGCTAACATAAATATCATTGGGACCCGGCAAATAATTAGAGTCAGGACTGCGTAAGAATCCATAACCGTCTGGTAACACTTCTAAGGTACCACGAGAATGAAGTGCATCATCCTCTTTTGCTTCTGCTTTTAAGATTTGTACGACCAGTTCCTGTTTATTTAGCGCGGAAATACTTTCTATTTTTAGATCCTTTGCTAATTTTGTTAAGTCTTTAATCTTCAGGGATTGAAGTTCATTGACGTCCATTATAAATTATCCTTCGGTTTTTCAATTGATTAAAAATATATAAATAAAAGCTTGCGCAGTGTGCGTCTTAACGGTAATGCTAAATTACATTAAATGATACCTTTGTCAAAGGAAAAACCGTATTCCTTATAAATTGTTTCTCCAATATAATGACTGCCAAAAATTAGACCGGGGCTTGTTTTGGAAACTAAACTATTAATTATTTTAATTGCTTTGATTATGTCCGGTTCAATTGTGACATTAATTCCAAAATTAATTAATGAATCATATAAATCCTTTGCTTCCATAAGTCCCAGGCCGGGTTTACTTGTTACTACTAACTCTTTAAATCTATTCTTTAATTTTGGAACAATTAGTTCAAGTTCTTTCTCTGCTTTTAATGCTATTAATCCAATTGGTTTTTCGTGATATATTGTAAAGATGGAATCCAATGCAACCTGGATGCCATGTGGATTATGAGCAACATCGTAGAAAATTGGAAGTATTTCATGTATTTTTTGTATCCTAGCAGGCCAGTTAACATTTTTTAATCCATTTATTATTATATCTGAATTAATTTTATTACTAAATGCGTTTGATGTTTCAATTGCTAGCACCGCATTTCTTGCTTGATGTTCTCCAATCAGACTAGTTTTATAATCTATTCCTTTCCAATTAAGCATCGTTCCGGTTTCACTTATACTTATGTTTTTTATATCAATTTGATTACAATAAGTAACATTCGAATTTTTTCTGTCAGCAATTAGAAGTAATACATCTTTTACTTCGTTACTTTGCGATGCTAGAATTAATGGTACACCTTGTTTGATAATACCGCCTTTTTCAAATGCGATGGTTTTTAAATCTTCTCCTAATATCTCAGTGTGATCTGCCGTAATTGACGAGATGATAGTAACCTTCGGTTTTATAACGTTCGTCGAGTCTAATCGCCCACCCAAACCAGTTTCAATAACTGCTACGTCTACTTTTTTATTATTAAAATAATCAAATGTCATCGCAGTTGTTGCTTCAAAGAAGGTTGACTCAACCTCATTAATCGCAGGTTTGTATTTTGACATAAATTCAACTATTCTTTCATCAGAAATGGGTACACCATTTACTCTTATACGTTCATTAAATTTTAACAAATGCGGCGAAGTGTACAAACCTACTTTATAACCCGCCTTGATTAGTATTGATGAAATCATTGCAGCTGTAGAACCTTTTCCATTCGTTCCAGCAATATGGATTGACATAAAATTGTCCTGGGGATTACCGCAAACTTCTAAGAGTCTTTTTGTATGTTCTAACCCGACCTTAATACCAAGTCGTTGTAAAGCGTATAAATCTTCTAATAATTGATTAAACTCAGCCGAGTTGAATTTTTTCGACATTCGATATTTCTTTACCTAAAAACTGACCTGCAACTGTTTCGAACCTTGCAGGAAGGTCAGATACAAATAGTTTTAAATCACCATTAGTGCTTTTATCACTAAGTAAACCATAATTCATTAATAATTTTTCTGTTTCAGAAGCCATCGCTTGTGCGGAATCAACTAATTTTATTTTACTGGAGACGGCTTCTTGAATAACTTCTTTCAACAACGGATAGTGCGTACATCCTAATATCAAGGTGTCAATATTTGCGTTATTAATTGGTTCAAGATATTTTTTAGCGATTAGTTCTGTCGCTGGTTCATTGAGCCAGCCTTCTTCGGCAAGCGGTACAAATAATGGACAGGCTGAAGATGCAACTTCGACGGATTGATTAATGGCTTTTAACTCAGTTTCATATACACCTGAACTAATTGTCGAAATTGTTCCTATTACACCAATGCGACCATTTTTAGAAAGTTTTAATGCGATATTAACCCCTGGTCTTACAACACCAATAATGGGAATGTCTAACTTATCCTGTAGTGTATCGAGAGCCAAAGCAGTAGCGGTATTGCACGCAACAATAATGATCTTGGTCCCCCGATCTAATAGAAAATCTGCTATTTGCAGACTATATTCCTTGATAAGCTCCGGACTCTTATTTCCATAAGGTACACGTGCCGTATCCCCAAAATATATTATTGATTCATTGGGCAATACATTTCGTATTGCCTTTACAACAGTAAGTCCACCGACCCCTGAATCAAATACACCAATTGGATTAAGATTCTTCATTTATCCCTCCGCCATAACAAATTCTCTACTTTTTTTAAATTCTATAATTGCTCTATAAACTGCGTTAGCAATTTTTTGTCGATATTCGGCTGTTCGTAATTTTTTTTCTTCATCAGGATTTGTTAAAAACCCAACTTCTAATAAAACATTTGGCATGCTAGCTCCAATTAATACATAAAATCCGGCTTGTTTCACCCCACGGTTTTGTGAATTAAGTTCCTTATTGAGTTCATTTTGAATTTGACCGGCTAAACTTTCACTTTCTTTCATGAACATGCTTTGAGCCATTGTAGCCAGAATTAGCCCTTCATGTGTTAATTCTTCATATTTCCCATTACGTGATTCTTCATATTTTATAGCAGCATTTTCTTCTGCCGCAACATCAATGGCATCTTGTGTTTTTCCTGGTCGCAACAAATATGTTTCAAATCCTTGCGCTCTCCGATTGCGATTACCGTTTGCATGTACACTAATAAATATCTTACCATTTTTCTCATTAGCCATTTTTGTTCTTTCCCAGAGTGGAATAAAGACATCTTCATCGCGAGTATAAACAACATTTACGTTAGTGTATTTGGTGAGTAGCTTTCCTACTCTTTTAACAACATCTAATACTACTGTTTTTTCTTTCGTTCCATACTTGCCAATTGTACCCGGATCTTTTCCTCCATGACCAGCATCTAAAACAATTGTGTCGATTTCCCACTGACTTTTGACTTCCTTTATCCTAGCTACACTTTTTGACAGCGGAGCCCAAAGGGTTATTACAATTTCATTGGTCTTTTTATTCTGATAAAATTCATGCCTTTCAATATCTGATCTAAGGAAAAATGCTAATTGTAAACTCCCCTCGAGTTGATCCATTGATATTTTTTTTATTATTCCACGTGTATCGGTTTTAAGTATTTTATTTGAATCAGCTAGTGCCCCTTGAACTGTTAGATAAAACCAACCATTCTTGTGTAAAAATGCACTTATTTCTTTCTTTTTAAACTTCTTTAAGGTTTTAACACGTACAATAGTACCGTTTGCTTTTTCATCAACTTGAATGGCTTGAATATTATATTCGGTTGGAATAATAACTAACTCTTTATTTTCAACTATATAAGAAATACTTGGCAATAAAGTGTCGTGTAATATTTTAAAGAGAGCATTTGTTGGTAAATATATATCCCCTTCAAAAATAACTGCTGGTGAGGGAATTTGATATACAATATCATCAATAACTATGAAACTTGTTCCTGCAGATATTTTTACGCGATGCTCTCCAATGTATAATACTAATTTTTCCCTTTCAATATTTTCATAAACCGTAGTTGACAATACTCTAGCCAAATCTTTAACTGAACAATAAATGACAGGAGTATTATCTAAAACCTTCAACTCATCTTCTGTATTTTCTAACCGATTTACTACTTTTATAGGCGATGCGAAAATACTGAATGAATAGAAAAACACGATGAAAAGAAAAATGCGTAATATTTTCATAACTTTGAAGTTATCATATTGTTTGAATCAGAGGCAAACGATGCTACAACATTATTTCCAGTATTAACGCACCAAATATTTCTGGAGTTCCCGTAATATTGAAATCTTCCCAATGCGCTCTTAAGCGAAATCCCAACTCAAAGCCATCATCTGTTTGATATAAAATTTTAATGGCTGGTGATACTTTATCTTTAGTATATACTCGAGTGGTCATCTCCCCCGGAAGATTAACATCCCAAAAATATATCCATGCCGAACCACCATTTGTAACCGTTGTAACAACATCAAAGAAGACAGAAACATTCTCCATCTCCCACCAAATCTGTGTATCTATTCCATAAGCTTGGGATTTCGATTCGTTTGTTTCGTCGATAGAATATGTGAATTGTAATTTTCCCCATATTGATTTAGTTAAATTGAATACACCGCTATATTTTAATGTATTATCAATTTCATATCTAGAAGGTTGGGCAGTTAAATAGACTCCATGATTTTCCAATGATTTTTTCTCCCACCTCCATTGTAGTCTTTGATATAGTCTTCCTTTTCGCGTTTCCCATCGTACCCCGGCTTCCTGTCCTGATTTAGGGAAAGAATCATTGTTTTCTATATCGCTTGTTTTATAGAGGTCTCCGTAAATAGTAAAAAGATTACGATTGTATTTGTAACTAATACTTTGAAAAAGTCCAAATTCGTTGCGGTCATCACCAACCCATTCAGCAAAAGGATTCGATCTCAGAGCTGAATAGCCTTTTGAATAATATCGTGATGAAATTAAATACTTCACATTCGGAAATTTTAATCTCAGCCCGATTATCATTCCCGCAGTCCGATTATATCCACGTCCAATCTCACCAAATATATTGCAATATTCAAATAATTGATTAAAAGCAACTGAACCACTCCAATCTTGACTAGTATTATCACTTTTATCATTCCAATTAACACCAGCAACTGATGATATAATATTCGTGTTTGGTTTACTAAAATTCCACTGTCCAAGAATCACAGATTCAGTTATATTATTCTGCTGTTCAATAGAAGTTGTCCCCGTATGCAACCCTGAATAACTGAGTGATAAGTTACCAAGACTGTCTAATTTACCGTCTTGGAATGTATGGCCTCCCGAAATAAGTATGTTCCCAAATTTTGTTTCCACGTTGTATCCAATTCCTCTTAAATACCATGATTCATTTGATGAGCGGTAGGGCGCGATTCCTCGACCAATTCTTGGGAGCCCCGTAATTGTTTCAAAGCTTTTCCGTGTTGACACAGACTTCCATGACCACAATCCAAATCCAGTAACAATTTGATAGTCACCAACAATTACCTCTCCCAACTTATGTTTTTTTGTTAAATATCCTGATAAGTGATCAATCAATTTCTTTTCATTTGGATCCCGTTCGGCAATTAAACCAGCAGAATAATCGCTTGAACTGTAATTAAATTTCCAGCGATAGCGATAATCATCATTGAATACAATATATTGATTTACAAGTATATCACCTAAATCTTTATAACGCGATACTGATTTTTCAATAATATTTATCAACTGTCTTAAATTGTCGGATATTTCATAGTTTTGAGAAATAGCCAACAGTGATTTTCTATCAGAAACAGTTTTCAGTATTTTTTCATCATCAAAACCAATAAATGATAATTTCATTATTTGCATTGCCAGTTCTTTGCCTAAAATCCATTGTCCTTTAAAAATTTCATTTATTAAAATTATATCTTCTTCGGGAATGGCTATTTCTGCATCAAGATGTTGCAGGAAAATTGTTGCTTCTTTTTGTTGGGCGGTAATCGGCTTAACGCCGATCAAGATTAACGCCAATACCAAGCTGATGTGTAAATAAGCCAAGGTCATAATACGCAATTGTACCATATTCAAAATACATTTTATTAATATTGATTGAGAACCCCGCTGTCAATTGACCGGGATTTGATACATATCCAGCCATAATCAATAATTGTTTTAACGGTTTTGCCATAACTCCAAACTTAATTGCTCCTTTATATGTAAGATCTTGTTCCCATTCAGTTGCAATTGTAAACCTTCCATGTATCGAGCCGATAAAACCGGTTGTAATAACTTGTGGTAAGTCATCTTTCGAAATACCAATTTTAGGATAATTAATATTTCTTAATGAGGTAACCCAATCCCAATTGTCATTAATGTTATATCGCATTGATGCGGAAAGACCGAGAGTATGCGCTGTTCCATAATCAGATATTTTCAATTGATATAGTATAATATTTACACCAAGTGACAACCTCGTTTTAACCGACTTTGCAACGCTTAACATCAGCATACTTTCGTTATAAACATTATTTCCGAAGGTGCTTGCACCAACCCCCAATCCCCAATTTTTATATATTAGCCCAAGGGCAAATGTAGTTTGTTGCAATTCATTAATTTGAAAGGGTCTATTCCAAATAACCTCTCCACCCTTCATTTTAAAATTTATTATACTACTTGGTTCGGTAATTATATCAATTAAATTTCCTTTACAATTCATATTGATTTTACCCATTGCCAAATTTGCTGTAGAGGTCGGATATGTTTCAAATGCTCCAAATAATAAACTGCTTGGAGTAGTAATAAAAAAATAAATAAAAATAAATGTGAACGATTTACTAAAATGCCACACTGTCATTTTACTTGTTAAATTTAGGAATGCCTTCAGCGGGATTACTAGCGCCCTTCATAAGGCTATATGCGATAAAATATCGTACCAAATATGGGATGGGAATCACAAAATAAATTAATTTGACTCCGGAATTTACTATCGGATTAAAGATCAATTTCCCCTTGAAAGTATTAATCCAGTCACCGGCTAAATCTACTAGATGGTTCGGGTATCTTTCTAATAATCTGAGGTAGTTGGTCTTGCCGTAATTTTCCATCTTTTCTTGCAATTCACTAAGCGGGCGTTGATGAAAATGTTCACCTACAGCTTTAGATGAAAACCTAAGTCCCGTTGGGTGTTTATCCCACAAACGGATGGCAAAATCCGTATCTTCACCGCCATAACTTGTTATACTTTCGTCAAATAAGCCAATTTCATTAATAGCCGTTCGTTTAACAGCAGTATTGTTAAATAGAAACCATTTAAACCGAATGGCCTTATTTTCTCCATGTTTGAGTACACCTCTTGTTTGGTTGTACAAAAATTTGTCTAAATTATTTGGAATTAAAGATTCTGCTAATTTTATTCCCCCCATACAGGCGACTATTCCGTTTCTAGACAATTCTCCTATCATCTGTTTTGCCCAGTTTTTTTTTACAACCATATCACTGTCAAGAAATCCTACAATGTTAGATTTACTTGCTTTTATTCCACTGTTTCGTGCTGCAGAAAGACCTCTGTTTCGAAAATGTTTTATTATCTTAACTTGAGTTTTTTCTTGATATTGCTCAATTAATTTTCCAGTATCGTCAGTTGATTTATCTTCAATAATTATGATTTCTAATTTACTTTGTGGATAATCTTGAGCTAATAATGCTTCAATACAACGCTCAATGACATGTTCTACATTGAAGCATGGTACTACTACTGATATTGTTGGAAATTCTATCAAATCCATTTTAGCTCTTTGTAGTACTGGTATAATGTATTTGTAGTATTATGTAAATCATGATATTTCATGACCCATTCTTTGCTTTTCTCTTTTTGTTCACGAATTCGATTTTTATCCTGTACCAGTTCCTTTAAAGTTAAATATAATGTATCTCCTGTTACATTAATAAAAGGATGATCTGGAATAAATTCCTCATATTTGGGAATCAACTCTGTCACACAAACCAACCCCATGGACATCGCCTCAACTGAGTTCATACCATAACCCCAACCTCCGCGATTATGTACTTGATCAATCAGTATATCACAACTTTGTTTAATTTTCATGGCTTCCGCAATTGACTTGTTTTCAATTAATTCAAATTCAATATTTTCTTCATTGGCAACTTTTTCACAGATTGGGATTATTGTTTCACTACCTTTAAAGTGGCGATTCGTTGGACTATGACAAATCCTGATTGGATCATTTAGCTTAAAGTTTTGATTATATTTAATTGCATCAAATGGTAAAAATAGATATTTAATATTGGGGTGTTTCTCTATTAAATCCAATTCACTTGTCACATTTAAATCGCTAACACGATCTATTGCTTCAATTACTCCACGTATTCGTAAATCTTGCCCATGATAACCACAAGCAATGTGTTTACCCATCTTTGCTAATTTATTAACAAACCGCCCGTCACGGTATAATCCCAAACCCCATTCAATATGATAAATATCGTAACTAAACAAGTCAAGCTCTTTGATCGCTTTTTCAATCTTAAAATGCCAGAGCCAATCACGAAAGCGAAAATATTTCTTCTCCAAATATGAATTGGGTTTCCAAACTGGCGGAAATCCATCTTTCTCTTTAAATGATCCTTCGCCACCTTTATGAAATTGATAATATTTATGGCGGGCATTCAAATATATTGAACTTGTTGAAACTAACGGTAAATTCAAACAATAACCGGGATCATAATCGTGTCTTGTCGGATAAAGCGTTACAAAATCACATTGGTTTCCTCGTCTTTCGTGAGCCTTTTTCCAAAGATTTAAAGTCCCTACAGTATTTTCTGGTGATATGTACAGAATTTTCAATTGATATAATCGCTTTTCAGATTAAACTCTTCCTCATTGAATACAATATACGTGTAAACTATATTATATTTAAATTTACTTATGAATAAGCAATCATTAAATGGTTAGTAATTAAAAAATGATATTATTGCTATGAAGTTATATATTGTTCCATCTTGGTATCCTACATTTTTACACCCGGAAAGTGGGACTTTTTTTAAAGATCGTGCTAAAATACTAGTACGCAATGGTTTCGATGTTATAACAATTGCCAATATCGTGGAATCTACAAAGGATATAACGCGAATCTTTAAAATAAAAAACGACTATCCCCTTGAAACCGATTCGGGCATAGTTTATAAAAAAATCAGAATAAATCCTTTCCCGAAAATCCCTCGGTTAAGTTTTTTATATTACAGATATCATTTGCTTAAATTATTTAAACAGGCTATCAAAGATAATGGTAAACCAGATTGTGTGTTTATTAATTCATCTTTATGGGCTGGCGCAGCCTTAGGGGGGTACTTACATATAAATGGAATTAAATATTTTGTGTCAGAGCATTTAAAAGAATTTTTGATTGATGATGGGTTTACATTATTTCAAAAACAATCAATTAATAATACTTATAAATATGCTTCAAAAATTATTGCGACAAGCTCCGCATTGAAAAATGGCATAATAAAGAATCGCTCAATAGATGAAAATAAAATTAGTGTAGTTCCTAATCCCGCCGATGTGTCTTCTTTCCAAATACAAAAGGATTCATTTCCTGGAGTATTTAATTTTATTTCAATAGCCCTTTTTCGTACTGAAAAACGATTAGATTTATTGATACAAGCATTTGCAAAGGTTCATCAAAAACACAAAGAAGTGCGCTTAACTTTAGTAGGAGATGGACCTGAGATAAATAATTTAATTTCTATTACTAAAAATTTTAATGTTGAAAACATAGTTGACTTCAAAGGTTATTTAAATAAAGAGGAAATTGCATCACTACTACCAAAATGTAATACACTAATCTTGAATAGCGATATAGAAACATTTGGTGTGGCTCTCGTTGAAGCATTGGCTTCTGGGGTTCCCGTAATCGCTACACGATGCGGTGGTCCGGTTGATATTGTAGATCCTAAAACGGGATATTTAATAAACAAAGGGAATGTTGAAGAATTGTATCAATCAATGGTTAAAATGATTAAAAACCATAAATCATTTAAGCCTGAAATTTTAAGAGAAACCGCAGTCCGTAAATATGGTGATAAAGCTTATGCAAATTCCATTCTTGAACTGTGCAATAATATTTGATTACTGCATAACCGATCCTACTACTTCTGATATAATCTCTTAATTTTTTCCACATCAGTTTTTTCTGCAACTAATAAGAACCACAAAACAGGATAAATAATTGTAATTAACAATCTTAATTCATTACCCAATGGTATTACTATAATTATTAGCATAAAAATTATTGGAAAAAGAATACTTCTCCATCGGAATGGTATTGGATAAATATTCCTCGTCATAATATAAATTGCTGTTGCCATACAAAAATACGCTAGAACTTTTGCCATCGCAGCGCCTGTAATATCAAATATTGGAATTAATATTAAATTTGCAATAATTGATACTATTGCACCACTCCCCCTCATAATCGGCATCCAATTTGTCTTATTTAGAATAAATACCCCCGGAAGCTGGAGAATGAATAATCCTGAAAAATAATAGCCCAATAAAATAAGCGGTACTACTTGTGTAGAACTCCAAAACTCTGAACCAAAAATAGTTATATTTCCAATGTTTATTCGAACAACATAATCGATCCATAGTGATATAACTACAATAAAAAACCCGCTTATTCCCAAGAAATAAGTTGCAACTCTTGAAAATATGATTGGTGCATCTTTTTGCTTCCCAATTTTTAGAAAATATGGTGTCCACCCCATATTGAACCCAAGCACCAATAGCATCCCGAACATTCCCAGTTTATTGCCAGCCGAATATATTCCAACAAGCGATGTATTTGTCATCCATTCTAATAAATACCTATCAGACAGCTCCATTATCATGGTAAATATTCCAGCTGGAAAAAATGGTAAACCGAATCTCAGCACCTGTTTAAGAACTACTTTATCTAATAAACTTATCCTTATATTTCGAATTACAATTGGAAGTGTCGCCAGCAACAATATTCCCGAAGCAACAATATTTCCTATCAATACCCCCTGTATTCCCATTCCTTTGTAAACGACCAAATAGATATTTAAACCCATGAGCAACGCTACATTCAATAAACTAAGAATTATGTAGTGCCGTGGTTTTTCCTCAGCACGTAAAATTAATAATGGTAACATCCAGAGGGCATCAAAAAAGAGTATTACAGCAACCAGTTGCATTAAAAACTTGTAATCACCACCTAAAAAGATTGGTGCTAGCACCGATGAAGAAATAAATAATAATCCAGAAAATATAAGACTTGTTAAAATCTGTGAAATAAATATCGTTGTAAAATATTTTTTCTTTTCTTCGCCTTTGGCTTCAACATAGTATTTCATTAAGGCTGCATCCATCCCATAACGGTATAGCATTATCGTGAAACCTATAAACGCATATGCTAACGACACTACACCATATTCTTCTGTGGTAAAAACATTAGTGTAAAGAGGAAGAAGTAAAAATGTCACAATTCTGGCTAAAATTGTTCCAATTCCATAGATTAAAGTTTGTTTGCCGAGTGTTCTAATAGACATTATTACAAAATGTAAGTATATTTATTCTATTTTAAATAAGTAACTCAAACGTATCACGGAACATACCACTTGCACCAAAATTTTCCTTAAAACGGGCAAGACCAAAATTCGGTTCCTCGTTTACTGTAAAAATTCCAAAATCGAATACTTTAAATTTATTTTTAATAGCCCAATCAAATATGGAATAGAATAATAAATTCAGTGCGCGGGTATCTTGATATTGTTCATCATGCGAAATATAAAAAGCCAATACTACATCTTTTGTACAACTAAAATTCACTACTCCGGCTACCATCTTATCTTTTAAAAAGGCTCCAAACAGTTTTATCTTATCAGGAAACAATTCCTTCAATTTCAATAACTCGTCCAAAGTATGAGTTGGAGTAACATTATGCCGGATTTTTAAATTATTCTGTAGGATATTATAGAATTCATCAAATTTCTGAGATTCTCGTACTTCAATATCCTCCTTAATTGCTTTTCTCAATGCACGCTTATGTGATGATTTAAATTTAGCAAGATTTTGTTCAATAGTCTTCTCAAGAAATAATATGCTTGAGATTTCTCTTTTCAAATACCGGAACCCGTGTTGCAAGAGTGAAAAATCAATATAATTTGATAGTCTACGATTATATATCGTTGGAGGAGGTGTTAGTCTTATGCCTTTAAAATTTTGTGTTTTTGAATATTTTATCAACGATTCAATAACATCATATGAATCTGCAAATGATAAGTCTTCCGGCACAATAAATGATCCATATGAAGTCCCCGGGTGTGATACTAAAACCCGTTCCCCATCAATTTCCCTTTCAGCTGCAGGAAACAGTACATACGGTTGATTATTTTTCATAAAAACTAAACTATGGTCAATAAATCGCCCTGGCGGATGATAACTCAAGAATTCTCGGGTATGAAAAAGTGTTCCATTGTTCGCTACTTTTACAATTTTTTCCCAAAGATCTGACTGTTCTATTATAAATTTCTTAATTTCTATCATCAATTATGTCCTATATTAGTTACAAATAACGTAATAATATGTTTAAGGTTGGCTAAATATAGGGGTTTATTTCAAAAATTTATATGGGATTTTATAGGAGTATTTGTGAATAAAACAACAATATCTAACATCATTGCTAGGGAAATATTTGACTCGCGTGGTAACCCAACAGTTGAAGTTGATGTTACATTACAAGACGGAAGTTTTGGGCGCGCTGCTGTTCCGTCAGGAGCATCGACGGGGGAACATGAGGCAGTTGAATTACGCGATGGCGATAAAAACCGCTTCCTAGGAAAAGGTGTGCTAAATGCCGTAAATAACGTAAATACTGTTCTCGCTTCAACCGTGATTGGACTTGATGCGCTAGAACAATCAGTTGTTGATGATGCCATGATCAAAGCAGATGGAACACCCAACAAATCAAATTTAGGAGCCAACGCAATACTTGGTGTATCGATGGCAACAGCGAGGGCTGCAGCAAATTTTCTTAATATACCGTTATTTCAACACCTTGGAACTGCAGAATCAAAATTATTACCTGTTCCAATGATGAATATTATTAACGGTGGTAGCCATGCTGATAATAATGTAGATATTCAAGAATTCATGGTTTTTCCAATCGGTGCCAAATCCTTTTCCGATGCTTTGAGAATGGGAACAGAAACATTTCATCAATTAAAACTTGTACTAAAGGAAAAAGGACTCAATACTGCCGTTGGCGATGAGGGTGGTTTTGCGCCTGATTTGAGTTCAAACGAAGAAGCTCTTGAAGTTATAATGGAAGCTATTTCTAGAACTAATTATACCGCAGGAAAAGATATATTTTTCGCACTTGATCCAGCTTCTAGTGAATTTTTTATTGATGGGAAGTATCGCCTTGAATCGGAAAACCGAACTCTCTCATCCGAAGAAATGGTAGATTATTATGCACGGTTAGTTGAAAAATATCCTATCGTTTCTATAGAAGATGGACTAGCGGAAGATGATTGGGATGGATGGAAAATTCTAAATTCTAAATTAGGTGCTCAAATCCAAATTGTCGGTGATGATCTAACAGTAACAAATATTACACGACTGCAACGTGCTATTGACGAAAAATCCATGAATTCAATTTTGATTAAATTAAATCAAATAGGTACAATTTCTGAAACTATTCAAGCGGTGAGCCTTGCGCGTGAAAATAATTATAGCGCGGTAATATCGCATCGTTCGGGCGAAACCGAGGACACTATCATAGCTGATTTTGCTGTGGCAATGGGTATGGGACAAATTAAAACCGGTTCTGCTTCCAGGACTGATCGTATTAGTAAATATAACCAACTACTGAGAATAGAAGAAATGCTCGGCAAAAACGCACAATTTCCCAATAAAAATATATTAGGTCGTAATTGAGAAAAAGGCGAACATTACGTAAATCAAGAAGAAAGCAATTTATTGCCGAAGCTCAGCGTAAATTTTTTCGTTTAATAATTATATTAGGAATTTCGTTCTTGATAATTATATTTTTATTTGGTAACCATGGAATATACCAGTTATACAAAATAAAGACACAAAGAAAGATAATACAAAAACGCATTGAGGAATTAAAAACGGAAAAAGTTCTTCTTGAGAATGAGAAAGAACGATTAGAAACAGATTTAGACTATATTGAGCGACTTGCCCGTGAAAAATACAGAATGGCGAAAAGTGGAGAAAAGGTTTTTAAAGTAATACCAAAAGAGCGTAAATAATAATTTAATTAGTACCACAATTATTCTGGAGACATCTATGAACAAAATATATATTCTAGTTTTTTTATTGTTGGCTTTATCAACATTTCTTTTTTCCCAAACGCCAATATTTATAAATGAAATTCATTATGACAATGATGGTACCGATATTGGCGAGGGGATTGAAATTGCAGGACCTGCCGGTACAAACTTAACAGGATGGAGTTTGGTATTATATAGGGATGTTGGCACGGTATATGATACTGAAAATTTGTCGGGTACAATTCCTGATTTATGTAATGGCGGCGTTTTATCATTCCCCATTTCAGGAATTCAAAACGGTCCAGCTGATGGTGTGGCTCTTGTGAATGGAGTTACATTGATTCAACTTTTAAGTTACGAAGGAACATTAACAGCAACAGAAGGACCCGCAAATGGTGTAACAAGTACCGATATCGGAGTAAGTGAAACAAGTACAACTACGGTTGGGCATTCACTGCAACTACAAGGTTCGGGTGTATTTTATGAAGACTTCACCTGGGCGGGACCAATTCCCAATACTTTTGCTGATTGTAATACAGATCAAGCATTACCCGTAGAACTTTCTCATTTTACTGCTGAATTTGTAAATATCGGAATATTACTTAAATGGACAACCGAGAGTGAAATTGAAAATCTCGGGTTTATATTGGAAAGGAAAACCACTGAAGCAGACTGGCGTAAAATTGTAAGTTATCAAAATGATGATACCCTTTTAGGACAAGGCACTGTTAGCTTTTCTACAGATTATGAGTTTATTGATAAATTCGTGGAACAAGGAAATACCTATAAGTATAGATTAGCAGATGTGGATTACAACGGGGTGGTAACTTATCATGGAACTCATGAGGTGTTTGTGGAATCCAATCCGCTATCATCGACTGCTAACAACTTTTCTGTCCTGGCTTATCCAAATCCATTTAATCCAAGTACAACAATCAGATATAGCGTGCCTTCCGTGGAGAAAATACAAACAACTACTGTGCTTGCTACGATATATGATATTACCGGAAAATTGATAACTACTTTGGTGAACAAAGAACAATCTGCTGGCTGGCATGAAATGCTATGGGACGGGACAAATCAAAACGGTCAAGAAGTACCCGGCGGTGTTTACTTGAGCAGGATTACTGTTGGTAGTGAAGTTAAAACGAATAGGTTGATACTTTTAAAGTAACAATATAATTCTAAATAAAATTTTAATTTTTAGGTTTTTTAGAGGACAGTTTCCAGCTGGAAGATTGTAATTTAATCTGTTCTTCGTCAGATAAACTTTCCCACCCACAAATATTTGCTTTATCCATCAACATATCTACTTCTTGTTGAAGTTTCATCTCCTGTTGTTTAACCTTTTTCTTTTGGGTTGTTTTTAATTCAATAATCTTCTTGCGGAAATTGAATGAAATATTTCGCCAATGATCGCTAAATCGCAAATACAAATATCCAATTAACATCCCCGACAAATGCGTTAAATGGCTAATATTTGAACCGGTTCCCATAGAAGAAACAAATGCTATGGCACCGATAAAGAGTACGAACCACTTAACCTTCACCGGAAATAAAAAATAAACATAGACGGTACGATTGGGAAAGATTAGTCCATACGCCATTAAGATTCCGTAAACAGCACCGCTTGCTCCAATCAAAATAGCATTAGAACCACCAATATTAAAAATTAACCAAATAAAACCTGCACCAACACCCGTTACAAAATAATATTTAAGAAATTCATTTCTACCCCAAATTGTCTCTAGTTCTGATCCAAACATCCATAATACGAACATATTTATTGCAACGTGCCAAACCCCACCGTGCATAAACATATATGTTATTGGTTGCCATATCAAGGGCCAAATGGTTTGCGTTGATAATCCAAAAATCCTTATCATATCTAATTGCGAACTTGTAATTATTTGCAATAAATACATAATCACATTAATAATAATAAGTACTTTTATGGCGTCAGTAAATGTTTTTGGATTCCAAGTGAATTGCGTTTGTTGGGACTGAAATTGGTAGCGCATTACTCTTCGTACTTGAGTGTTTTCACTCGGAATTGATTTTTAATGTTAAACAAAAATGTTGCTTTACTTGGTGGACATTCAGGAACAATTAATTGCGGTATATTATATATTTTAACTTTAAGGGTTTGTTCTTTTTTTAGAGTATAGGCAGCATTTACAAAAAAATCCCGAGGGACAACTCCTTTGACTTTTTTAAATCCATACTTTCTCAATCCGTCTCTAACGATACTCGTACAGCTCCTTTTAATGGCGTGAAAATCAGGATAATTTTCTGGTTCTTCTTGAGTAGGTGGTGTATTATGAATTATATCTAGTTCTTCCTTTAAAATTCCATATAATTTATCGGTATTAATTCCTTCGATATATAAAACATGGACCCCACGCATAAAATTTCTACCGAATTTATCAAAATAAGATTTTTCGTTAACCGATATTTCCTGTTTCCCAGTATTTGGTGATGGTGCAAATTCACCTAAGGCGGGGCGGTAAAAATATTCTTCTTTTGTTAAAATTTCGTTTTCATTGATTTTTTTTGCAAAATTAAAGATTTTTCCATTCACGTTTATCGCTAGATGACCCATAGTAGAATCAAAATATTTAACAAGCCGTTCGTTATAATAAATATGAACAAAGGGTTTTTCAGGTCTTGGTTCATCCGGCCACATAATGATAATTGGCTTATCATCTTCATAATCAAGCTGTTTTAATCTTCTGGCGCTTACAGGTGTATCCTCCCAATGTTTTATATAGCCGTCCCATATCTTTTCATTTTCAAAAACTTTTTCTCCACTGGTAGTTTCTACATAGCTAGTTTTACCATTATATCTTAAAACGCCGGTATATGTTGTGTGGTCTATCATAATATTTGTTTTAATAGTGAAAATGATTTCAAACTGTCAAGCCCTTCAAAGTAATAATTTATGAAAGACGTTAAATATTCGCTAATTACCTTACGGTCTTTATTAGTAGCAGTAATGTTCTTTATAGTGTTAATTGTGTTGTTATTTAAATCTTCTAAAATATTTTTACTGTTAGGGCCTGCAAACGGATCTGAAAATTTTATATTATCTTGGTCAAGTTGGTGAAAATCAGGTTTAAATCCTAATATCGTCAGTAACCTAATTTGGAAATACCAAAAAATTAGATTAAGTCTTAGATCTGATGAGTTAAATGCCTTCAATACTGAAACCAATTCATCAAAGAGTTCCGGATGGGGATCGTTTTCTGTATTTGTTTTTTCTGTTAGTTCAATGACGGCTAAGCCATACGCAATTTTCTTTAAGTCCTTATTTAAATCAGACCAGATTTCTACAAATGACGCTTTTGATACTGATTGCAAACTACGTGTTTGGCGATAATAATAAACAATGTCCAAATAATTCATTGGTTGAAAATATGCTGCCATCGGAGATTTTTTACGTCGAGCTCCTTTAACGATCAAACTGACTTTTCCATGATCTTTTGTATAACATCGGGCAATTATACTTGTTTCACCATATGGAAACCTTTTTAGCACCACTGCCGATGTATTAATAATCATTTATTTTTAATACGCCTTTGCAAAAATTACTTCATGTTTAGCAGGTTTACCGGAATATATACATTTTAAATCTTTTGGGTTTTCATCAAATGGAATCACACGAGTCGTTGCGCCCGTTTCCTCTTTAATTTTCAACTCGGTCTCCGATGTACCGTCCCAACCACAGCGAATGAATCCACCATCATTTATAATCTTTTTAAATTCGTCGTAAGAATCAGTTTTATGTGTATTGTTATTCATAAAACTCTTTGCTTCGGCAAATAAATTATCATGAATATCATTTAGCATTTGTGTTACTTTATCTGCAATATCATTGGCTTGAACCGCGTTCTTTTCACCTGTATCCCGTCTAGCTAACACTGCCTGATCATTTTCTATGTCGCGTGGGCCAACCTCCATCCTGATTGGCACACCTTTCATTTCCCAATCATTGAACTTAAATCCTGGTGACTCATCACGCCAGTCAACATTGACCCTTACAGAGTTATTCTTCAATTTATTTAAAATAGGTTCTAAATATTCTTCAATGACTTTCTTCTGTTCATCATTCCTCGAAATTGGTATTACAACCACTTGATGTGGTGCAACTTTTGGCGGTAGACGTAAACCCTTATCGTCACCATGCGCCATGATTACTGCACCAATTATCCGCGTGCTTACACCCCAACTTGTTGCATAAACCATTTCTTCTTTATTCTTTTTATTCTGAAATGTTACATTAAAAGCTTTAGCAAAATTTTGCCCAAGATTATGCGAGGTTCCTGATTGCAGTGCACGTTTATCTTTCATCATTGCTTCGATACTGTATGTGTGTTCGGCACCGGCAAATTTTTCAATTTCTGTCTTTCTTCCGGTAAGCACAGGTATTGCTAAAAATTCTTCCGCCAATCGACGGTAAATTTCAAGAATCAATACTGTTTCTTCTTCTGCTTCTTTGGCAGTAGCATGTGCCGTATGACCTTCTTGCCACAAAAATTCGGTAGTTCGCAAAAATAAGCGCGTGCGCATTTCCCATCGCACAACATTGGCCCATTGATTTATTAATAATGGCAAATCACGATAAGATTGAATCCATTTTTTGTACATCGCCCATATAACCGTTTCCGATGTTGGGCGGACAATTACTTCTTCTTCTAATTTTGATTCAGGATCAACGACAACATCTCCTTCAACTGATTTTAGCCGCGTGTGCGTTACGACCGCACATTCTTTAGCAAAACCCTCAACGTGTTTGGCCTCCTGCGCTAAAAACGATTTCGGTATAAATAGCGGGAAATATGCGTTAACGTGCCCCGAGTCCTTTATCATGCCGTCTAGAGCATCTTTTACATTATCCCATAGGGCAAAACCATATGGTTTTATTACCATTGTTCCCTTAACAGGGCCGTGTTCCGCTAAATCAGCTTTTTTTACAACATCGTTATACCAAGCTGAAAAGTTCTCGCTTTGTGGTGTAACACCTTTTGACATTATTATGTATCCTTAATAAAAATTGTCTTAAAATTAACGGGGTTAATTTGGCTAAACAAAGAAATTGTTGGAATTAATTATCTAATTAAAAACATATGAATCTCAAAGATATTGGTTATAATAGTACTATTAACAATTATGTTGAAGATAACAGGTTGGATAAATCTACCGTTGGGCGTGTTGTTGCCGTTTTTAGAGATATTTATCATGTTAGGACTGCTTACTCTGAACTTAAAACCACAATAACCGGCAATCTTCAAAATTCAATCGACGATAAATCAGAGTTACCCATAGTAGGGGATTGGGTTTTCCTAAACAAATATGATGATGACAATGCTTTTATAACACAAGTGTTTCCAAGAAACAATTTCATAGAAAGACGATCTAAGGGAAAGACTATTAATAAGCAGGCAATTGCTGCCAATATTGATTTTGGATTTATTGTTGAGGCAATTACTGAAAATTTCAATATAAATCGCGTTGAACGGTATTTGGCTATCTGCAATTCTGCGAATGTAAAACCTATAATTTTATTGACAAAAACTGATCTCGTTACAAAATCTGTGTTGAAGAACAGAATTAATGAGGTCAAAAAAAGGATCGATAATGTACAGATATTTACCATTAGCAATATAACAAATACAGGAATTGTCGAATTAAAATCCTCTCTATTAAAAGGTAAAACATACTGTTTATTAGGTCTTTCCGGTGTCGGCAAATCAACTTTACTAAATATTTTAGCAGAAAAAATTGTTATGAAAACCGGTGCTATTAGCCAAAGTACAAATAAAGGAGTGCATACTACCACTCATCGACAATTGTTTCTACTTAATAACGGAAGCATTATCATAGACAATCCGGGAATGAGAGAAGTCGGTATTACCGATTCCACAATTGGTGTTGAAATTACTTTTGATAAAATTATTGAACTTGCTCAAGATTGCCATTTTTCTGATTGTACACATATTCACGAGAAGGGATGTATGGTTTTGAATGCTGTTGAACTTGGGAATCTTGATAAAGATGTTTATGATAATTATATTAAAATGAAAAAAGAACAGTCTCGTCTTCTGACTACCCTTGTTGCAAAACGGAAGCAAGACAAGGCTTTTGGAAAAATGATTAAAGATGTTATGAAAAACAAAAAAAATAAGAAATAATGATATGCTAAGTCATTCAGATCATAAGCTAATTACTTCATTGGCAAAAAAAAAGTATCGAAAACTTCATCAACTATTTGCGATAGAGGGTGAACGATTAATCTTAGACGCCGTTCAATCTAAAGTCTTATTTAAGCAAATATACATAACCGATGAATTCATTGCGAAGCCTCAACATAATTCACTCATGGATTTGATTGCAGAAAATGCTATTGTAACCAATGCTATTAGCGAAAGGGAAATGAAAAGTATTTGTGATACCATATCCCCTTCGGGTATCTTGGCAACTTGTGAAATTCCAAAATCTAATGACATAGATATTAGTAATTCTAATAATTGGTTATATCTTGATGAGATAAAAGATCCAGGTAACCTTGGTACATTATTAAGAAGTGCAGACTGGTTTGGTGTAAAGAATATTGCTTTATCGAAAAACTGTGCTGATATATTTAACGCAAAAGTACTGCGCGGTGGAATGGGAAGTCAGTTTAGATTAAACTTATTTGAAGATGTTTCTTTACAAGATTTTAATGAAACCTCACATACTATAATTGGTGCTTTTCAAAAGGGTGAAAGTATACACCAAATTGATATAGAAGCATTAGCACCGTGGTTATTAGTTATCGGTAATGAAGCGCACGGAATTACTACTAATAATATAGATCGTATAAATTTAGAAGTGACTATTCCAAAAATTGGCTCAGGAGAATCTCTTAACGCAGCAATTGCCGGAAGTATATTATTAGCTCATTTAACTAAACCGCTTTAGCTCCTTTATTCTCTAATCCAAAATATTGTAATTTTAAACGACTCAAACCTAAGAATAACTAACTGTATTGAATAAAAATAATAACATTAGAATTGCCTTTGGAATTGTGATATTATCGCTGTTTTTTGCGATATTAATTGGCGCAGGATTCGTTTCAATCTTAAACGTGCTATTTCCAAATTTTGACTCTACAAATATATCATTACTATCTATGTTGGTAAGCACATTAATGATTGGTTTACCGGTTATTATATATTTACGTATTAACGGTTTGTCGTTCTGTAAACGATTACGTATAAATAAGATTTCACAAAACAGTCTTTTTTCTATAATTTTTATTTCAATTGGATTTATTGTAATAATCGACGAATTAGACAGAATTGTTTATACTATATTTGGAAGTCCTGATTTCCTGGGCGAACTTGTTGAACAATTAAAAATCACATCCCTCTTTACTGGATTATTAATAATCTTAACAACCATCATAGTGGCGCCTATAGTTGAAGAACTATTATTCCGCGGTTTTCTACAAAAGGTATTAGAAGAATCTTGGGAGGATATCACAAAAGCAATTTTGGTCACCAGTCTGTTTTTTGCTTTAGTACATCTAAATCCGTATTGGATAGTACAAATATATTTATTGGGGATGTTGCTTGGATATCTATCATGGCGTACCAATTCAATAATACCGGGAATAATTCTACATGGACTTAATAACGGTTTTGCAGTAGCTTTAAATAACGCCGAAAATGTTTTTAACCGATATTACAATTGGCATGAACATGTAAATCCCTTGTGGATATTTATTGCAATTATTCTCATCATTTTCGGATTTAAGATGTTGAATAAAGATTTGGAGAATCAGTCATGAAAAAAGAAATGTTTGCTCATGAAATATCGTTGCTACGCGATACCTTTCGCCGTCTCTTAAATCGCAGAGCTAAAACTAATCTTGTTAGACTTATTGACAAAACGCACCCGGCTGACCTTGCTGTTATTTACCGATTTTTTACCGACAATGATCAAGATTACTTATTTAATTTGATGTCGAATAATGAATATGCTGCAGAATTTTTAAGCGAATTAGATGATTCCATTTTGGAAACATTATTAGAAGACATCTCTCCAGAGCAAATTGTACCAATAATTCGTATTGCCAGTTCAGATGACCAGGCTACTATTTTAAATGCCCTTCCTGAAGAAAAATCTAAAAGTATAATTGATTCTCTACACTCTGATGAACAGGAAGAAATTGAAGAGATGCTCGCCTATCCCGAAGACAGTGCCGGTAGCATAATGTCCACGGATGTTTTTACCTTAAATGAAGAATTAACCGTCGGTGAAGCAATTAAGGATTTGCAAAATCAAGATGATGCGGAAATGGTATTTTATCTTTACGTTACTGATGGCGAGAATCATCTTGCCGGGGTGATATCTCTCCGGGCTTTGGTAACCACATCGTCCTCTACAAAACTAAAAACCATAATGGCAAGAAATGTGCAATATGTACGAGCTGAAACAGATCAAGAGGAAGTTGCTAAGATCGTATCACATTATAATTTACTTGCTGTGCCTGTTGTTGATAGTGACGATGAAATATTAGGTATTGTTACAGTTGATGACGTTGTGGACGTTATTCGAGAAGAAGCAACCGAAGACTTTTTACAGATGGCGGGTGCAGGTAAAGATCGAGAAATATTACTTAAATCTTCATGGGGCAATGCAAAAGCACGTTTGCCATGGCTATTTGCAAGTTGGATTGGAGGTGTGGTTGCAATATTGATAATTGGATATTTTGAAAATATGTTACAGACTATTGTTGTATTAGCGGCTTTTATTCCTGTTATTATTGGTATGGGAGGAAATATCGGTACGCAATCTTCTACAATCGTCGTACGAGGTCTCGCCACAGGCAGAATCGACTTTAGCGGAGATCTTAAATTAATACTTAAGGAATTGAGTGTTGGTTTAATTTTAGGCGGACTTTATGGTTTATTGCTTGGCACTTTAGCATATTTCTTTTTTCAAGATGCCCCGGCTACATTTGGTTTGGTTGTTGGTTTAAGCATCTGTGCTTCTATGGTAATTGCAACTTCCATTGGTACAATGGTTCCACTATTATTAAGAAAATTAGATGTTGATCCCGCAATAGCGACTGGTCCTTTCGTTACAACCACAATTGATATACTTGGAGTCGGAATCTACTTTTTAATTGCTTCTGCATTACTACTTTAATGACCTTAATCGGCTCTATCTCTATGGGCATATTTAGTTTATATGCCATATTTATGCTATATTTTTTATCCGGCTTGATCCGCTTAAGAAAAACTCCGCTTGTAAAAAATTCGAAGGAACCTACTGTTTCAGTTATTGTTGCAGCTAGAAATGAAGAAGATAATATTGGTGATTTACTCAAAGACTTAAGCAATCAAACTTACCCTCTAGAAAAATTACAGATCATAATTTCTGATGATAGATCAAATGACGATACATGGTTAATTATCAGCGATTATTTAAAAAGATATAATAATTTCACCGGCGTTAGGCTTTCCATACCATCTACAACAATGACACCAAAAAAATATGCTCTTACTAAAGCAATCGATGAATCAAACGGTGAAATTATAATTTCTACAGATGCTGATTGTCGCGTCCAAAATACTTGGGTTAAAAGTATTGTTGAAACTTTTGACAAAGAAACCGGAATTGTAATAGGATACTCTAAAATAGATATGAAATCAGAGCGCTTTTTTGACCATTATCAGTCAATAGACTATTTAGCATTAATGTCTGCGAATGCAGGCACGCTCGGATGGGAAAATGCCTGGACAGGTTCTGGTCAAAATATTGCGTATAGACGTTCAGATTTTAATAAAATTGATGGATTTAATCCTGTGGCTAATAAAGTTTCAGGGGACGATTTTTATTTGGTTCAGGCAATATCAAATATAGCAAAGGCAAAATACAATACCAATCCCAATGGTTTTGTAAAAACTAAACCTTCGGAGAATATCAGTAAATTTATTAGTCAACGGATTAGGTGGGCATCGAATACCAAAAAGCTATTTAATACCGATTATTTATTTTTACTGTTCCTATTCACTAACCTATTTACAAATACAATTTTATTATTATTATTGTTAAAAAATTATTGGCAGTTTTTACCAATGCTATTTGGTATAAAATTTTTGTTTGATACTATTGTTTTGTTTTTTGGATCAAAATTGTTTAAAACAGAAATTAAAATGCATGCTTATTTACTTTGGTTCTTTTTACAACCAATCTATACACCGATACTTGGAATTTTCAGCATGCTTGGTAAATTCCGCTGGAAAACATGATATTTAATATGTTTAAAAATATTGTACATAATGCAGCACTACTACTGGTTTTCTTTCTTCTACTATTTGGTAATATCAGAAGCCAGGAATATGATGTTTCCATTTGGGGCATCCCCGTCGGTACCGCTGAGCTACAACAAATTGCTGATAACGAGATATCCTTTAAATTATATTCACATGAATTGATAGATTATGTCTACCCGATTGATTTAGATTATTATTCAAAATTTGGCAAAAATAATTATTCAATTATTGAAAATATAAAGACAGCGGAACAAGGAACTGAAGAGCAAAATTTTGAAGCTGTGTTGAATAATGAAAATGTTCTAATCTATAATGAAACGGATTCGATTTCTTTAGAACCAAAGACTCACTCCTTGCTTTCATTATTAGTAAAAATTATGAATTCCTCGGTTGATTCAATTGATACAAAATGGTTTAATCTTGAGAATGAAGGAATATTATACGAAACGCGGCTACTGTGGAATGATACAACTAGAGTATCAATTAATAATGAAGATATTTTATGTGATCATTACCGTTTAGATCTAAAAATTTTAGAAGACAGTAATCAAATCTTTGAAAAAACAGATTATTTCAATGAATTATTTTTCGATATAAATTCTATTCGTCAGATATGGCTAGAAAAATGGCAAAAGCAACAAAGAATAATAAAAATAACAATAAAGAAGAGTCCAATAAATCTAAGTCTAACGATAAAGAACTAAAAAAAACGTTTTTGAAATCTAATTGGAAACACTTAGTCGGATGGACACTGTTTTTAATCGCCATAATAGTGGCGCTGTATTTTGGCGTAGAAAAGAAGGTGGTTGTATTAGTTACTATATTATTGGGTGTGTTCACACAGTTCTTTGCCGGTATTACAGCGCTAATAGCGCTGGTTCCGTTCATCGGCCCTTTAATTGTAAAAGTGTTAGCCATTCCATTCTTTTGGCTTTTAAACGGTCTAGGATACTTTATCTCTATCGTGGCAATTAAAAAGGGATACTCCCGTGAATTAGTTGGTAGCCGTGTTTTAACTTTGGCTGTACTCGTAGGGCTCGTACTTGGTTATATTATTGGACATATAGTACCAATTCGATGAATATTTTAATCATACAAGGACCAAACCTCAACTTAATTGGTGTTAAATCAGCAAAACACGGAACGCGAGTTACACTCGATAAAATTAATAAAGTAATTCGCAGATATATCCGAGAGAAAGAAATTACATTAAAAATTTATCAGACCCATAGTATTGAAAAAGCCATAACACTTTTGCAACGTAACCGTAATTGGGCTAACGGAATAATAATTGCGCCCGGTGTTTGGAGCACTTACGAAGCAATTTTAATAGACACATTAGAGTTGATCGAAGTTCCAACTATCGAAGTCCATGATGAAGATGACAACAAGGATTACGCAAATAAATCTATATTATCTTCCGTTTGCAAAAAAAAGATTGTCGCATCCGCTGAAGAGATGTTTGTAAATGCTCTCCAGTATCTAGAAAAATCTTAACTAATATTGCGGTTGGACTACCGCCAACTTCAGTGTTTTGTCTCCTTTATCTGTTTCTATATGCACTAAATACATTCCACTAGCAACGGGCTTTGTGTTGTAATCTCGCACATCCCAAACATCGTACTGTGTACTATTAGTGTGTTCCAATTTTCTAACAAGCGTTCCTGTTAGATCAAATATTCGGATTATACATTTTCCCATTTCCGGTAAATGCGTAAAATGAATTTGCCTATCACCAGCACTTTTTTCTTCGGGATTATATCCAAAGTATGGATTGGGCCACGCCTTAATTTTACTTGGACTATATTCAATTGTTTTACCAACTAATGTAGCTGTAGAAAATGTGAATTCATCATCTGACGTGTTAGGTTTTGTTGTGACAATTCTAAATACCGTTCCTGTTTCAGGTTCTAATGCATTTATATTTGCGGGGAACGTAGGATCATAAGCATCTCCACCATTCCAATTCATAAATACTAACCTAGAAAAAACATTCCAGGTATCCATGGGTCCGCCGGGATCATTGTCTGCGGGTGCGGACGTCCATTCTGCCACATTGCTACCATCTGGCAGTACATTGGCAAAGAAATCATCGTGCCCTTGCGTTCCCGGCATATCATTCGTTGGTGCCATTACATAAATACGATCGGTATATGGATCGTTATCTCCACCTGATGTTTCATGGTCGATTGCATTTAAATTCCACACTCCATCTTCATTGTCGTCTATAAAGTATGATATCAATTTATAGTCATCTGTTGGATTATCCGGTGTTCCTTTACCAATATTCCACCATTCAAAGGGTACATCATGTAAACCTGTTCCATTGAAATAATCATAGGCTTTTCTTAGTCCAGTGAAACGACATTCAAAATCATAAGGAACAATTGACCCCATTCCCTGATTTTGAGAATTTAAACCACCGGAATACACTGCTACTGAATTAATAAACGTTTCCTCACCCCCCGGACCATAACTTGGATGCGTATTTAACATCCAATAGGAATCATTGGATTGTTGAAAAGTATAATCACCACCTGCTACTAACCAATCAGGATATCGCCAGTATGGTAATCCATCTACCGGAGGATCGATCGGTCCATTGGCATTTGCCACTACTGCAACATACTTAATGTCAGGTATTGGACCATTTACATTTACGCGAAGTCCATCAAAGAGAGGGCTAGCCTCATATCCTAATGTGTCTCCTGTTAATTGATTTACACCATTAAGTAACAATTGATTATTTAAGACAATTTCACCTGTAGTTGTGTTTATAAGATCCCAGTTTATAATACCTATCGTTTCTGTTCCAACAAGTAATTCATCATTAAAGGTAACCTTATACTCATCACCAGTGATTTTAGTAGGATCAATTACCTTAACCGACACTGAGCCATCACCTACGCCATTAGAATGGATAGCATTAAATCCATATCCATAGAAAATTGTATCGCTATTAGCTGCCCAAGTATTAGGAATTTGAAGTCTTACTGCATGTATTTCCTTAGAGCTTTCCAGTGTTTTGGGAATACCGTTCGGATTGTAACCATAAGCCGTCACAGCAAAATAATATTCATGGTTCAGTAATAACTCTGCATTGTTATTTAAAACATCTTTAGTTATTTGGATGCTATGGTTTAAACCTGAATCATTACCTTCTTGCACAAATATATTTATATACTTTCCATATTCATTTGAAAAGACATCGTCAGTAATTTTTCTGATTCCATTTATTTTATCATACGTTGCTATACGCTTCATTTCACCAAACTGAATGGGAGATTTCAATTGATAAATATTGTAGCCCTCAAATTCATAGTAAGTGATGTCTCCGGTAGTGGGCTCTCTATTGATAATGTCTTCAGCTTTATAAGCTTCAGCCACATTGTCCCACGTTAAAATTATTTGGTCGTCAAGACTTGTTTTCGATACTTGTGGTTCAGGTGGCGGTGGCGATGTTCGAAACTTATTGTCATAATAGTACTGGGCAATTATATCTATTTCTTTCAATTTTAAATATGAATCAAGCGGATCTCCATCGGCTGCCATAAATATTGCAAATACTACCTCCTGGCTGTCTCCTGGTGCCATATTGAATGGACCGGAACTCATTAAGAAATAGCGGTCACCGGATGGAAATATGTCTGAATCCACAAATTCCGTATCGTTTTCATCAACATTCAGCACGGGATTACCTGGAAAAGCAAAATGACTAGCACCTGTTACCTCATTTGGAAGCATTGTACCGTCTCTTGTTAAACCCTGTAAATTATAATATGCCTCACGGGCATTATTGGGATCGCAACTCCAAATTGTATTTCCTCACGTGAAAGCATTAAAACTTGTCATATTTAAATTTTTATATCCACTTATATCTCTTCCAAAGGCATAGGCTGTTTCTCCACTAGCCGGAACAATAGGTCCCTGGAAAAAGTCATAACCCACAGCCGGTGTACCATCATTATAATTGGCAAAATCATGATCAGCACCATCATTATAACAAATGCCCATACCAAGTGTTGTATCACAACCAACAAAATCATCAGATGCATCACCAAGGTCGGGGTCAGACCATAAACCAACATACATATCATCAATTGGGTCACTGCTTTTATTGATAATAAGATCTTTGATAAACATCATATCACCTAACGCATCCGGGCGATCGAATCCAAAGATAGTTCTTTGCACCTCAACACCCAACGGCGCGGTGTGAAAAACTGTATGTAGTGAATCCAGGCCATCGTTCATAACCATCCAAACAATCTGATCACCAATAAAATGGGGGTGGTCAGGGCCGTAAGGTAGGGGATCATATTCGCCATTCTCATTTTCATCAACCCAAGGCGCACCTAATGCCACCGGCCAATCTTGAATATCTGAATTAGTAATCGGATCCACTAAATCACTTTTGCTGACTTTGTAAATTTTATGTTTAGGGTCACTGTGATTGGCGCCCCAAGGTCCGCTGGCATATTCCCCGGCATATTCACCCGCCGATACCCGCACTTCACCATATACTTTACCGCCGAGCCAAACGCCTGAGGCAAACACAGTTTGTGTATTATGTTGATAACCCCACGGACCGACATATATATAGTCTTTAGGCCAGGCAAGTCCACTCCGTCCAGAAATATTGTGACTAACAAACATACCGTTGTTTTCTATATCACAATCAATACGGTTGCCGTCAAAATTGTTGGCTGAATGAATGGACGGTTTATGTAGGTTGTTTTTATCGAATTTGCAGGCCATTTGTTGCGCTGTTAGAAAAGTTGTTGAAATTAGTATTGTAAATATTAGAAGATATATTTGTTTGTTCTTCATTATCATTTCCTACTAATTATATAATTAAATAAGGATAATTAGGTCATAGATACCCAATAAACTATGAATAATTGATAAATTATTACAGTAAAATGCAGTAGTGCTATTTTACTTAGGGTTAATTTTTACTTATAATCTAGCTCTAGGACCGCCGGTAGAACCAATATCATTACGAGAACCATCAGCGTCATTATACTGACTACCATCGTGTCCGGCATCAATACAGGGGGAGGTGGGGGATAATATAAAATCTATATTATCTAAAAATTCCGGGTTTACATTGATGTGATCCGATCCGACATCTATATTTTCATCTAATAAATTAAAATCAATTGTAATTCCAGTTTGTATAGCAGAATTCGTATAAGAAATGTCCGGTTGTGATTGATAAATTATATTATTTCTTATAATAAGCCCTGTGCAGTCCCCATTAATTACTATATCATTTTGAAATATGGTATTGTTAATGATTTCACCGTGAGCATCGGTAATGTACATACCACTTCCGTTTGCACCTATGTTATTATGAATAATATTATTGTACAAATTACTGTCACCTGTTAAAAATATACCGCCACCATATGCTGACTGATTGGTTGTAATATAGCAATTTTGTACAGTTCCATTTTGTGTCATAGCAACACCGCCACCCGCTGCTCCGTGACTTGGCTCCCCAAGTTCTATTGTAAAACCATCTAAAATCCCGGATGAAACGTTTATCACACGTTCGATAGTTGGGTCTGCAAATGTAGGCTGAAGTATAGTTGTTCTGAATCCTTCTACTGATCTAATCAATATATCTTTCCCGGCAATTCCAAGGGTTTCCGGATAAATACCGGGGTTTACTATAATTGTATCTCCATCATCTATCAGTTCACTATCAAATGCCGGCTGTATTGTGTGAAACTCATTCGGCACATACACTACTTTAGTTTTTGGGATTGATATTGATTCAGTTGTCCAGAGAACATTATCCTCCAAATCAATAATACCAATTCTATATATCAAATTTTCATCATCAAAAATAGTATCTGTATAGCTCAACTGAAATGCGTTTGATAAATCCACAATTGGTGTCCACAAGGTATCATAAGTACGCATGCGCTCAATCTTATACATTGCAAATTGTTCAACGGTGATTTCATCCCAAGTTAGATAAATTTCCGCGCTCGGCATTAATCTAGTGATACTATGATTTATGGTTAATCCAAAAACATCATCTTCGGTTGGTTTGGTATTAAATGGCCATTCGCATGATATGCTTAGCAGTACAAATATCATAATAAAAAAAGTAATAACAAATTTATGTGATTTTATCATTTTCTGTTCGATAAAGAGATTTTAAGATTAATCAATTGTCTGTGTGCATCATAGTAATTAAATACATCTCCGGTTTGGGTTCCTGAAGTCAAAATGGTTACTTCATCAGAAAAAATATTTCTTACTGTATAACTTAATGTAGTATTAACATATCCAAACTTTTTTTGAACTGCTACTGTCAGATTAGTATTTCGCTGTTCATCCAATTGTTCAATATCAACCCCACCATGTAAATAGTGTTGAGGGCCATTAAATATGTGACTAATATTTAGGCTAAACCAATTTTTTCTAATATCTAAAATAACACTACCGGTAGTACTTGGTTTGTTTGGAAATACTTCTTTGGCACTTGGTTTTACCAATGTCAAATTTCCGCTTAATTTAACTAGTTCATTTTTTCCATAAATTACAAAATTTATTTCTGCACCATTTAGCCAAGCGTTATTTGTATTATATGGTAAAACTATATTATTGTCTAAAGATAAGTATGCGATCTTGTTGAAGAAGTAATTTCTAAAAATACCTCCACCTAATATAATACGATCAATTGCATCAATATTTGTTTCGTTAAATGAAAATTGGCTGTTGAATTCTGTAGAATTGACAGTCTCTTTAGCAAGACCGTCTTCAATAATATTCATCACCCGTTCTGTTCTGGCAATCTTTTCATTTACAGTTGGTGAGTTCTCTAAATAATTTAGAATGGTTCTCAGAGATCGATAATATTCATCTAATTGCTCCTTACCATCAGCCCATAAAAATCTATCATTTAATGTCGGTAATCGATTATTAAATCCTTGGTTAAAAAAGAACTGAAAACTATTTTCTCCAACTTTTCCTTCAGCGAAGACACCTAATCTGTATGTGTTCAACTCAATTTTATCATCAAAGTTGAATTCTAAAAAATCACCAGGCGCTGAATCATTAAATTCTTGAGACGTTTGATACTGTGAATACCTTGTTTCACTATATCTAATTCCCCCTTCCCATCTTAATAATGAGATATTAGCAACTGGGTCAATTGCATCATAACGGATAACGCTAGCAACACCTTTATCTGTTTGATTTAATTCTCCCACTGATCGCCATGATTTCAAACCATAAGAACTTTCAACCAATTGTTCTCCAATATAATCTTGTATTTCTTCTTCAAATTGAATTGATCCAGAAAAATTATTATACTTAAATCCCTTATTCACTCTATAATGCGTTGTATTATCTTTAAACTCTCTTGTTAGATTTGAAAAGAAACTATCGTCCCAAGACCATTCCTTTTGACCGATCTGAATATCCCAACCAGTACTATTTAGAATATTTCCATAAAATGTGAATCGATTTACGTACAATTCATCCGATGAAACTATGTCACCAGAAGGATATTCTATAAATTTATTATGATTTACGTGGCGCACGGCGATTTCTTGATTTGTAAATGAAGCCAGTCCCCCATAATTGCCAAAAACGGACGTAAATAACGTTCTACCGTCAAATAATCGCGATTTTCCAGAATATCTACCGTACAATCCAATTGGTCCAACTTTTACTGACGCAGCCCCTGATAGATCTTGATCATTGTCATCTGTTAGACCAAAGCCTCTATTAATTTCAATACTATTATATTTTGGCGTTTTGGAGTGCATCAATACAACTCCTCCAAAATTACCGGGACCAAAAAGTATTGATGAGCTTCCTTTTAATACTTCAATATTATCTAGATCACTAAGATCCACATATGCTAGATCAGCAGAACCGGAAGCAGAATTATTTAACTTAATACCATCCAAATGTACTGCTACTTCGTTTGAATTACTCCCCCTGATACTGATTGTCTGTTTTCCATAAGATGTAGTATTTATATTCACCCCTTCAAGCTCAGTTAATATCTCACTGACATCACGAATACCCCTTGTTTCAATTTCCTTTAATTCGACAACCTCAATTTTGCTTGATACATCCCTTTCCGAATGGCGTAATACACCCTCAATAATTACATCATCGATCTGAATAACTCTTGGTGCTAAGTGAACATCGGTCTTTCCGGGATTTGTAATTAATATTTCTTTTTCCTCATAGCCAATATGTGTAATTACAAGATAAACCGGATATTCCTCATTCCAAATAATAGAAAAATGACCATCATCATAACTTGTTGTACCAAATTCTGTTAATTTAATTAATATGTTTGCATTTGCTACTGGCTCATTCGTTCCCTCTACAAATATTCTTCCTTCAATATTATTGCCTTGGGAAAAGATTATATTAATACTGTAGAATAGAAATATTGTAAATATTTTTGATTTAGTCATAAATAAAATTAAGCATTTAATATATAGTTAGCATATTAGAAAAAAAAAGGGACCACAAATGTGATCCCTTTTTTTTATACTGTCTTACTGTTTAGAAATCAACCGTTAATTGGAATAGACTATTATTCTCAAAATAGTCCGTAACTGAACGGTATGAATATCCAACACCAACTTTGAATTCACCTAGTGGAACGGCTACGCCGGCTCCAAAGGTGTAACCCCATAAGGTATCAGACCATTCTGACCATTCATCATCATCTACATCATCAGGTTGATCAGAACTACTCACAAGACCAAGCTGTGTGCCTGCGGCAACCCATACAAAATCTTTAAATGAATACTTAGCAGCAAAGCTACCGGTATTAGCACTAAAAGAATTTTGAGTGAATGTACCCATCAGGCTTAAATCAGGCATTACATCATAAGTCAATGATATATCGAATTGTGAAGGTAAATCGAACGCTTCAGATTTAATTCTAAAACGTTCTTCTATTGAACCTGATTCAGCTCCATCTGGTATTAATTGTTGTTCTAAATCAGAACCTTGATATTCCATTCTGCTTCCAAGATTCTTTAATACAACACCAATATACAATGGCATTTCTGGGAACTGGTACTGTACACCAAGATCTACAGCTAGTCCACTTGCACTAGTATTAATGATTGACTCAGACACAAATTTGAAGTTAACTCCAAACTGTACACGATCAGAAAATGATTTCGCGTACGTTACGCCGAGTGTCATATACCTTGGTGAAAAGGTAGCACCTGTACCTTCAGTTTCATTGTAAGTAGTAACAGGTATGTCGCCAAAGTCTAATGATTTTACACTTAGTCCAATTGTACCGGTTTTGCCGAAATTGGTCAGTAGACCAAAATTCGTCACGTTAATGTCCGCAATATAGGACATTGTACCAGCCATGGCTTGTGCACTACCATCATATTTTGCTATACCTGCAGGATTTTGAAATAAAGCTTCAACTCCTGAAACGGTAGCTACATTGGCATTGCTTAAAGCGATATTTTCGGCACCAACAGGGATCAACAGTTGCGCAGCACCTGCGGTCCCGGAAGACCTAATCGTTCCAGCAAACAATGTTGACGCAATAAGAATACCGCCCAGGAAGAGTTTTATTGTATTGTTTTTCATTTTAAACATCCTCCTGTTAATAAACGTCTAAGCGTTGTTCAGGTTGAATAATCGCCAACTTAAGCACCTTAGAACCACTTTCAGTTTCAACGACTGCGATATACATACCGCTAGCCACTGGAATTCTAAAGTTGTTCTTTAGATCCCATTGTTCAAACTGAGTGCCTTCGGTATGGTTAATTGTTCTAACCGGAACACCCGCTAGGTTAAATATACGAATTGTACATTGTCCAGATTCTGGTAAATGTGTGAACTGTACAATTTGTTCAATTGGATCACGTTCTTCAGGATTATATCCGAAGTATGGATTTGGCCATGCGTTAATAGCATCCGGATCGTATGCCTTAGCGTTACCAACTAATGCTGCAGTTGATACACTAAATTCATCAGCTACTGAATTAGGTTTAGTAGTAATAAACCTCCACACAGTACCTGCTTCCGGTTCCACAGCATTGATATTTGCTGGGAAATCAGCAGCATAAGCATCTCCACCATTCCAATTCATTAGAACAGTACGTGACATTACATTCCAAGTATCCATAGGACCACCAGGATCATTATTTCCGGCTCCCATATACCAAGCATTAACATTGCTACCATCGGCAGCTACATTGGCAAAGAAGTCATCATAACCAGAAGTTCCAGGTGTATTGTTTACAGGAGCGTGTACATATACACGATCTGTATATGGATCATTATCACCACCAGAGGTCTCATGGTCATCAGCTACTAAGTCCCAAACACCACTTCCATTATCATCTAATAACCAAGGAATTAACTGATAGTCATCACTTGGGTCGTCAGGAGTACCAATACCAATATTCCACCATGTAAATGGTACAGGTATATTTCCTGTATGATCCCAATTGTCAAAAGCCAATCCACTATTTGGTCCTTCGAATCTCAATTCAAAGTCATAAGGAATTAAAGCTCCGATACCTTGCATTGGATGTCCTAATCCACCAGAATAAACAACTAGTGAACTAAAGAAAGTTGCAGGACCACCAGGACCGTAGCCCGGATGTGTGTTAAAGTGCCAAGTAGCACCTGTAGTCTGTTGATTTGTATAATCACCACCTGCTACCAACCAATCAGGATAACGCCAGTATGGCAATCCATCAACCGGAGGATCAATCGGACCCGCGGCATTGGCATATACACCAACTGATTTCATAGTTAAGGCAGGTCCATCAACTGCAAACAGTACACCATCAGCAATTGGACCGGCATTAGCACCTGCATTGTGTGCAGGAACCAAAATACCATCGATAACGTTTTCTTCTGCAAAGCCACTTTGTGTGGTTTGATTTTCTGCAACAAGTAAACCTGTGTTGGTATTACGCACATTCCAACGGAAGAAGGATTTAAACGCATATCCTAGTTCGTCTATTGTACCAGCACCATTGGCATCAAGTATTACTGAATTTGATGGTCCAAGACCATAAGCATCACAATAATCTACTTGATCAGGATCAGTTACACCATCGCCATCTTGGTCACAAACTAGGTGTCCCCAGCCATCGTCATATGCAATATATGTAAAACCAATTGGAAGCGATACTGAGCTAGCCACTACATTAATTGAAACATGCTCGCCACCGGCAAAATCACCGGCACCATCGATGTCTGTATCACCAAATAATACTGACTGACCATCAGGTTGGATTGCAACTACTACGCCATCAGGACCAGTTGCACTATTAATAATTGCTCCTGGAACTGTTAGTAAAACACCAGCCACATAGTTGTAATCAGGTGATGCAACATCAACTGTAAAGTGCATGTCGATTGTTCCACCAGGACCAACAACTGCGGTACCTGTTACGACTGTCGGAGAAACATCTAACAATTTTGCAATTGCATCCGGCTGTGCAGTAGGTTTCCACATACCATCAAGATCAAGATAATAATGATCAGTATCAAAGAATATTTCGTAGCTATCTCCGGTCAAAGCTGCAGGATCTACAACAGTAGCTATAACAGCACCATCAGAAGGACCTGTGTGTGTTGCCGGTAATGCTGATCCGTAAACGGCAGTTTCATCACCAGCTTCCCAAGTATTAGGAATCTGTGGACGTATTGCCATGATTTCAGGTGAACTTTCTAAAGTTACCGGAATACCAAACTCATTATATCCATAAGCAGTTACAGCAAAATAATACATGCGGTTAGTTTTTAATGGCGTACCATTATCTAACGCATTTGCAGTAATACTTATACTTCTTTTTACGCCTGAATCTGAACCAAACTGAACACGGCGATTAATTATTTCACCAAAATTGGCGTCAAATACATCGTCATAAATTTCAGTTAAGCCATTATTTAAGTCATAAGTGGCGATCAATTTATTAGCACCGCTACCGGCGACTGTTTCATACTGCCAAACATTATAACCCTCAAACGCATATTCTGTATCGTCACCTGTTACTGGATCTTTATCAATAACATCTAATGCAGTATAAAGTTCTGCTGCACCATCCCAAGTCAAGATAATTTCATCTTCATAGGTTGACACAGTAACTTCAGGCTGTGGGGGTGATGGTGGCAATGCAAATTGTGTATCATATGCCAACTGGGCAATTTTATCAACTTCCTTCAAATAATTATATGAATCCAAAGGATCGCCGGCTGCAGCATGAAATATTGCAAACACAACTTCTTGTTCATCGCCAGGTTGCATTGTAAATGGACCTGCGTTCATTAAGAAACGACGGTCACCGGAAGCATGCACATCAGAATCGACATACACATTATCAGTTGGACCTGTATCTAAATTAGGGTCACCAGGGTGAACAAATGGTGTTCCACCAGTTAGATTGTCTGCAAAGTTGGTTCCATCTTTCATTAATCCCATCATTAAATTATAGGCTTCTTCGGCACTATTAGGATCACTCCATACCGGATCATCAGTATTAATGTATTTTGAAAAGGAGGTCATGTCTAGATTTTTATAATCTGGAATTTCTACTCCTGACACTAATGCTGTTTCGCCGGGTGCCGGAACTATAGGACCTTGGAAGAAGTCATAACCGACAGCAGGAGTTCCACCGGAATATCCGGCGTAATCATGATCTTCACCATCGTTATAACAAATACCCAGACCTAAGTCAGGTACACAACCAACAAAGTCATCGGCTGCATCACCGAGATCGGGATCGGACCATAGTCCAATATAGGTATCAGTGATAGGCTCATCGCCTTTATTTATTAATAAGCATTTTACAAACATCATGTCACCAAAGGCATCTGGACGATCAAAACCAAATATTGTATTCTGCATTTCAATTCCCATTGGGTTTGTATGAAACACAGAGTGTTGGGTTGGATCACCATCATTCATTACCATATAGACAACTTGATCACCTATAAACTCTGGATGATCTGGTCCGTTTGGTAATGGATCATAAGTACCATTGCCATTGACATCTACCCACGGAGCACCAAATTCAGTCGGCCAATTTTGGAAATGTGGATTAGCTAATGGATCAGCTAAGTCAGCTTTATTGACCTTATAAATTGTGTGCTGTGGATCGCCTGGGCTACTGCCCCATGGACCGCCAACAAACTCACCGGCATATTCTCCAGCCGATACATGCGGTACACCTCCAATTTTTCCACCTATCCAGATTCCTGAGGCAAATACTGATTGAGTATTATTACCTGCCGGCCAGGACATTCCAGAACGACCACTAATATTGTGGCTCACTATCATTGCGTTGTTTTCTAAATCGTTATCAATACGGTTACCATCAAAAGAACCTGTTGCTGCAATTGTCGGCTTTTGCAGTCCTCGGGTCTTTTCAGTGTCTTTCCCAGATGTTATTTCAGCATTTAACAATCCGGAGAAAAGAACTCCTGCGGCAAGCATTAATACGATAGAGTATTTAAAGTTTTTCATTCTATCCTCTTCAATTAAATATTAACCTGAATGCCGAAACGTACCGTTCTTGGGATACCCCAACGAGCGTTTGTTCCTAATCTTGCACCATACAGGCTTGCGGAATCTACATTTGGATAGTTCTCAGCTGCTCCTGCTAACCAAACTTGACCTTCGGGAGACTCGAGCCATCCGTCTTCACCAGCCTGTCCGGTAGTACCATATACATTGTTTACAAGCTCTGAATTCAATGCGTTAAGCACTAAAACATAAAGATTGATATATTTTCCACCAACGTTGAAGCCCTTATCAATTCTCATATCTACCCGTGTTGTCCAAGGCATATCGGCTGAGTTAATAGCAGCAATCGGTACATTCCAAGTACGTCCAAAAACGAAACTTTGGGTACTATAAGGTGTGTATGCCTGACCACTACCAAAAGTCATGACTGCATTTGCGCCTAAGTTAGACAAAAGACCGTCGCGTTGTGGCGTACGATAATCTAACATTATCGAACCAGTATGGCGTTGGTCATAATCTAAACGATTAATAATTGTTGGATAATCATTAATGTCGTCACCTGTCCATGAAATATCGAAGTTAGAAGCAGGATCTGAACCGGTTCCGCGCGCCCACATCATTGTATAATTAATGTCAGCCAAGAAACCCTTAGTACGGCGCATACGAATATTCATTTGGAATCCCGTAGTTACACCATAGTCACCATTAACATATTGATTCCAAACAAAATCGGATCCGTCGCGTGTTGCATTATATCTGTTAACCTGTAAGATATAATCACGAACTTCCTTGTAAAAACCGGCTATATCAATAGCTGCTGCATCACCAATCTGTTGACTGAAACCAACTTCATATGAAGTTGTGCGTTCCGGTTTAAGCGTTGGATTCTCAGATACAGTTGCATTACCCTGCGTTAAATTAGCTGATAATTGCGAATCAGTTAGATATAGGAATTGTAACGGCACATTCTGCATATAGTTACCATACTGTGCACGGAACACTGTTTTATCCGATACAGGAAATGCAAATCCGATACGTGGCAACCAAGAAGTATGAGCTTCTATCGGTTCCCATTTAAAGCTTTCGTCTGCAGTTCCAGAACGATCAATTCTGCCATCCAAAGTATGGTCTATGTTATTAAATCCATCACTGTCACCGTAGCCATCACCATCTGAATCCGGAGCCATAGCATTCGGATCAAATGATTCGTATGACAGACCAATGTTCATGACAATATCTTTATACTCAAGTTTGTCTGTAACATAAAAACGCATGTTTACAGGATTTCCCGGAGCTAAGCCATGATCGTCTTCGTTATATTTGGTAGCTTCATCGCCATAAATATTGTAGCCTAGGTTATCAACATAAGCGTTACGATAAACTGCGAATTGCCAATCGTCTACATCTACACCACCAACTTCACTAGATTCAACAGTACCATTATAATTCACATCAACTCTTGCTAGATTTTGATAAATCTCGGACATCTGAGTCGACTGGTAGAAGCTGATCTTTGTATTATAATACTCTAGACCACCCCTAAGTTCATGTACACCTAGCTGATTAACATAATCTAACCGTAAACCCAGTTTGTTTTCATTACGATCAAGGTAATTATTATATTGTTCACCATATCCGTTAAAACTAACCAGGGCAGGTATTGCCAGTGCGTCAAGTCCATGTCCTCTATAATAATAATTGGATGATCCAAGATCAGTCGTACGCATACCATATGCATCAAAATCATCTTTATGGTAGCGATTGAACTGTTGTGTGGTATAATCGGTATAACTACCTGTTACCTTTAAGAAAGATTTGGTATTAATTCCCCAGGTAGCATTTACATATCCCATGCGGAATTCAGATTCATTTCTTCCCGGGTTTTCCCAGTTTAAAAGTTGATCAAGATCTTGATATAGGTCTTGTTCATAATTATACATCTGTCCACCGACTTTAAATCTAAATGGTTTAAAATCAAACACCACATTACCACCAAGTCTCAAGCGATTATCAGCAGCATTTTTAGCTGGTCCATAACGCTGTTCATAATCTTTGGCTGTGACATATGTTGTGTCGAACCATTCTGCGGGAATCTCAAAATCAGGATCTGCCAAGCCCTTTTCATAGGCCCAGAGCAAATTCGCTGGTTTTGACTGATTGTTTCGAACAAACTCTTCGAAATAAATATAATTGTCATTTAGGCCTGCGTCGGGATCACCATCAACCCATATTGCAGCACTATCTGCGCCACTTAGAGCTCCTTGGTATTCCGTTACATCAGCAAATGGAATTGAGCCCCAAGATGGATCAGCATCAGCGTTTTTCTCATTTTCAACATTGAGATAAAAACGAATATTGTCGCCGATTGGCCCACCAATATTAAAGTTGAGCAACTGGTTACCATAGCTATACAACTTATCCTGATCTGTTCCGGCTTCAGTTGCACCAAGATCAGTAACAAACTCTGCAGAACCGGTCCATTTCGAGCCGCCTGTTTCAGTTGTAACTAACATGACTCCACCATTGGCATTTCCATATTCAGCGGTTAAACCACCCTGCTGTACTGAAATTTCACCAACTGTTCTTTGGCTAATACCGTTGGTAAGGTTTTCACCTGTCCAGGTATCTCTTAGTAATACACCATCAAGATAGTAAGCATTGTCACCATCTCTACCACCACGTACGTGAGTGTCACCGTCTTCTGTGACAACTCCAGCTTGCAAACCAACAGCGTCTGCAATGTCTCTAAGCGGTAATGCTTGGACAGTTTCAGCATCAAGAATTGCTGTTGTATTTGTGGCATTTAAATTAATTAATGGTCTCTCAGCTGTAACAACAACTTCTTCTCCTTCAACTGCTGCAACATCAAGAGAAAAGTCTAAACCCGTAGTTAATCCAACTGAAACACGGATATTGTTCACAGTATGAGTTTTATAACCGATGTAATCAGCACGAACAGCATATGTTCCTACTGCGACGTCCAATATAAAATATTGTCCGTCTTCATCAGTTGCGGCTCCCATTGTAGTTCCTTCAAGTACAACGTTGGCACCTGCTAAAGGCGTACCATCGGTACTTGTTACAACACCGGATAATTTTCCGCTTGTTTGGGCGAATATCATTACCGGCAGAACGACTAATGAGAGTATAGCAATAACTCGTTTCATTGTTCATCCTCCATAAGAATGGTTAAAGAATATTTTGTAAGTTTTTACTAAAATACGTTATTCCCTCAGAATAAACGCACGGAGAGCCCTCTCCGTAAAGTGGGTAAAACTAAACTAGTGTTCTTATTGATGTCAAATATTTTTTGAGTTTTATTTGAATTTAATTATTTTCAGATATAGAACAATCAAATCATAATGTGTTGATTATTATATACATATGCGCTAATGGCAAGAAGATTATATACATAAATTATTATTTTTTCTAAATTTCTTCATCTGATTTTAAAGTCACTTTATAGTACTTATATAGCTGTTATATCCTATTATCACACCCAATATAAGCGAAATTGGCTTTAAAATGTTTGAATTGCTTACTACGTTTCCCCATTTTCAACATTTTTAAAAAATTCCAATATTGCCATTAAAATATTGTTTTTAATTATTGTATTTGTTTAAATAATAATCTATTTCTATTTCTTCTTTTTTAACATCCCTATTATTACCGGTACAACTAAAACCGTTGCTAGAAAGCATGTGCCAACACCTATAAATAAGGCAATTCCCATTGAACCAAGTCCGCGATAAGTTGCAAACCAAAGCGATCCAAAGCCAAGCATTGTTGTTATTGATGTTAATAATATTGCCCGTCCGGTACTTGCAAATACCGGACTGTGTGCATTCCTTCCCTCAATTTGATAGCGATGAACAATATGTACACCATCGTCTATACCTATTCCTATAATCATAGGTATTGCCATTATGTTCAACAGTGTTATCTGTAGTCCTGTAATTTCCATTACCCCCACCATCCACACGACCCCTACAATTAGTGGAATCATTGCAAGGATTGCTTTTTTTATGCTACGGAAATCGATCAATAGAACAATAAATATAACAAAAATCGCTAGTTTAGTAGCACGTGCCCCGTCTTCACCGATTTCATCCATTAGCGTATTAAAAATTGGCGGAAGACCTGTTGCACGGGGATCAATGCCCGCCAACTCATTTGAAAATCGCTTAAGATAGTCAATTTCCCACACATTTTGTTTTGGGAATATTGAGACAAGAAAATTATTACCTGATTTTCCAACATACTGGTTTTTTATTCCATTAGGTATGTTCTGAATTGTAATCGACTCCGAATTTGCCATAGCGATTACTTTTTCTTTATAATTACTAGCAAAATCGAAATGGAAATTTCCAACTTCTGTAGTAGCCTTCTTTAATCTTCCATCAACATTTTCAACCATACTATTTAATAATCCTTTCGACGGATTATTCATAATGTTTGAAAGTTTAGCATTCAGTGATTTCAATGATGGGTCATCCTCGTCGGGCAAAGAACCTACAAGCAAAGCGCTTTTTAAATATACCTTATCTTGACCACCAATATATGCCAAGTCTTGAATCTCAAAAATATTTTCTTCTAGCCGATATAGTTCATTAACTATTGTATTAACATCCAACTCTGTGTTTCCTTTAACTGATGCCTGTTGCATTGTTTGTCGTATTTCCGAAACCAAACCTGTTCTGCTTTTTTGCTCTGCGCTCGGTGGTAAATAGTCGATTATAGATTGTACCATACCGGCAGTATTCATATCTTTTGCAGCTTCGGTGATTTCCTTTACTTCCTCGAGAGTCTCAGCAGTAATTAATGCAAAATCTGAACTTATATCAAAAGCCTCAATCATTTTATCCTGCAATTCAACCGATTCCAGTCCCTCAGGTTCCATATTTAAATAATTATAATCCATTGTTATTTTTGAGCCATTATATCCAAAGATTGCTAGCAGTAATAATATGGCAACCACTCCAAGTTTCCAGCTTTTGGAGAGCGTGTCTGCAAATGCGCCTAAATTTTGATATGATATGTCTCTTGTTTTGGATAGTTTTTTCTTTCTACCGAAACGACTCTTAATTCTTTCTCTTATTACAAGCAAGTTCGGTAAAATTAACATTGCCGCTAACATTGTCATTATAATTCCAATTCCAAGAGTTAGCCCAAATTCCTTCATGCCCTCCGTCCTTGCAATAAGCAATGTTAAAAAAGCTGATGCAGTCGTCAAGCCACCGGTCATAATCCCCGGTCCTGATTTAGCAAATGTCGCCTTAAGCGATGTTGCTACATCGTCGCCTTTTTGGCGCATTTCTGTATACGTAGAAATAATATGAACTGAAAAGTCAATCCCTAATCCAATTAGGACAACGGCCATCATTGAAGTCATAAGGTTTAAAGAACCAACCAGTGGCCATGCAATTCCCAATGCCCACAATACGCCTATTATTAATGTGATTATTGCCAATATTGGGCTGACCAACATTCTGAATGCGACAATAAATAAGATTAATATACCCAGTAGCGCGATCATTGTTATGGTCATTGAATCGTTTTGAATGGAAACCATTTCATCCCTACCAAGCGGAATTGTTCCTGTTAATCCTGCGCGAACCCCAATTTCATCGCCAATAGCATGTACTATTGTTTCAATTGAATCAGTGCTTGCAACTGCCTTTTCAATATCAAACATTGTAAATGTAGGAAGAATCTGTAAAATCATCATTTGGTTATCCCAACTTCTATAATATTCATCTCCATATAATATTGCTTCCGTTGCTTTCTCTCCCGCGTCGCCACTGTTACCATTTAAAACACCCTCAAATATTGATATCCACGATTGAATACTTCCTAAAAATCTTATTGCACCTTGTTCTTGTTCCTGCCCGGTAATTTTATCTTCACTTTGAATATATTCTTTTTCCAGACTATTATTTAAATTTATAAGAAATTCATCAAGATTTGGACTTTGAAAAAGCTCCATGTTATTTTCCAAATCACTGGATTTCATTAACATTAGTCCATGTTTTGCAATGAATTCTTTTGGTGCTTTATAATCAACACGCGATACCCATTCGGGTAATGCTTCAATCCTTGGAACTGCTTTCTCAGCAAACTCTTCAAGTTTTTTAGATTCTCCCTCGGCGACAATCAACATGGATGAAGAACCGTTATATTCCTCAATGATCATATTGAATTCATCTACCATGGGGGTATCTTTTGGTAAAAGATTGGTAAAAGATGTCGTTAATTCTAATTGTGCGGACATGCTTGTCATAATAATGGTAATAATCAGTAATATTAATGCTGTCCACCATGGTTTTTTGGCGATAAATGTTGCCAAATTATTTAATGCTTTTTCTCTCATAATATCCTCGCTATTTAATTGTTAAAAATATCCACGCAAACGAATTCGCCAACCCCAATCTTGCACGCCAAATTCAGTATCGCCATCTCCTATAAAGTGGCTATACATCATTGACAGGTCAACATCTTGGAATAAATTCCATACCAGTTGGGGATTTAGCGTCCCGCTATTATCGTTTAAATTTCCAAAACCTAATAATCCAAATTGAATAAAATCATTTATTGGATAGCTTAAAAACCCAAATAAATAATCCTGCATCAAACTGTGTGTTTCGCCCATAAAATATTGTAAATAATGATTAATGTCTAAATCGTCTTTGTTTGAAATACCATTTTCATTACGTAAATACTCTATTATAATATATAGGCCGTTTTCAAATGTATAATCTGTTCCAATTACCACTTCAGTAAAATCTTCTTGGTTTTCCAATTGATTCCAGGCGCCTTCTATCCAAATTCCGGCTCCCGCCAGTTCGCCAACAACTGCACCTCCAAATAAGGTTCGCTCATCTTTCTGAATACTTAACGCAAATTGCAGTGGATCAAAAATTATTCGCTTCCAAGTATATTGCCCAACGGTTCCGTGTACATCAAACCTTCCGAACCCCGTTTTCAATTGAAACATTTTTGCGGATTCATTCCAGTCTTTTCCGGGTGATAGAATTACATCCAAACTTGTTCTTCCTTTTAATGGTATTTCGGCCCTAATTGTATTAACGCCGGTTTGCTCGTAGGTGGGATCGAGCAACTGTTTTGAATTGAATATATCAATCGGATTCCAGGCATAACCCATTCCTAATGATATTTGTTGTTTCCCAATCGTTAAATCAACATGTTCAAACCCCGCTTTTAGATAAACATTATCAAGATAAAATGTGTCTAATAGTGCAATTGGAAATTCCGCTTCAGTACCAAAGGTCGGTTGCCAAATATCTGCTGAAAGAAAATCCAACAAATTCCATGAAATATTATCATAATATTTTTGGATATTTATATTTGCACCGACTGTCACCGCATCATCGGGGCGAGCTTCAAAATCTAACCGCAATTTATTATATCCATAATTATATGTTTGATTGGCAAACTTCATTTGGTCAAATTCGCCTTCGAAGTATCCAAAGAAATTCGATTGACCAAAAAGAAGGATTGGTAATAATAATAAAAAGTGTTTTCTAATCATTTCTTCAACATCCTTTCAGTAAAGAAATTGTCTGGCGGTTCCCAACTATAAGTGGTCGACAGTATTTGCATTGTCGTTTCTGTACCCTCTGAATGATTTTTCATTGTCATTTGCATTGCCGTTGGAATTCCTTCTATTTCTTTAATATCACTCAACAGTAATGTTTTTTCAACAAAATCATTATTATCAAAATAATCAATTTTTATTGGATAAAAATCCACCTTCCTCATATAAACCTCCATTTTAGGATATGAGGGGCTTTGCTCGGGAATGCCTATACTTTCCAATTTCCAACAATATATACCATCATATTTTTCTGATCCAAGATTAAGGCTAATATATTCTGTTTTCCAAGAATCGCCTGAGCCCATGTCTTCAAATGAGAAATCACTACCTTGTACTTTTTGGTTCTTTGAGCTTGACGATAATTTTCGCACACGCTTTGTTCGTGGAAAGTAAGTCCAAATATCATCAGCATTATTTAACATTAAAAAGGCTTGTCCCCGAGCAGCCGATGGCTTTAAATAACGCATCAATGTTTTTTCGCCCTCACTTGAAGTGAACATTTCAAATTCAAAAGTACGCTGCTTTCCGCTACTCGTTGTAATTGTCTGCGTCATAATAGCCGTGCTGTTCTCCTGGGTCATTATTTCCGACATTTTTTCAACCAATTCTTGTCCGGTAGGTATCGCCTGTTGGGCAAAAATCGCTGTTGTGAAAAACACTATTGTAATAAAATTCTTCATAATAATATCCCATTCATAAATGATTTAATTGCTTCTTTTTTCCATTGAGCAAATTTTTTGTCACTTTTGAAAATGACATTTTGCCAAATTATTCCATCGATTAAAGCCAACAACATTGTTGCTACACCATTTTTATTCATTTTGCGAAACTCACCTGTTTTTATCCCATTTGTTAGAATTTCTTTAATGACTTTATGGTAGCTACTGTACATGTCAGCAAATATTGAATTTTTATGGCTGTGTAATTGTCCGCGACTATGTTGTGCCCACATCTCAGAAATAATAATAATGGTATCTCCCATTATTTCGTGCATATTGACGCTATAATTGAAAATTTCTTCAATCTGCGTTGTCGGCGATTTGTTAGAGGTAGCCAACTTTTCAATTTGCGCAATGGAATCACCAATGAACATATTTTCAATCGCTCCAAATATTTCATCTTTACTTTTAAAATATTCGTAAATAGTTCCTTTGCCAATACCTGCTTGTTTTGCAATATCAGCAATTTTACCTTTTTCCAGGCCCTGCTTTGCAAATACTTCAACCGCAGCATGAATTATTTGTGTTTTTTTATCTATCATAACAATTTTACAATCCTATCTTATTTACAACGACCGACCGGTCGGTCGGAATTTAACAAAACTTTATAATCATTGCCAAATACTAAATACCCCTCTTTCAATCTCCACCTAAAATAGGAGGAGACTCCGACATGTCGGCAGTGGCGGTAGAAACACGAACCCCTCAGATTGAATTCTGAGGGGAAGGATTTATAATTCTGAGGAATTGAGGGGTTCGATATATTTATCCTGTTAATGGTTAGGATGATAGAAAGTTCCCCTAAAACATCTATTATTGTTTCTGTATTATTTTAATTAACGCTCTATCATCAGGCAATAATCCCGCAGGAATTAAGCGGGGTATTAAATCTCTCAGATCCGGTGCTTTTTCAAATACATCCTTAAAGATGGGCAATGCTTCATCAACTCTATCCACACTTGCTAAACTAATCGCTGTCCAAAACGGTAATTCAGGATTTTCAGGATAGTATTCAGTAGCTAAATCATATTCTTTAAGCGCTTTATCAATTTCTCCGGTTTCTATATACAAATCACCTTGATTGGCATGTTGATAGGCCCTGCTAACTCTAATTAATCTTTTCATTTCTTCAATTGGTTCAGAATGGTCTTCAATCCGCAAATCAAATAACCTATCTTTCCAATCGATTCCCGTTGGTTCGCCTGTTGTGACTATAATTGCAGCTGATTGCTTTCCACGAATATCGCCGCCCTCTTTTTGTGCCGCTTCTAGTGCTGCCATTAGTCTGTCAACCAATTCGCCTTTTGTGGTTTCATATGCTCGTACCATGGCCGTCGGCACTGTTGCTGATGCCATAAGATTCGCCTGCACAGTATAATTTTTACCAACAATATGTCCTGCAAACTGAATACAGTTCTCACCGGTAAATGCCGAAGCATCGCCTTGAGCGCTAACCATACCAACTTGTCTTACGTTGCTATTTTCATCATCACTCACAAGGAGCTTCAAGGCCTCCTCGGCTGTAAAGCCTTTTTCCATTAATTTCAATCCGTTGGGGCCATATTCTACTTTCACAAAAGATTGCGTTGCCACTGCACCGACACCTGCTTTTACCCACGGAACCAACACGCCAACGGAAAACCAATGACTCTGTACTGCAACACCAAGCTGCCCGGTTTCTTCATCATAAGCAACGATCGAGTACGTTGAAACAGGCATTGACTGATGCTCTTGAGGTCTAACAACGTTTTGGAGTAAAAATAACAAGGCACCAACAATTATATAATTTTTCATGACTTCCTCTTAATAAATTGAATTATTCCCAGTTGGATAAAATTCTAACTAATTTCTTTATTAATTTAATTGTAAAAACAAGGAAGCAACTAATGTTTTCAAAACAGTTACGATATTTATTTAATATTATACTTTTATGCATTATTTCTATTTCGATATTTTCCTGCAGTTCAAGTTCTAATGGACGCGAAAATTATCTTATCTTAGTTTCGCTTGATGGATTCCGGTGGGATTATATGGATAAAACCGACACTCCAAACCTTGACCGACTTGTTGCGACAGGTGTAAAAGCTGATGCTTTAATTCCATCTTTTCCATCCAAAACCTTTCCCAATCACTATACTATCGTAACTGGACTTTATCCTCAGAATCACGGAATTGTAGCCAACACAATGTATGATCCGGTTTTTGATGCAACGTTCAGCCTTGGTAGCAGGGATGAAGTACAAAACGGTCGGTGGTGGGACGGTGAACCGATTTGGGTTACGGCAGAAAAAAAGGGATTAAAGACATTATGTAATTTTTGGCCCGGCTCCGAAGCCGAAATAAATGGAGTAAGACCTGCTTATTGGGTGCCATATGATGGTAATATTCCAAACGAAGAACGCGTTCAAAAGGTATTCGAGTATCTAGATAAACCTGCCAAAGAACGACCTTCTTTTTATACAATTTATTTTAGTGACCCAGATGACTACGGACATATGGGTGGTCCCGATTCTTCATCTATTAATATTGCCATAGAGGAATGTGATGCTCGTATAGGTCAATTAATTGCCGGGCTGGAAAAACGTGATTTGTTCGACAAAGTAAACATAATGATAGTATCCGACCATGGAATGGCACAGTTAAGCCAAGAAAGATTAATCTTCCTCGATGACTATCTGGATCCAACAAATTTAAAGATTCTTAATTGGTATCCTGTTTTAGATATATGGTGTGAAGAATCCGAAGTTGACTCTGTCTTCAATTTAATAAATGGAAAACATCCTAATCTTTCAGTATATAAAAGAGCGGACGTTCCAAAATACTTACATTATTCAAAAAATAATAGAATTGCTCCAATAGTGGGTATTTTAGATAATGGGTGGAGCTTAACAAGCCATGAGTATTTTGATTCTCATCAATCATTTTATAATGGTGGAACACATGGTTATGATCCAACGCACTCTGATATGCATGCATTTTTCTTGGCGCACGGACCATCTTTTAAATCCGGGATTAAAACTGCCGCATTTGAAAACATACAGCTTTATAATTTAATGGCAAACGTTTTAGAGTTGGAACCGGTGGAGAATGATGGAGATAATGAAGCAGTGGAGAATATATTGGCTCGGTAAATATTTTTATATAATTTCTGTAATATCACTGAATTTCTTTTTAGATATATATGGTACTTTAGTATCATCGGCCGGATACCCAACAGGAACTAACAAAAACGGTTTTTCATTTTTGGGTCGATTTAATATTTCCCGCAAGAACTCCATCGGGCTTGGTGTGTGTGTCAACGAAACCAATCCTGCATTATGAATTGCAGTAATCAACATTCCACAGGCAATACCAACCGATTCATTAACATAGTAATGTTTTCGTTTTAATTCTGCATCCTCTTCATAAAGAACCTTAAACACAACTATCAGATATGGTGCTGTTTCTAAAAATTCTTTCTGCCAATTTGTTCCCAACCCTTCTAAATCTTTAAGCCATGATTGTGGTGCACGTTTTTCGTAAAACTCTTTTTCTTCTTTTTCCGCTGCAATTCTTATTTTCCTTTTTAGTTCTACGTCTTTCACTATTATAAATTTCCACGGCTGTTTATTTGCACCCGATGGTGCTGAAGAAGCAGTCATTATTATGTTTTCTATAGCCTCTAGTGGTACTTGTCTATTTGAAAAATGACGAACCGATCTTCTGTTTTCCATTTTATTTAAAAATTTCTGTGAGTTTGTTACTACATCTTTCTCAGAAAGTAATTTGTGATTTAATTTAATAAGTGTCACTGTTATCCTTTTGTTTGCACAATTTAAGTATATAAAAAACCCCGCAAAAACGGGGTTTTTTATATACTTTTTTGTTACTTATTTATCGGCTGTAACCAATTCCTATTGCAAAATCAATTGTTGATTTATCATAAGTTTCGTTACCTGTCCACATCCCTCTATAATCTACGCCACTTTTGTATAATCCATCATAAAAAGTGTTCGAGACACCAAATGAAAGATACAGATTCGAATTAATATTATATCTTCCGCCTAAACCAATTGTACTTGAGGCAATAGTGTGGCTTAAGTCAGTATGGTATCTTGGTAGTGCACCAGTATTTAGAGTTCTTAAAAAACCAGCACTTAGTTGCAATGATTCATTTAGAGCAAAATCTAACCCAGCGCCAGCTTCCATACCGTCTTTTAAATAGTCTTCCTTACCATCCCAATCAACAGCAGTATTGAAGTAATAATTCATATCTGCAACAAGACGCATACTTGGGGCAATTTTAAGGGCAAGGCCAACGCTCGCCATCGCGGGCATATCGGCGCCTATTTCAGCTCCATCCGGGAATAATCCAGAACCATCAACTGTTGTTGCATTTGTCAATGTCATGGCTGCTTTTCCTTCATAGCGCAGTGCAATAGCAAGACCTTCCATCGGCGTTAGATATAAACCAACAATCGGTCCAAAGCCTGTACCTGTTTGTTCGGCTTCAACTTCAATATCTTGTGTAGCAGCAGCATTGCCAGCCATAGCGGCCGATCCAGCCTCTGCTTGAGCAGCGGCTCCAGTAAGATAAGCAGCACTGCCAGCGAAGAAGGCTTGTGTTCCGGCAGGGGTATCAGTAGTTGCATCAAATGTACCGCCCAAGGCAGCAACCCCAGCACCTATACCGTCGACGGTTGCTTGGTCAACCATTCCCAATGCAATAAGTGTAGCAAAAGGTAAGTCGCCTGCGCCGCCATCAATAAACGGTTGTAATCCATCTGCGCCTGCTTGCGCTGCCGCGGCGCCCGCTACAGCTTGCGCGCCTAGACCTGCAAATGCTGCAGCCATTGTAGTAAAGAACTCGGGAGCAGAGACCATGCTTCCAGTAAATCCAGCATCAGGATAATTTGGATCAATCATTATATCTTTAAGATGTCCTGTATAATTATTAGTTGCTGCAAAGTAACGTGCACCACCGGCTACTGAGATCATATCATTAACCTTATATGATACCACAGCTTGTCCACCTAAATAAATTGATGATCCGTCGAAAGCAACATCAAAGTCATAATTTGAAGTTGGTATCCCTGAAGCTGTCAATCCGGCAGGTAATAACGAAGCAGGAACCGCGAACGATGGCAAGCCATCATCAAAAATAGCACTGCCGCCACCACCAATAGGAACCAAGCCTGCTCCAATTGCTAGATCTCCCTTTTTATATGCAAAATAAAAATTTGGGAAAACCGGTGCAAACGTTGTGCCTTCAAAAGTATCGCTAGTAAGCGTTGGTACATCGCTTGTTATTGTTCTTGTCTGATAAATAGTTTGACTGCTCAAATAGAAATGTAATCCATCATTAAGATATGTTAGTCCTGCAGGATTAAAATACACTGCGTCAACATCTGTGGATGCATTTCGATTCATCAGACGGATAAAATCCGCGCTGTGGTTTGTATTGTGTACTATTCCGCCGGCAAAAGCAAAGCCAACGAGTAGTAACACAATTACAAAAATGGTACCTATTTTTCTCATTTCCTTTATTCCTCTTTTGTTAATAATAAATCCTTTTATCCTAAATAATGCCTCTCCTGGAAACATAAAGGACTAAGAAATCTAATTATTTGGATTCTTAATAGCAAAGATTAATTATTTTGCAATTTTTTTCCATAATAATATTGCTGATTATCTATTTTGATTCTTTGAAATATTGGTTATGCTATTGTAACCTTACACACTTCATTTGAATAAAATTTTGTGATTTTCAAAGCGCCACTAATATTACTGCCCACGGAAAATCAACCCCGGTGACCCCCCCTACACAAAAGATTTCTATTATTGTTGGTGCCCAATGGGGTGACGAAGGCAAAGGTAAAATAACTGACTATTTCGCCGGTGATGCTGATTATGTTGTACGCTTCCAAGGTGGGAATAATGCCGGTCATACTGTAATTGTAAATGATGAAACTTTTAAACTACACTTGATCCCGTCCGGTGTGTTATACTCAAAACCTGTTAGCGTAATCGGGAATGGTGTAGTAGTTGACCCTAAAGTTTTATTGGAAGAAATTGCAGGCCTACAAAAGCGCGGAGTAAATCCAAATTTGTTAGTAAGTGATCGTGCGCACGTAATAATGCCGTATCATATTGATATGGACATCGCAATTACGGAACATCAGGGGAAGCTTGCTGCCGGCAGTACCAAACGTGGAATAGCTCCGGTTTACGCCGATAAAATGTATCGCCACGGAATCAGAATGATAGATTTACTCGAGTCGGAAATCCTTCATGAAAAATTAGAAAAATCATATTTATTTAATAAAAATTTAGCAGAAAAAGCGCTCGGTGGTAAAATCAGTTCTTCAATAGAATCTATATATACTGATTATTTAAAATATGGAAAACAGCTAGAGAAATACATTGCCGATATTTCGACAATCCTTTACAATGCAAAAAAAGCAGGTAAATCAATTTTATTTGAAGGCGCGCAAGGTGTTAGTCTTGATGTGGACCACGGAATCTATCCACACACAACAAGCAGCAATACTGCTGCCGGCAATATGGCCGCAGGATGTGGCGTCACTTTTACAAAAATTGATAAAATTATTGGTGCTGCAAAAGCATATGTTACACGCGTAGGAATAAGTCCCTTTCCATCAGAAATTGAAGGTGAAGAAGCGAAAGCTTTAAGAGATAAAGGCAATGAATATGGCACAACTACCGGACGTCCACGCCGAGTTGGCTGGTTAGATTTAGTGCAATTGCGACAAGCGGTTCGTGTAAATGGCTTAACAGATATTGCGTTAATAAAACTAGACGTGCTGAATGGTTTTAAAGAACTACCGGTTTGTGTGGCTTACGATGTTAATGGTAAAACTGTCACAGAGATTCCGGCAAGCCTTAGTGATTATAGAAATGCAAAGCCAATTTATAAAACTCTCTCCGGATGGGATGATTTTAATATTGAAGACGGAAGTGACTTTTCTACCCTTCCAAAAAACATTCTAAACTATATCAATTTTATCGAAAGCGAAGTTGACTGTCCGATAACACTCGCCTCGGTTGGTCCGCAGCGCCATCAAACTGTATTAAAGTAGAATGGCATTCACAAAAGAAATCGTCGATTTCTCAAACCTAAGCAGGGATGAGATTCGCGACCGCCTTCGTGAATTAAATATACCCCTCACTGTTGACGAGGCATTAAAAATCCAAAACGATATGCTTGGCAGGGCTCCATCACTTGCGGAACTCGTATTATTTTCAATTGAGGGTTCCGAACATTGTTCCTACAAAAGCAGCCGTAACCATTTAAAACAGTTTATAACAGATGGTCCTGATGTAATATTAGGCGCCAAAGAGGATGCGGGTGTTGTCGCTATTGCAAGCGACAAAGAAGGTCATCGCTACTGCGTAGTGATAAGTCACGAGTCGCATAATCATCCATCACAAATTGTACCGTACGAAGGCGCGGCAACCGGCATTGGCGGAAATGTACGCGATGTTGCATGTATGGGTGCTGAAGTAATCGCTTTAGCGGATGGATTGCGTTTTGGTGATATTAAATCGAGTAAAAGTCTTTGGATCCACAATGGTGTAGTTGATGGAATTGCTGGTTATGGCAATCCGCTTGGCATTCCAAATATTGGCGGCGACCTATATTACGATGAAGGATATAACGAGAATTGTTTAGTGACAATTGTAACGCTCGGAATTGTGCGTGAGGATGATATTTTACATTCTTATGCTCCAAAAAACGCAGTTGGCCACGATATAATATTGGTCGGTAAACCGACTGATAACAGTGGTTTTGGAGGGGCAAGTTTTGCATCTTTAGAGCTTGAAGAAGAGAAAAATGAACAGAACAAAGGTGCGGTTCAGGAACCTAACGCATTTTTAGAACGGCATATACTTAAATCATCATATTCTTTATTTAAATTATTGAAAAATAATGGGCAAATAGATAAGGTTGGTTTTAAAGATTTAGGAGCCGGCGGTGTTGCTTGTGCAAGCGTTGAGCTTGCCGAAACATCCGGATACGGTGCAGAGGTCTGGCTAGATAAAGTACACAAGGGCATGGAGGATCTGCATCCTTCAGTGTATCTTTGTTCAGAAACACAAGAACGGTTTATGTGGATTACACCACCGGACATAACCCCAATTATTTTAGATCATTATAATAATAAATATGATTTCCCGGGTGTTTCTAATTTGGCTCAAGCAACGGTTATCGGAAAAATCCGTGATGACAATCAATATATAGTGCAATATAATAATGAAGAACTTGTTAACGCTCCGGCAAAAGAAGTAACACGAGGTTTTCTCTATGACCGTCCGTATACAAAACCTGAAAACAAGTTTTACGAACCGCAAATATCTGAACCAAAAGATTATAATAAAATTTTATTGGACTTATTAAGACACGAAAATATTGCATCACGAGAACCAATTTTTGAAACTTATGACAAACAAGTTCAGGGTCGCACAAAAATTGAAGCCGGCAATGCGGATGCCGGTGTTATCGCGCCATTTAATAGTGAAAGCTATCCTGAGGAAATTCGCAAGGTTGGTCTTGCACTTTCTACAGATCACAATCCGCGATATGGAAAAATTGATCCATATTGGGCAGCAGTTAATGCCGTGGCAGAATCCATGAGAAACGTTGCAGCCGTAGGAGCTGTTCCGGTAGCAATGACCGATTGCCTGTGCTTTGGGAATCCGGAAAAACCGGAACAAATGTGGGAATTTGCTGAATCAGCGCGCGGTGTTGCGGAAGCTTGTAAAAATATTCATTTAAAAGAACACCCCAGCTCAGCTACACCAATTGTAGCCGGCAATGTTAGTTTTTATAACGAAACAAAAAGTGGTGCCATTCCGGCAAGCCCAATCATTAGCTGTACCGGAAAAATGGAGGATGTAAACCTAGCCATTACATCTGATTTTAAAAAAACTGATTCCATAATTTATCTGATCGGTGAAAGGAAAAACGAATGTGGTGGAAGTGTCTATTATTCTCTATTTAATGAATTAGGAAAGAATTTGCCTAAACCATTATTTAAAGAAGTAGAGGCACAAATTTTTTCTGTCACCGATATAATCGAAAATAATTTAGCTTTATCTGCTCACGATATTAGCGAGGGCGGTGTAGCGGTTACGATTGCTGAAATGTGTTTTAAAAATAATATTGGATGTAATGTGCATATTCCCGGTGATCTTAGAATGGACGCATTGTTATTCTCTGAGACAGGAGGCTTTATTTTAGAAATTGTCAAACAGAACACTGATAAAGTAGAACATTTTTTAAGTAACTATTCGTGTGAATTTTATAAAATTGGAAATACAACTTCTAATAAAACAATTGAAATAAATAATGTTATTAAGGTCTCAGTTGAAACAGCTGAGCATACTTGGAAAAACGGCTTGCGAGATAAATTATTATGAAAAAGATAGACTATAAATCAGCCGGAGTTGATATTGATGCAGGCAATAAGTCTGTTGATCTAATTAAAAAACCTGTAAAAAGTACTTTTAATGAAAATGTACTCACCGGTATTGGCTGTTTTGGCTCCTTGTATAACCTAAAAAATATTATTACTGACTATGAAAACCCCATTTTAGTGCAAAGTATTGACGGTGTCGGGACTAAAACAATAATAGCTCGTATGATGAATAAATATGATACTATCGGAATCGATCTTGTAAGTGCCTGCTGTAACGATATAACTGTCATGGGTGCACAGCCCATAACTTTTTTAGACTATATCGCCAACGACAAGTTAAAGCCGGCGGTCATCAAAGAGATAGTTGACGGTATGGCATCAGCTTGTCGCGAAAATAATATTGCATTAGTCGGGGGAGAAACAGCAGAAATGCCGGATACTTACCTTTCCGGTGAACACGATTTAGTTGGAGTAATTACGGGAATCGTTGACAAAAAAAATATTATTGACGGTTCAAAGATTAACAGTGGCGATATCGTTTTGGGCTTACCGTCAACGGGACTTCAAACAAATGGTTACTCTTTGGCAAGAAAATTATTTTTTGAAATCGGGCAATACAATGTATCCGATACGATATCAGATCTCGATAAATCAATTGGGGAAACACTTCTAGAACCTTCCTTTGTTTACAATAATTATATAAAATTATTATTACAAAATTCGATTCAGATAAACGGTATGGCACATATTTCCGGCGGTGGTTTGGTAGAAAATATTCCTAGAATCTTACCATCAAACTGTACCGTTGAAATTCAAAAAGACAGTTGGCCTGTTTTGCCAGTATTTAAAACAATGCAAGCTATTGGAAATATTGACGAAAATGAAATGTACCGAACATTTAATATGGGGATCGGCATGATATTAGTTGTCTCTGAAATCGTAACATACAAAATCCACTCAATTCTTAAAGATAAAATATCAGTTTTTGAAATTGGTAAAATTATTCAGGGACAACCTAGGGTGTCACTTGTATAAATAATGAATAATTCAATTAAAATATCAGTCATTGTATTTCCGGGAACTAATACTGAGCGCGAAACTTTCATAGCTGTACGGCGCGCAGGCATGGAACCCATGGAATTCTTGTGGAATAACGATTATAAAATGTTAGAAAATTGTGACGGATATATCATTGCCGGAGGATTCTCTTATGAAGACCGCTCGCGAGCCGGTATTATTGCCTCATTAGATCCGCTTATGAAAGAAATCCGTAAACAAGCAGAAAAGGGTAAACCTGTTCTGGGTATTTGCAATGGCGCGCAAATTTTAATTGAATCGGGCATGGTTCCCGGATTAACGGACTATCAACTTGGTATGGCTCTTACGGATAATAAACGGACTAAAGAAGGGCATGTGCTGGGTACCGGTTACTATAACAACTGGACACATTTGTTTCTTTCGGTTCCAAATCACAGAACTGCTTTCACGCGACATATACTGCAGGATCAATCAATACATATTCCACTTGCTCATGCTGAAGGTCGTTTTGTAATTCCGAAAACACTGTTAGAAGAACTAACAGAAAACCAACAAACAGTATTCCGCTATGGTGATAGCGAAGGAAATATAACAGCAGAATTTCCAACAAACCCTAACGGATCAATCTACAATTTAGCAGCGGTATGTAACCCACAGGGTAACGTGATGGCGCTGATGCCTCACCCCGAGAGAACAACAAATGGAGATGCAATTTTTACCTCAATGCGAGAATACGTTGCAGAAAAGATTAATCGACAAAGCAAAACTGTTACATATTCTGCAGATAAATATACAATTCAACCATACAAATCAGATACAAATTCAATTGAATGGTTTGTTGAGTCAATTATTACTGATAACGAAGCTCTATCGGTTCAAAATGCATTAGATCGTTTACAAATACCGGTTACCGTAAGTAAACAACGTTACTGGAAAATTGATCTGAACTCCAAGACTTCACGCGAAATTGAAGACAACATTAATAAGTCCGGCGAACTTTTCAATTCGAACAAGGAACGTTTAGTAGACTTTAAGGGTCGTCCTAAAACTGCTTATTATCTTGTTTGCCCAAAGGAAGATTTATTGGGTCGTCAGAAAAAAGAAATCCTTAAGCATCACTTTGAAATTAGTAGTTTGCAAGATATCCAAAGTGGCGTACTGTGGAAAATAGTTGTCAATCATGACAATTATGCCGAAACATTGGATGCGGCTCTAAAAACAAATATATTTTTTAACCCATTTTCTCATGACTGCTATGAAATACAAAAATGATTATAGAGAACAAATCAGTAAAGAGTTAAATAACTGTATTACAGAAACTGACTTGCCTGTCGGAAACAAGTATCGCGGAAAAGTACGCGATATGTACGATATTGGCGATAAGTTAATTCTAATAACAACCGATCGCCAAAGTGCTTTTGATCGTATTTTAGCAGCAATACCTTTTAAAGGGCAGGTTCTTAATCTTACGAGCCATTGGTGGTTTGATCAAACCAAACACATCGTAAAAAATCATGTATTAGCCTTACCGGATGAAAATGTAATAGTTGCTGAAAAGTGTGAAGTATTTCCGATAGAATTTGTTGTGCGCGGATACATAACCGGTTCAACCTCTACATCTTTATGGACGGTTTACAAAGATGGCTCACGCAACTATTGTGGAATTAGTTTACCGGAAGGTTTAGTAAAAAACCAACGCCTCGAGCAGCCAATGCTGACGCCCACGACAAAGGAAAAAGAACATGACAGGCCGATTAGTCCGGAAGAAATAGTTTCCGAAGGATGGATGTCGAAAGATGATTGGGAAGCGGCAAGCAAGATTGCATTACAACTATTTTCTTTTGGACAGAAAAAGACTCTTGAACATGGATTAATATTAGTCGACACAAAATATGAATTGGGGAAAGATAGCCAGGGGAATATTGTCCTTGTTGATGAAATTCATACTCCTGATTCAAGTCGCTATTGGATAGCGGATACTTATGAAAACCGACTTAACAATCAGAAAGAACCTCAAAATATTGATAAAGAATTCTTACGCTTATGGTTTGTAGATAACTGTGACCCATATAATGATAAAGTTTTACCACAGGCACCGGAAGAATTAATTGTGGAGTTATCACAACGTTATATTTTTCTATATGAAACGATAACAGGAAATAGATTTAAATTTCCTATGAAAATTTTATCTGCTCATAAACGACTAATTTCAAATTTAAGGGAATATTTATGAAAACTGTAATTATAATGGGCTCAGAATCTGATCGTACTTTTGCCCAAAAGATTATTAATTACTTGGAAAAACATTCAATCAGTTATGATGTCAACGTAGCCTCAGCACATAAACAACCTTTAAAAGTATTGGAAATATTAAAATCAAATTCTGGTGCAAAGAGCCTTGTTTATATTACAATTGCCGGACGCTCAAATGCTTTATCGGGTTTCGTGGCAGCGAATTCAGATAAACCGGTAATTGCTTGTCCGCCATTCAAAGATAAAACCGATATGCTTGTAAATATTCATTCAACTTTGCAAATGCCGAGCAATGCTCCTGTTTTAACTATTTTGGATCCAGGAAATTGTGCTTTGGCGGTTAAAAGAATTTTAGAGTTATAGATTATGTTAGATAACATTTCACCAATTGACGGACGATATAGTAAAGAGACACAAGAACTTAAACTGTTTTTTTCTGAAGAAGCGTTAATCAAATATCGTATAAAAGTTGAGATTGAATATTTAATTGCACTTTGCGGTGTTTTCCAGATCAAAGAACTAAAACCTTTGTCATCTAAAAAGAAAACAGATTTCAGAAATATCTATAACAAATTTTCGATTAAAGATGGAAAACGTATAAAAAGAATTGAAGGAAAAACAAACCACGATGTAAAGGCGGTTGAGTATTTTATAAGCGAAAAATTAAAACGTTCCGGTTCAACAAAATTAATTCCGTGGATTCATTTTGCCCTAACATCGGAAGATATTAACAACCTTGCCTATTCCCTAATGTGGCAGGATGGCTTAATCCACGCATATCTACCTACCTTGAAAAAAGTTATTTCTAAGCTAAAATCTTTAGCAAAAAAGTATAGTAGTACCACAATGCTTGCGATGACCCATGGTCAGCCGGCCACACCAACTACAATTGGGAAAGAACTGGGTGTGTTTTGTAATCGACTGCAAAGACAAGCGGTCCAAATTAAAGAACACAAATTACAGGGCAAGTTTGGGGGGGCTACGGGAACGTGGGGGGCACATGTAGCTGCATATCCAGGCGTCGAATGGATCAAGTTTACACAGCGTTTTTTAAAATCATTAAAACTTGAACCAAACTTAATTACAACACAAATTGAACCGCACGATTCTATTGTTGAAAGTTATCAATCAATTATTCGTGTTAATTCAATCTTGATAGATTTTTGTCAAGATATTTGGCTCTATATTAGTCGCGGAATCTTCAGACAAAAACGCATTGCCAGTGAGGTTGGTTCAAGTACAATGCCGCATAAAATCAACCCTATTAACTTTGAGAACGCCGAGGGTAATATTGGAATTTCAAATGCAATATTATCACATTTTTGTATGAAATTGCCCGTAGCACGACTACAGCGCGATTTATCTGATAGCACTGTGTTGCGAAATCAGGGTGTGGCGATTGCTCATTCGTTATTAGCAATTAAAAATATACTTAAGGGACTAAACCGCATTACCGTAAATAAGGAAAAAACCACAGAAGAGCTAAACTCTCACTGGGAAGTTCTTGCTGAGGCAATACAAACTATTTTACGTAAAAACGGACAACTTGATGCCTACGAAAAATTAAAGGAATTAACGCGCGGTGAAAAGATATCGCAAGAAACTATAGATAAATTTATCAAAAGCATTAAGCTGTCAAAAGCAGACAAAGAATACTTGCTAAGCCTAACTCCGGAAACTTATACGGGGTTATCTTCAAAATTGGTGGAGCTTGTATAATCATGTGTGGCGTTGTTGGAATAGTTTCACAAAAGCCCGTTGCTAGCGAATTATATGATAGTTTGATATATCTTCAACATCGCGGACAAGATGCTGCAGGGATTATTACATATAACAAGAGATTCCACACTAAAAAAGGTGTAGGTTATGTAAGAGATATTTTTGATGAACAAAATATGTCACGATTGAAAGGTAATATTGGCATAGGACAAACAAGATATCCTACCGCTGGTAATTATGACAAAGAAGATGCTCAGCCGGTTTGGACAGGCGTTCCATATGGAATTGCAATGGCTCACAATGGCGACCTTATTAATCACCAAGATTTATTATTAGAATTATCTGTAAAAGATGGAAGGCATTTAAATACAACCGTCGATGTTGAAGTAATACTGCACGTTTTTGCGGGCAAACTTGAGGAATTAAGAAATACGGAAAACAATGGTGACTTTTTCGATCATATTTGCCAAGCCGTGAAAGAGGTTCATAAACGTGTTAGTGGAGCCTATTCCGTAATTTGTATGATTATTGGTAAAGGAATGATCGTATTCCGTGACCCTCATGGAATTCGTCCCCTAACAAAAGGTGAGCGTGTTTCCTCCAACGGAAAAACTGACTACCTATTTGCTAGTGAACCTTCTGTATTTTATTCTTTAGGATTTGAGTCAAAATCGGACGTTGCCCCAGGAGAAGTAATTTATATAACTGAAGGCGGTCAATATCATTCAAAAATATTATCTGCTAAAAAATTCACTCCTTGTATATTTGAATATGTATATTTTGCGCGACCCGATGCAATTCTCGATGATGTGAGTGTTTATAGATCACGCCTTAGAATGGGACAAAATTTGGCTGATGCTTGGAAGGCTAAATATCCAAATGTCAATCCCGATATCATTATTCCGGCACCTGCCACATCCAACAATGCCGCTTTAGCGATGGCAAACGAATTGGGTGTTCGGTATTCAGAAGGTTTATATAAAAATCCTTTTATTGGTCGTACTTTTATAATGCCGGGACAACAAAAACGTAAAAAATCTATTCGGCATAAACTTGTTCCGCTTTCATTCGAAATAAAGAATAAGGATGTTATGATTGTCGATGACAGCATAGTACGTGGCAATACAAGTCAGGAAATTGTCAAAATGGTACGAGACTTTGGTGCTAATAAAGTATATTTTGTTTCTGCATGTCCACCATTAATTAATCCATGTTTTTACGGTGTGGACATACCAACTCGCTCTGAATTAATCGCATCAAATATGTCTCTCGAAGATATTCGCAAACATTTAAATGTGGATATTTTAATGTATCAAGAATTAGATGCTCTAGCTGAAGCAGTAACAAGAAAAGGTGAACATGAGATTTATAGACCTTGCTCTGCCTGTCTTGATGGCAGCTATATTACTGGCGATGTTGATGAAAATAAAATTAATGCACTTGAAAAACAACGAATAAAAGAACGCAACAATCAATGAATATCCTAATTGTTGGCTCAGGGGCTCGTGAGCATGCCATTGCTAGATCTATTAAAAAATCAAAATTATCTAATAAATTATACTGTTTTGCGTCAAATCGAAACCCGGGTATTGAAGAACTTTCGGAAGTTTTGGAAATTGGTGGTATTTCAAACCCAAATGATGTAGCACGATTCACACTGAAATATTTAATAGATTTAGCGATTATAGGTCCCGAGGCGCCTTTGTCTAATGGCGTGGTAGATACTTTACAAAATTTAAATATCAAGTGTGTTGGTCCTACAAAAAAATTAGCACAAATTGAAACCAGTAAAAGTTTCACACGTGATTTGATGCAAAAATATAATATCCGGGGTGGGCTCAAATATCAATCATTTAATGATATAACTAACGTACCTGAATATTTAAATAGTTTAGGTGAAAATTATGTCGTGAAATTCGACGGACTAATGGGTGGCAAGGGTGTCAAAGTATCCGGCGAGCATCTTAAATCTCACGCAGAGGCAATTGAATATTGCGAACAAATTATTTCAAAAAATGGAAAATTTGTTATTGAAGAAAAACTTGTTGGTGAGGAATTTTCATTAATGAGCTTTTGTGATGGTGAACATTTAATACACATGCCGCCCGTTCAAGATCATAAACGCGCTTATGAAAATGATACCGGCCCCAATACCGGAGGAATGGGCTCTTATAATGATGTAAGTCAGTCTTTACCCTTCCTAACAAATAATGATATTGATTCAGCCAAAGCGATAAATATCGCAACTGCGGAAGCATTAAAAAAAGAATTTGGTGGCGGCTATAAAGGTATACTCTATGGTGGATTTATGGCTACTGCAAATGGTGTTAAAGTAGTTGAATACAACGCACGCTTTGGAGATCCGGAAGCAATGAATATTTTTTCCTTATTACAAAGTGACTTTGTTGAAATATGTCTCGGCATTGCGAACACAAAGCTAAATGAATGTGATGTAATATTTAACAATAAAGCCACCGTCTGTAAATATGCTGTGCCGGACGGATATCCTGATTCACCGGTTAAAGGTGAACGTATAAACGTCTCGAAGGTTGAAAACTCTGATAATTTATACCTTGCTTCCGTTAACATCGAAAATAATATATTACTCGAATCCGGATCTAGAACAGTTGCTGTTGTTGGAGTTGCAGATACCTTAGAAGAAGCAGAGGAAGTCGCTGAAATTGAAATTAAACGTATTGATGGTCCTCTGTTTCATCGAACAGACATTGGCACGGAAAAACTTGTGCAGAAACGAATAAAACATATGAAGGCTTTGAGACGTTGATAGCTGCTTCGATAAAACTCGGTGTTCTTGGCTCAACCAAAGGAACAGATCTACAAGCAATTATTAATTCTATAGATGAAAATAAATTAGATGCTACTGTTGAAGTAGTTATTAGCAATTCTTCAAATGCCTATATTCTTGAACGCGCTGTAAGTCATAATATTCCCAATTTTTTTATTTCACATTTAAATAAAACCCGTGAACGATTTGATAATGAAATATCCGCCATATTAAAAAAACATGAAATCGATTTGATTCTTTTAATTGGATTTATGCGCATACTATCATCCACATTCTGCCGAGAGTGGGAAAGACGCATTCTTAATGTTCATCCTTCACTATTGCCAAAATACGCCGGTGGAATGGATACCAATGTACACGAAGAAGTTATTAGAAACGGGGACATGGAAACCGGCTGCACCATTCATTTTGTAACAGAGACCGTTGATAGCGGTCCGATATTAATTCAGAAGAAATGTTTTGTAGACAAAAAGGATACTCCGAATTCTCTAAAGAAAAAGGTGCAAGTCCTCGAGGGGAAAGCTTTCATCGAAGCAATTAAATTATTTCAGAATAATAATTTATGAATAAATCTATCACAACTATCAAACGAGCACTTATTTCTGTTTATGATAAAACGGGTATAGTTGAATTAGCAATACATTTAAGTAACAATGGCATTGAAATACTTTCGACAGGAGGAACAGCTGAGCATCTTAGAAAAGCTGGTATCGTAGTAATAGATGTGTCTGTTTACACCGGATTCCCCGAAATTATGGACGGACGCATAAAAACAATTAATCCAAAGATCGAAGGTGGAATCTTAGGATTACGTGATGTCCATAAATCTGATGCCGAAACACAAGACATTAAATGGATTGACCTTGTAGTGTGTAACCTTTACCCCTTCGCCAACACTATTAGCAAACCTGATGTCACCTTTAAAAAAGCACTCAAGAATATTGATATTGGTGGACCGACAATGATCCGTAGCGCGGCAAAAAATATTGACTGGGTAGGAGTGTTGGTTGATTCATCGGATTATGAGTTAATTATTAACGAATTTGAAGCTTTAGGTGGCTTATCTTTTGAAGCGCGTAGACAACTTTCCGCAAAAGCATTTGGTCACTGCGCTCAATATGACACAATTATACATAATTATCTAAAAGAGGAGACACTATCAGATACTTTCTCGCTTTCGTTTAACAAATCCTATGATTTGCGATATGGTGAAAACCCACATCAAAAAGCTGCAGCATATATAAATCCAATCAATGATGGGCAAAACATTTTAGAGGCCACTGTGCATCAAGGTAGAAAATTATCGTATAATAATTTAATGGATGCCGATGCTGCTCTTTCTTGTCTAATAGAATTCTCTGAACCTACTTGTGTGGTCGTTAAACATGGTAATCCTTGCGGTGTTTCTTCGGGTAATAATATTACCAGTGTATATAATAATGCTTTCGATGCCGATTCCAAATCAGCGTTTGGCGGGATAATTTCTCTCAATCGAACCTGCAATAAAACAATCGCTGAAATGATTAACAAGGTCTTCGTCGAAATTGTGATTGCTCCTAATTATGAAAAATCAGCTTTAGAAGTTTTGTCAAATAAGAAGAATTTACGTGTATTGGAAATCAACGCAATTAACCAGAAAACCCCAAAGATTGAATACCGTTACATTGATGGTGGATTACTTGTTCAAGAATCTGATATAAACACTATTACAGAAAATGAATTAAAAACCGTTACAGAAAAGAAACCGGCAAAAAATGAATTAGCTAACATGTTATTCGCATGGAAAGTTTTAAAACACGTTAAATCAAATGCAATTATCACTGTAAAAGATAAAACTACATTGGGTATTGGTGCCGGACAAGTCTCGCGCATAGATGCGGTTGAAATTGCATTAAAAAAATCCGCAGATAAATTAGAAAATTCTGTATTGGCATCCGATGCGTTCTTTCCATTCCGCGATTCGATTGATTTAATCGCCGGTACCGGCGTAAAATCTATTATCCAGCCGGGCGGTTCAATACGTGATAAAGAAGTTGTTCAGGCTTGTAATGAACACAATATTACTATGATATTTACCAGCAAGCGCTGTTTTAAACATTAGTTGATATTTTTGCTAATTGGGCATTATCTGTAATAATTCCGTCTATATTTTTACTGATTAACCAATCTCTAGCATAAATATTATTCACCGTCCAAGTGTTTATTCGCATATTTCTCTTTTTGCAAAACTTAATCAATTTATTTGTAACAAATTCAACCTTAGGATGCAGGTAATCCGGTTGTGCAATAAAAACCCCCTTGAAATGTTTAGCATGCTCATATATAAAGCCTGTTAGAATTGATCTTGAAATTAACTTTACAATTCGTACAACCAGCGGATTAAAGCTAGACACTATGACTCTTTGAGTAATTTTCCCATTCTTGATTAATTTAGCAACTTTAATAGCCGCCTTTAAATCAAATATACTTTTTGTCTTGATCTCTGCGTTAATTAAAATGGTTTTGGGTATAGATGCAACTACATCTAATAACAATGGAATTGTTTCCTGTTTAGACTGATGAAATTGTGTGCCTGTTTTTACTTTCACCAAATACTCATAGCTAGTTTCATCAAGGAACCCAACCCCATTGGTTTCCCGCTCCAGATCAAAGTTATGTGAACATACCAATTTTTCATCTTTTGTCATCATCACATCCAATTCTATTGCATTCAATCCATTATTTATCGCAGAGCGATATGATGCAATAGTGTTTTCCGGTACCTTATTTCTTTCTCCACGATGTCCAAAAAAAATTGGCTTATCATTATGCAAAAAAACATGATCCATGCCTTTCCAGAAAAAAAAATATCTTATCGACAATAAAGCAAAGACTACAATTGATACTACATAGATCATTCTGTGGGATACAAAACTAATTTTTGATATTTATCATCATTTCGTATTACAGTTTCATCAAATTCTATTTTTCGGAAACCGTGTTTGTTAGCCGCACCGGCAATGTTTTCATAGTGAAAGCTCTGAGGTAAACCTGAATGCCCGGTAGGTAGGGTAGAGTAACTTGTATTCATATCAGATAAATCAAATATTCGACGAGGAGCTGTTCCGGAAATTTGATCGTTGGAATTATAACTAACACCTAATCCGATGTTCAGATTAAATAGTTTTGTTAAAAATGATTTTCCATATATATTGTTTTTATATGTTTTTGGAGAGGCTTGTTCCAATTGCCAGCTTAAAATATTATTTCCAAAATCGTTTTCGATTTCGTTGATAGCTTCATCAACTGATTTAATGACTATTTCAACTAACCTTTCTTGATAAACAACAGTTTTAATATCATCAATCCAGCTGGATTCATTATTATTTAGCACCATATTTATACTTTGTTCGGCAAGAATGGGTAGTCTTATAAATATATCAAAAACATCTTTTCCAACTAACGAAAACTCATCTATAAATATGTTTTTTAATAATTTAGTGTAAATAACATTTATTAATAAGACTTCGGCCGCCATTTCGGAATGACTACCGTCCCAATCCTTTAACATATTCATCGCCAACTTATTAGAAAGAGCATTTTCTAAATATATTTTTGCTATTGTGTGTGCAGTTTCGGTTTTCCTTGGATTGTTTGTTTCATATAGTCTATCTATTATATCATTAATATTTATTTTTTCTAAATTTACTAATCGTTCGTGCAATAATTTAAACCGAGGCGAATGTTCTTTTTGATTGCTATATAATCCTGTTGTGTCTGAATAGCTAAGTGAAAAATCAAAAATAGTGTTTTGGTTCAGATTAAATTCTCTATTTGCAATTTCAAATATTTTATTAATGGTTTCTGCTGTTACTTGCCCTGTAAATGCCCAAACGGTGTTATCCTTTTTGCCGACCAAGGGCATTGGAAAACCATAGACTAATGCCCCCTCTATATTGAAATCACCTCCATTTAGATGTATGTCATACCACTTTCCTTGTTGTTGTAATCCCCAAGTGTCTTCCAATATTAGAATAGGTTTTTGGAATGCCGTTTGTTTTGGCGGTACGATCATCACGTCGTTTTGCAATAATGAGCCACTAGCGCCAACTAGCTCCCATATCTGATTTTCTAAATCTAAATCGCTTTTATTAATAGAGTCGATTGAAAAATATTTTTCCGCAGTGAGTATTTCTAGAAGCTTAGTTTCTCCAAAATATTGACCAATTGTATTTAAGAACCATTCTTCTTGTCTATTCTGATAAATGTTGCTAGTCATCATTGCTACAACATTAAATGCATTTGAAGGTGTCCATTTGAGGGGCTTTGTGTTCAATATTTTAAAAGAAGGTGGAAGCATTCCTCCCGTTTCATCAATCCAAGTATTTATACCTGAACAATATGCTTTAATTAACAATTCGTTCTCGTAATTAATGGTCGATAGACTATCATTACTTAATAAAAAAGGGTTGTTCTGCTTTATATAATCATCGTGTTTGTTATAGCCGTCACCTAGTAACCTTGAAATTTCACCACTAGCTACAGCCGCCAATAGCGACAGTTGAAACAATTGTTCCCGAGCAATTATATATCCAGCAGTAAAAAACAAATCTTCATTATTTTTTGCGAAAATATGAGGAACACCGTAAGAATCTGTAAAAACCTCAACCGAATCTTGTAGTTCCACTAGCACTTGGGTGCCACTGTATCTTGGAACATCATAATAGAAATACACCTTTACGGTTAGGAATGTTAGCAAAATTAACATTGCCACAATTATCAGCGTATATTTTAAATACTTCATCATTTTAAACCGATGAAATTACTTGTTCATAGCAACCAGAAACAATAATACTATACGTTTAATGAAAAAAGAGTTATTAGGAGACTGCAATCCGCCTAAATATATTATTTCTGAAACTTAATTGTTTTATTTCGGTTTATCAAAAATGTTGATTTCGATGTGAAGAATAATTATACTTTTAATCTTATTAGCAATGTGTTTTAATGCTCCAGTTTTCTTGTTTCTAAACTGAACTACGCCTGTGTTATTTTATTACTGTCTGCTAAAAAATAACAGGAATTAGCTTCCCCCCGCTCTCTATAGCCAATTCCTATTATTCTTAGTAGAAAACACAAAGATTCTTTAGCTGGTTAATACTTTTCAATTATCTATATAATCTTTTATCCTTTGTCTTTTCAATAAAATCGTCAATGCCGGGGTTGATGTCGCTATAGCGTGCCTCACCAAGTTTTGGGTTATTGCTTCCCCCCCCAAAAAGGGTTATACCCTCCGTAAATATTAAGGAGCAAGATGTGCCATACACATCCATTACATCAAAACCACCGGCATTGACTAGTTTTATAAAACTTTGAAAACCGAGGAGATTAAACGAGCAATGAGCGGAACTTATGTTATCTATTTGGGCTGTTTTCTGTATCATTTGTAATTCCTTTTCCATTCTTATGGTTTTTTTGTCATTGCTTGTCTTATAACATATGTATCAAATATTGTGCCAAAGGTGTAAGTCAAATATAATTATCATATTAGTTGGGTGCGGTGTTTGTTGTGTGTTCCGTTATGATACACATTGTGACTCAAATTATTACACTGTCATGATCCCCTTAATATTAATTAAAACTGATATATAATCATGTCAAGATGTTTTGGGTAACAATGCTGTCTGTTTATATAATAATTATCAAACTCTTGTCTTTCTGTCCAATAATAATAGTTTCAATTAACTCTTCTTTTTAATAACATTATGCTAACAAATTATTATATAAATAAATGCCTGAACTTCCTGAAGTAGAAACTGTTGTACGATATATCCGACCCAATATCATTGGTAATATTATTAGAGAGGTTGCACCTCAAAATAACTATGATAAGGTTTTGGAAACCCACTCGCCAAGTCAATTTAATAAACTAGTTGCAGGAAACTCTGTAATCGCAGTTGAGCGTCGGGGTAAATACATTGTTCTCAATCTCGACAATGGATACCTTTTAATTCATTTGCGAATGACCGGACGATTATTATTAAAATTGTCTGAAGATGATAAACAACGCCATAATACCGCCATTATCCATTTTACCGACAACTCGTCATTATACTTTAAGGATTACAGAAAATTCGGTAGATTGTATTATTATGACTCACTTGACTATATTAATCATAAGTTAGGTATTGAGCCGCTATCTAAAAAATTCACCAAAGAATGGCTATATGATAATTTGCAAAAGAGTAAGCGACAACTAAAACCACTTTTGTTAGATCAAGGTTTCATTGCCGGTCTCGGCAATATTTATGTTGATGAGGCGTTGTGGTTTGCAAAATTACATCCTCAACAAATTGGTTTGTCAGTTGGTAGGAAAAAATCAATTGCTTTACATTCAGCAATTCAACGACTTTTACAAACTGCTATTGATAATCAAGGAACTACTATAATTAATTTTTATTTTGGAGAAGGTAAAAAGGGAAACTTTAGAGACCAATTACAAGTCTTTGGTCGTCATAACAAAAACTGTCCACGCTGCAAGACGATTATTGAAAAAATCCGTGTTGCACAACGTGGTACTCATATTTGTCCACGCTGTCAAAAAATATAGTTATCTAATTACTTTGTACTGAAATTGGTAAATACCCTCCGTTTTATCAACCGGAATCATCTTCATAAACTGCAGTGACATTTCCTTATCAAGCTCAGGAAATAGCGGAATTCCCTTTCCAAAAACAATCGGGTGTGGAGTAATATACAGGTGCGTTAAAAATGGTGCAAATTTTGTGTAAGTCTTTCCACCACCAATTATAAAACATTTTTCTGCATTTAATTCGCCCAATATTTTTTCAGGATTATCGTTTCTATGAACGACTATCTGCTCTCGTCCTTTAAGCTCAACCGCAATGGTCTTTTCAGTATTGGAGCCCATTATCACGGGACATCCCATTGTCTGTTCTTTAAACAGTTTTAGATCTTTAGACCAGGTTATTACTTCGTCACTTTGACGGGCAATATAACCATCTAGGGCTATTGCGGCAATTAAAACAATTTTCATATAAATGGAAATTATGAAGAATTAAATACTTACGAAACCACTATATAATCAACAAAATATCTATTTAATTTCCTGTGTGATAATTCGTTATAAATATTAGTTAGATTTATCGTGTTGATAGTACACTAGAAGGAATTAGGCCATGGTAGAAGATCATTCCAAACAAGAGAACATAGTTTACATAACTGAAAGTGGGAAAAGTTACCTGAATTCAGTGTTTTCTAACATAGAATATATACAAACTCTGAAAACCGAATATAATCAAACTGTAAAGCAATTTGAGTCTATCCACGGCTCTGTAGACGATTATATCGAAAGTGTAAAAGGTTCATTTGAGGAAGTAAACAATCAGTACAAAATTTTTTCCAATCAGATCGAATCGACCAGCAAATTCTTTTCAATCTTGTATCCTAGCACAGAGGTTGAAAATATTCGGAATAAACTTTCGCACGAATTTGATAGACTTTATGCCGCGGCAAATTACGACAACCGAACCCTTTTGCGCTTTACAGACAATTTGAACACATACCAATTAGCAATGGACTCCAACGCAAATCTATCAGCAGAAAACAATCAAGAGATTACAGCAGAGCTAAATACGTTCATTGCTGATCTGGATGATAGGTTGTCATTTGAAGATTTCCTGAACAGACTGTGGAATTTTCTCAAAACATCCTCACATTCAACAGCGCTATTTATCTATAACTTTATTGTGCGTCACTATGTAGCTCTCACGCTTTTTTTGCTTGCACCTCTTTATCAAAATTGGTGGCAAGAGGCAACAAATCTTCCCGTAAATCAAGCAGTGAAATATGTTCAAGAACAAGTTGCTGATGAATATACCCAAAATGAGTTGAAAGAATTCTTTATAGTGAGTGCTACAAAATTGAATGTTCGGCAGCTACCTGATAGTACTTCGGAAAGACTATCTCTGATACCACAAGGTTTGATTGTTTGTAAATTAGAAACTTCTGGAGGTTGGAGCCGCATTTGCTTTTTCGACGAAAATACAAATGTTTGTTCAACGGGTTGGGTCTTTAGTAGGTATCTAAAAAATACATCAGGCTGAAAATCTAACAAGAGCCTGCACAAGACAATGCCGCTTGGTAGGTGAAGCCAACTTTATGTGTGCAAATCAGTACATTACATATTTAACCAGTCTTCCGTCCAACCCACCATTACTTAAAATCCATTTTTTGCTGGACCTTAAACCGACTTGCTTAATGTACTTACGGTCTCCAAAATAGATGAAGGCTGTTGAGTTGGTACAACGTTGTTTCAAAAAGTCTCCAATATCTTTATAAAAAGTACTTAAATCTTTCCTTTTCTCCATACGGATTCCATAAGGCGGGTTGCAAACGATTGTAGTGTTTTCCAATTTTTCGATCTCGAATATATCTTTTTGAATGAATTTAATTTGTTCGGCCGGATCAATAACTGCGCTGTTTTTTTTCGCAACTGTTATCACTTTTAAATCAAGATCACTCCCCTGAATCAGATTGCTACCTATGGATTTTACTTTATTGTTAGCATCTTCTTTTACTTTTACCCATAATCCAGCATCAAAGTCAGGTAAGCGTTCAAAGCCAAATTTATTGCGTAGATTTGCCGAGGGTGTTTTGGTAGCTGCCAAATAGGCCTCACTCAAAAGAGTTCCTGAGCCACAAAGCGGATCGTAAAGCGGCGTTTTTCCATCCCATTCAGAATAACGAATAATTGATGCAGCTAATGTTTCGCTCATTGGCGCCTGTGTTGTTTCCAAACGGTATCCGCGGCGGTGCAAGGATCCTCCCGAAGTATCAACACTAATTATAGCTACATTTTTATCGATAAATAAATTCAACGATAAATCGGGATTGCGTGTATCGATGGAAGGACGTTTCCCGTCACGTTCCCGAAAATAATCGACGATCGCATCTTTCAAACGCAGTGCTGCATATTTGGAATGACTTATATTGCTTTGAGCAACGTTAGCAAAAATAGCCAGTGTTTGCTCCGGACTTAGAAAGTCTTCCCAGTGAATCTGCTGTCCAACTTGATAGAGATATTTATCCGAATGACACTTAAAAGTTTTTAGCGGTGCCAGTATGCGATTGATCAATCGGGAATGCAGGTTAATTCGGTACAACGATTCCTGGTCGGCGTTAAAATAAATACCACGGTAGGAAGGGCTTATCTCTATAGCACCAAGTTCAAGCAATTCAGCTTCAACAATGTCTTTTATGTCATCGGCAGCTTGTGCAAAATAACGCCCGGATTGTTGATATTCGTACATATCTATAGAAATTTTAAATTATAAATGTTGAATGTTAAATTTATGTGCTGCTCTTGTTCTGCGATGTTTTTACAATTGCTGTTAAAATATTTATAATTTCTTCAATTGCGTTAAGATATTCGGCGTAATCCATTTTAATTAGCTGGCTTCTTTGTAATAGCTTTATCCAATAACGTGTTTCCCGCGCTTCTTTTGAAGCAATCGACATTTTAGCCGTGAAGTCTTTTTTGGATTGCCCCGCAGATGCTTCCTCAATGTTTGCACCAATGCTTGTGCCGCTTCTCAACAATTGTTTTGAAATTATATACTCTTTATCTCTAATTAATAGTTTATATAATTCTATTATTTCTAAAGCAAATTCAAAACTTTTATCCTGAATTACATTTTTCTTCATAAATCAAATGGTTTTTATTTAAAATTCAGCATTCAACATTTCTAATCCCCTAGCGGTTTTCCATCTTTATCAAGAGAGCCCGCTGCAACAAAAATTAATTTTTCATTATCAATATATTTCTGAATCACATTGTTAACTTGATCAACCGTTAGTGCATTAATCAATTTCGGAAAATCATCCATGTAATTATTCGGTTTGCCACGTTCGGCATTTGTTAAAATTTGTCCGGCTAAACCGCGTGTATTTGCCAAACCAACTTTGTAAGAACCTGTGATTGTTGATTTTTTTGCATCAACTTCAGCTTGCGTAACTCCGCTTTCAAGCCACTTATTCAACTGTTCAATCGATGCTTCACGACCTTTGTCCACCATCTGTGGTGCGAACGATCCACCTATCAACCAATAGCCATCGTTTCCATTGTCGACACCGCCGACCCATGATTGAATATTATATGTCAACCCCTGTTCGTCTCTTACCGTTTGCATCAACCGTGCAGAAAAGTTGCCGCCTAAAATATACGTACCAAACATTAATGGATAGTAATCTTCGTGGTTGCGATCTATTCCTATCGGTACTCCGATATAAATATCGGCACTAGTTTTATCCTTAATAGTAACATATTCAGACATCGCGCCTGTTTGATTCGCAGTTAAAGACGATTCTTTTTTCATTAATGGAGAAGTTCTCCACCCACCAAACACTTTTGATACTTCCGCACTAAATGCCTCGCCGTCAACATCGCCAATGGCGACAATTGTCATGTTGCCCAAACCATAATACGTTTTATGAAAATTCTTTAAACTGGCAGAATCAATATTATTAACCATATTGATACGATCATCGGTTTCATAACTATAATTAGGGTGGCCTTTCGGATACATTTTACGTAACAATGCACCTGCAGCTTGTCTTTGTGTGTTTTCCTTATCTCTTTTTAAATTTCCAATTAAACGGGTTTTAAGTGTTTTTAAATCCTCTTTATTAAAAGCCGGCTCTCTGAGCTGTTCTGCTAGTAAACTAAGAACCAAGGGGACATCACCTTTTAAACATTTTGCATTAAATCTAACATTATGTTGTCCGCTAGAAAACGATATGCTCGCACCAACCGTTTCGAGTTTATCTGAAATCTCAAATTTAGATTTATTTACTGTTCCTTTGTCTAGCATCCCAGCGGTTAAATCCGCTATCATCATATTTGCTTGTGGACTATATACATCGCCGCCTAAAAAACTTCCGGCGATTGTCACAACATCCTTAACACCTGTTTTCATTGTTAACAGACGAACTCCACTAATCGGAGCTTGTTCAACAATCCTATCGGCTATTTTAGCTTCAGAAGCTACATTATTCTCAGGATTCCCTTCGAGCATAGTGGTATAATTATATGGATGATGTGTTTTGGGATTGCTCGGCTGTCCCCCACCGCCACCTGAACCTGTTTGTGGAATAAAGTAACCCGTTGTGCTTTTATCTTCAATTAAATAGGTATCAACAATTCGTTTAATATCTTCTTTAGTAACCTTGTTTATATTTTCTAAATAATTGGTATAATATGTCCAATCGCCTGTAGCAATTGCTTCATTTAAATTTGAAGCAACTGAATAGGAACCATCGCGGCTATAAGCTTGTTCAGCTCGGATTTGCCCCATTGCCCTGGCAATTTCTTTATCTGTAACACCTTTTTCCTTAAGTAAGTCATATTCATCTAATATGATTTTTTCTACATCTTTGTGTTTAGTTTCTGGCGTCAAAAATACGTATGTCGTAAATAGTCCATTATCTCTAAACGGAAAATCCCACATACTAATTCTTGTTGCCATGCCTTTATCGACTATCTTTTTATAAAATCTGCTTGACTTGCCATCCCCCAATATTCTTGAAAGAATTTGAATTGCATAATTATCTTCGTGTAATCCTTCTGGTGTTTTATGTGCAACTCCTACAATTCCCATTTGTCCTGATCTTTTAATTACAAATCTCCGTGCCCCTTCTTGTTCTGGTTCAGTTGTATACATTTCAGGTATGGGGTGTGGTGATTTTGGTATAGCTCCATAACTATCCAAAATCATCTGCAACGCTTCTTCTTTATTAAAATCTCCGATGATAGTAACAGTTGCGTTATTGGGCCAATAATATGTTTCATAAAACTCACGTAAGCGTTCCGTAGAAACGCCCTCGATATCCGAACGCCATCCAATTGTCGAATGGTGATATGGATGCGCCTGATATGCCGTTGCCCAAATATTTTTGTCCAGAGTGTCAAACGGATCGTTTTCTCCGCGCTCAAATTCATTACGGACTACTGTCATTTCCGTTTGACGTTCTTCGTCCTTAATAAACAAATTACGCATTCGATCGGCTTCGATCGCAATTGCGCGACCTAAATGCTCGCTTGGTAGAAGCTCAAAATAATTAGTTCTGTCCATCCAGGTAGTTGCATTTATTTGCGCACCAACATCTTGCAAGACTGTCCAAATTGGATTCCCCTTGTCTTTATTAAAGTTTTTTGATCCTTTAAACATCATGTGCTCTAGCAAATGGGTTGATCCTGTATGTCCTATTGCTTCATTGCGAGATCCAACATGATATGTTACCATAAAAGTGGCTACCGGGGCCGAGTGCTCTTCCATTAGTAAAATACTCAAGTCATTAAGCGTGCAACGATATTCATCAATTCCGCCTGATGATTTAACAAACTCAAAAGCTGTTTCAACAGTTGGCACTACTTTAGTTTCTTCTATACTCATTACTTTGGTTACCTCTAGTTCAGTTATTTTATTTTCTAAATTTTCTGCGCAGGATAATAAAAGAAACATTCCTGCAGGAATTAGTAATAATTTTTTTGTTTTCACAATAAAACCTCGTTTTATATTTTTTATAACGTTTTGAAAATACACTAATACTTAGAATTTAAGTAGAATGTTTTGCGTTTTTAATTATCTACAATAATTATTAAATATTTGTGGAATATTGTTTTCTGAAGATTTTAGTTTTAACTCACCATGAAAACTATATTTATCGCTTTAACATTTCTCATAGTCGGTTGTTCCTTCCTGTCCAACACAAATAATTTTACTCAAGAAGAAGTAGAATACTTCACAGAGGTTGCTCTTGGTGCAGAATTCGGCGACGAAACACCTGTCATCAAAAAATGGACTGAGAATATTCGAATTAAGGTTGTTGGTGAACCAACAGCAGAAGATCTACAAACCATAAATAAGATCATCGATGATCTTAACGAGCTAATTTCTGGAATAAAAATTACGATTGTAACCAAAAACGAGAATCTATCAATCACATTTTCACCCGAATCAGATTTTACATCAATAGACCCAAATTATGTGCCTACCAATTATGGCTTCTTTTGGGCGTTATGGCATGACGATAATTCTATTATTTATAATGCGAGCATCCTTATATCATCTGCCGGCATTACCCAACAAGAACGATCTCACTTGATTCGCGAAGAATTAACTCAAAGTCTTGGCTTGATGAATGACTCAAATAGGTATCGTGATAGCATCTTTTATCAAGAATGGACCGATGTTACCAAATTCTCAGAAATAGATAGAGCAGTTATTAAACTGCTCTATCTAAAAAACATTAAGCCCGGTATGTCTAAGGAACAAGTCCTTAACATATTAAATTAATTTCGGATAAAAACTACATTCACACGATGGTGTGTTCTGTGGTGTTTGTTTTTATACCAATGTTTTAAATCGTTTTTTTCAGCTTTCGTTAATACTCCAACATGGTGAACTTTAACTGTTGTTACCTTACGATGTGTTACAGGATTCACCCGCACTATGCGATGCTTATAGTTTTTAACAAATATTGTTTCGCTTGGTGGCGCAGTTGCGCAACCAATCATTGAAAACATAATAAATGTAATTGCTAATATAGTAATATTCTTTTTCATTAATTCTCTCCCTTTTTTACTTAGACCCACAACTCTTATAAAGGTTAAATTTAATAATAAAAATGGGTAATAATATGAAAGATCAGGTTGTGTTAATTACAGGAGCTTCCGGTGGCATCGGTTCGGTAATGGCGGCACAGTTCGCCGATGTTAAAGCAAAAGTCGTTATACATTATAATAGTCATCGCGAAAAGGCTGAACAACTCTGCAAAGAACTTATTGGCGTAGATCATATTGCAATTGGTGGAAATCTAGCAAATCCAAAAGATATTGACATGATTGTAGAAAATGTTCTTTCTGCCTTTGGCAGAATTGATGTTTTAGTAAACAATGCCGGTGTGTATGCTGAACATCCAATAGAAAAAGTTGGTTTTTCTGAATGGCAATTAGCTTGGAACAAATCTATTAATACAAACTTAATCGGTCCTGCCAATCTTTCGTTCCTGGTTGCCAAAAAAATGATCAAACAGGGTGGCGGTAAAATAATTAATATTTCATCGCGCGGTGCATTCCGCGGTGAACCGACTGCTCCTGCCTATGGAGCAAGCAAAGCCGGATTGAATGCTATGGGACAATCACTTGCTATAGCGTTGGCACAACATAATGTTTATGTATATACAATTGCTCCGGGATTTGTCGAAACCGCAATGGCACGCCCACATTTAACCGGTGAAAGGAAAAAGGAAATATTAAATCAAAGTCCTATTGGTCGCGTAGCCAAACCGGAAGAAATTGCTAAAACTGCTGTTTTCCTGGCATCTGAAGGAACTGATTTCTTAACCGGGTGCATAATTGATGTGAATGGTGCTTCGTACTTGAGATCTTAATTTATTATTATGAAAGAAAAAGCTTTACCAAAATGGTTAGAATGGGCACGGGAAATTCAGCAATTATGCCAAACCGGACTGGCTTTTAGTGAATCTGAATATGACACCCAACGCTATAAAAGATTATCTGAAATCGCTGCGGAAATTACTGCCTTACATTCTAATCTCGATTCAGAAAGTTTGGTTGACAATTTTTTAGCTCACCCTGGTTATGCAACGCCTAAAGTAGATATACGCGCCGCCATAATTGAAAACAATAAAATTCTACTTGTACAAGAAAGCATGGATAACAAATGGGCTATGCCGGGCGGTTGGGCAGATGTTGGAGAATCTCCTACAGAAGCAATTATCCGTGAAACCAAAGAAGAATCAGGATTGGATGTTAAACCAAATAAAATAATTGGTGTTTATGAAGCCAATCGAGATGGGCGCCCATTAGAACTCTTTCATGCTTATAAAATTGTATTTCTATGCGAAAAAGTAGGTGGAAGTCTTAAAACTAGTAACGAAACTATTTCTGTCAATTATTTTACTTTTGATAGTTTACCACCATTATCCACCTCGCGCACTAATGATAAACATATAAATGATGTTTTAGCACATTTAAACAGTCTGTCTCTGCCTACAACATTTGAATAAAGTATAGACGTTGCATGCAACGACTATACTTAGAATACACTTATTTATTATCTTCCATTTTTTCTTTCATTGCGCGCCAAGAAGGCAAAAACTGTCCGGTCTGTTCCATATAAGAGATATACTCATCTCCAAACTTATTAAGCATATCAGACTCTTCTCGCTGAACTAACCACGACCAAATCACCGATATAGGAATTACCGAGATAATTATTCCCCACGAATTGAAAATCATTGCAAGAAATCCGGTAAATGAAAAGATCCATACACTATAAACAGGGTGACGGATAAACTGAAACGGACCCTGCTTGGCAATTTCTTTTCCTCGTCCATTTTTTCCTAAATAATAGTTTCCACCAATTATTAAGTATAATGCGTCAATCATAAATATTGCCATAAGAGCAATTCGAAAAGTCGGGCTAATTGTCATTGTTGGTATTTTCAAAATGATCTCAAAATAATGCACTAAAAACCAAATCAGAATTGTTATTATTGCTCCAAATGTACCAATTCCAAAAATTTGCTGGATTTTGGTTTTTTGACTCACTTTGTCTTTTTGGGAATGTAAAGATCAGTCACCGTACCAGAAAATATTTCCGCTGCATTCGCAAAAGTTTCCGATAATGTAGGATGGGGGTGAATTGTCAAACTAATATCATCAGCATCAGCACCCATTTCAATCGCCAATGCGCCTTCAGAAATAATATCTCCGGCGTGAGCTCCTACGATACTAACACCTAAAAGTTTGTCATTATCAGGATTGAAAAGAAGTTTCGTTTTTCCAACTGGATGTCCGGTTGCTATAGCCTTACCACTGGCACCCCACGGAAATTCGGTTTTTTTATAATTGATTCCTTTAGCTTGCGCCTCAGTTTCGGTTAAACCCGTCCAGGCAATTTCCGGATTTGTGAATATTACAGCCGGAATACTTTTTGCTTCAAATGCAACCTGTAAACCTGCAATGGTTTCTGCCGCGACCTTGCCTTCGTGCGTTGCTTTGTGAGCTAACATCGGTTCTCCAGCAACATCACCAATCGCATAAATATTCAAAGCATTAGTTTTCTGTTTTTTATCAACCTTAATAAAACCCTGTTCTGTAAGCTGGATATTAATTTTTTCTAATCCTAAGTTCTCGGTGTTAGGTTTCCGTCCAACCGATACTAAAACTTTATCAAAAGTTTGCTCAACCAAATTTCCTTTATTATCAATCGTTACAGAAAGGGATGAGTTTTTATTTGGGTTTACCTCAACCACTTTAGATTTTACCATAATTTGATGAAAAGTCTTTTTCAATTTGTGTTGTAAAAGTCGAACAATATCTTTATCAGCTCCTGGTAATAAAGAGTCCAACATTTCAACTACTGTAACTTGTGATCCTAAAGAATTATAAACCGTTGCCATCTCAAGCCCAATGTATCCCCCACCAATAACAAGTAATGTTTTAGGAATATCTTCTAGTAACAGAGCTTCTTTTGACGTCATAACTGACGGATGGTTGTTCGGAATGGTCGGGATTAGTGTTGGTCGTGATCCCGTTGCAATTATTGCACTATTAAAAGAAATTGTTTTTGAGCTATCTTTGCAAATTATACTTATTTCATTTTTTGAATTAAATTTTGCAACGCCAGTAAAGATATGAACCTTTCTAGCCTTTGCCATTTGGGCAATACCTTTATTCAGTTTCCCAACTACTTCATCCTTCCACTTTCGTACTTTATCTAATTCAATTTTTGGCGAATTAAACTTAACGCCTTTCGTCTCGAGGTTTGCAACCTCTTCAATGGTTTGCGAAATGTGCAATAACGCCTTTGAGGGAATACATCCTTTGTTGAGACAAACACCTCCAAGCACATCGTCTTTTTCTATAAGCGCAACATGTTTATCTAAATCTGCAGCCCTGAATGCAGCGGCATAGCCGCCCGGTCCAGAGCCTACCACAACTACATCAAAATGATTAATATTATCAGTCATATTAAATTGTTAATCCGGTTTGTGTCCACAAAGTTAGTACAAATAAAACAGAAAAAACACCTACCAAATCCACTGTCAAAATGTACCGGTAGGTGTTTTTATAATTCACGCATTAGCGCAATTTTTAGCTTTTTTATTCTACAGAACTATGGTCGATATTAGCCAAATCGCGATAATGCTTATAGTTTTTCTTAGCAGCTTTGTTAGCTTGTTCCATTAACATTGCTGCTCTTTCCGGCATTGATTTTCTCAACGAGCGGAAACGGTTTTCACTATCAAAATATTCGCTAATATGAACTTTTGGTTCCTTGGAATCAACTTTTAACGGATTCTTGCCTGATTCAGCCAATGCCGGATTATAACGATAAAGTAACCAGTGGCCTGTATCTACTGCTTTTTTCTGTTGCTGCATCCCGGTTGCCATATCAATTCCGTGCGCTATACATTGCGAATAAGCCAGAATAATGGATGGGCCATCGTGCGCTTCTGCTTCCATAAAGGCCTTAACCGTCTGCGTGTCGTTAGAGCCCATTGCAACACTTGCGACATATACATTACCATAGCTCATTGCAATCATTCCTAAATCTTTTTTACCCAATTCCTTACCAGACGCTGCAAATTTTGCGATTGCTCCAATTGGTGTTGCTTTAGACGCCTGACCACCTGTATTTGAATATACTTCAGTATCTAATACCAAAATATTCACGTTCTTACCACTAGCAAACACATGGTCAAGTCCGCCAAAGCCAATGTCATAAGCCCAACCATCACCACCGATAATCCATACGCTTTTCTTCACCAAATTATCTGACACCGAAAGCAAAGACTTGGCAAGAGGGCTATCTGTTCTCTTAAGCTTTTTATTTAACTGTTCAACACGCTCACGTTGTTCAAAAATTTCCGTCTCTTCAGATTGGTCGGCCTGTAAAATATCATCAGCCAGTTTATTTCCAACATCGCTCTTCAGATGGGTTAACATTTCCATTGCATAGTCGCGATGTTTATTAATTGTTAAACGGAAACCAAGTCCGAATTCAGCATTGTCTTCAAATAATGAATTCGACCATGTAGGACCGCGACCATCATTGTTTTTTGACCAAGGTGTTGTTGGCAAATTTCCGCCATAGATTGAAGAACAACCTGTTGCATTAGCAACAACCATACGATCGCCGAATAATTGTGTTGCTAGTTTGATGTACGGTGTTTCTCCACAGCCGGCGCAAGCACCAGAAAATTCAAAGAGCGGTTGTAGTATTTGCGACCCTTTTGGTGTACCGTGATTTACCCTTTCCCTTGCTGTCTCGGGAATTGATAAAAAGAAGTCCCAATTTTCACGTTCGTTATCACGTAGTGGAATTTGTGGTTCCATGTTAATTGCTTTACGGGTTGGGTCTTCTTTGTCTTTTACTGGACAAACATCTACACAAACACGACAACCGGTACAATCTTCGGCTGCGACTTGTAACGTATAAACTTCATTTTCTTCCCACTCGCGACCGCGAACCTTGACGCTTTTAAAAGTTTCCGGGGCATCTTTCAATAATTTTTCGTCGTAAACCTTTGGTCGGATAACAGCATGTGGACAAACGTTTACACATTTATTGCATTGAATACAAATATCTGATTCCCACACAGGAATGTCCGGTGCAAGATTACGCTTTTCCCATTGCGTTGTACCAGTTGGCCAAGTACCATCTTTAGGAAAGACACCGACCGGAAGATCATCGCCAAGGCCTGCATAAATTTGTGCACTCACATTTTTTACAAAATCGGGAGCCTCATTGGGGAAAATCGATACGCCAGTGGACATTTTCACCACCATGTCCTTAGGTATTGTTATTTTATATAGATTTTCAAGAGCACTATCAACTGCGGTAAAGTTTTTCTCAACAATGCCCGGTGATTTATGTCCATACGTTTTTTCAATCGCTTCTTTAATTTTTGAAATCGCTAGTTTTGCATCAACAACATTGGCAAGTTTAAAGAAACAGGTTTGCATAATTGTATTAATGCGGGTGCCCATTCCTGCTTCTTTAGCTACTTTTAATGCATCAATTAAATAAAATTTGAGGTTTTTATCAACAATGTGTTTCTTAACATTGCTTGGCAGGTGATCCCATATTTCTTCTTTTGAATAAGGGCTGTTTAAAAGAAAGGTTGCATCTTTTTCAGCATATTTCAGTATATCCTGTGATCGAAGAAATTCAAAGGCATGACATGCAATGAAATTTGCTTTCCTGATCAAATTTGTGGCATGTATCCGATTTTCACCAAATCGCAAATGCGATACGGTGGTACTTCCTGCTTTCTTGGAATCATACACAAAATATCCTTGCGCGAAGAAATCAGTCTCTTGCCCAATTATTTTAATAGAATTTTTATTGGCTCCAACAGTACCATCTGAACCTAGACCAAAAAACATTCCGCGAAATATTTTCTCAACGCGTGGTGAGTAATTTTGATCATATTCTAGACTTGTATGTGTAACATCGTCAACGATTCCAATTGTGAAATGATTTTTGGGATTATCTTTCTGGAGTTCATCAAAGATGCCCTTTATCATTCCGTGCGTAAATTCTTTCGAAGACAATCCATATCTTCCACCCACAATTTTAGGTATAGATTTTAGCGGAAAACTTTCTGTGCTTGTTTCCTCGGCAATGGCCGTAACAATATCCTGGTAGAGCGGTTCACCGGTTGCTCCCGGCTCTTTGGTGCGATCTAAAACTGCAATCTTTTTCACTGTATCCGGCAACGCGTTTATAAGATGACTTGTTGAAAATGGTCGATATAAACGAACTTTTAACACACCAACATTTTCATCATTTTCATTCATATATTTAACAGTTTCGTGAGTTGTTTCTGCCGCCGATCCCATTAAAATGATAACTCTTTCTGCGGTTGGAGAACCCACATATTCAAATAAATTATATTGCCTTCCTGTGATTTTTGCAAATTTATCCATTGCCTTTTGGACCATTTCAGGAACGGCATTATAAAACGGATTAACCGCTTCACGGTTTTGAAAAAAGACATCGGGGTTCTGTGCCGTTCCACGTAACACGGGATTATTAGGATTCATTCCACGTTTACGGTGAGCATGAACCAATTCATCATCTATCATTTTTCGTATATCATCTTCATTCAACTGTTCAATTTTCATTACTTCATGCGAAGTTCGGAAACCGTCAAAGAAATGTATGAATGGAATACGAGTTTCAAGTGTGGCTGCCTGCGATATCAACGCAAAATCCATTACTTCCTGGACGCTGTTTGATGATAACATCGCAAAGCCTGTGGCGCGCGCTGCCATTACATCTGAGTGATCGCCAAAAATGGATAAAGCGTGTGTTGCAATTGTACGGGCTGATACGTGGAATACCGTTGAAGTTAATTCTCCGGCTATTTTAAACATGTTCGGAATCATCAACAACAATCCCTGTGATGCTGTAAAAGTTGTGGTTAGTGCGCCCGTTTGCAGTGCGCCATGAACAGTTCCTGCAGCTCCTCCCTCGCTTTGCATCTCCATAACATCGGGGACGGTTCCCCAAATATTTTTCACATCTTTCGAAGACCAATCATCGGCATGTTCACCCATCGGCGACGATGGCGTAATCGGATAAATTGCTATTACTTCATTTGTTTTGTGGGCAACGTATGCCGCGGCTTCGTTTCCGTCAATTGTTACTTGTTTTCTCTTCATTTCTAAATCCTTGTTAAAATATAATCTTTAAAAGTGGACAGCGACCTCTTATTAGAGCCTTTAATTTACGATTTATAGATAACTGTTCGCAATTGGTATCGGCTGGTTTTCTTATTATTTATTGTCTGTGATTGTGTCTGCTATTTGAGCTAATTTTTAAAATATTTCAGAGGTTTATATGTCTAATAACAACTATGACTCAATAATTGTTGGTTCCGGGGCAGGGGGGCTAACTACCGCCGTCGCTTTGGCGCAAGCCGGACAAAAAGTTTTAGTCTGTGAACAGCACGAAGTGCCCGGTGGCTGGACGCATTCTTTCACGCTTGAAGGTTATCGCTTTAGCCCCGGCGTACATTACATAGGGAGTTTGAATCCCGGCGAATATTTAAATAATATTTTTCGCGGTTTGGATATATCACAAGACCTCGAATTTGTTGAACTTAATCCTGATGCCTATGATCATATTTTTATAGGCGATGAGCAATTTGACATTCCGAAAGGGAAAGACAATTATATGAACCGCCTGATTGAGCGCTTCCCCGACGAAGAAGGCGGTATTCGTAACTTGTTCAAAGCAATTAATGACATTGGTATCGTTATGAGCAAGGTGTCACATGGAAAAATACCGTTTTCCAAACTTGGTTCTATAAAATGGCTTTGGAAATCCGGTGGAGCGTTAGTAAATAAATATGTAAATAGTCCGGTTTTGCGTGCTATCTTGTTGAGCCAGTCCGGAGATCACGGTGTGCCGCCATCAAAAGTGTCATCACTTATGACTATTGGTATTATTCGACATTATTACACTGGCGGGTTTTATCCGAAAGGCGGGGCATATATTATCCCACGGGCTTATGTGCGCGCATTAAAACGCGCCGGCGGAGAAATTAAGTTAAGTACGCCTGTTAACAAAATTATCGTTGAAAGTGGCAATGCGGTCGGCGTAGAAATCGGTGATGGTGAAAAATTGTACGCAAAGAATATCATCAGTAATGCCGATCCGGAAACGACTTTTAATAAAATGATTGGCGCTGAACATTTAAGTGGCAAACTCAATCGCAAATTAAATAAAATTAAATATTCCACCTCTTGTTTGAGTTTGTATCTAGCGGTTGATTTTGATCTAAAAAGTATGGGCTATGACTCCGGTAATTATTGGTTCTACAACCACGCCGACCTTGATGAAATCTATACCAAAGGAATGGGGGATTCCGCTGCTTACAATAATCCCGATTCAATGTTTATGACGATAACAACATTGAAAGACCCAGGTAAAATGCACAACGGAAAGCATACCATCGAAGCATTTAGTTTTTCTAATCATGCGCCGTTTGAAAAGTGGAAAGATGAACCAAAGGGTGAACGCTCTACCGATTATTATAAATTCAAAGAAGAAATTATGGAAAGAATGTTAAACTTCCTTGAAACGCGTGTTCCGGGAATTAAAAAATCAGTCGTTTTCAAAGATTTAGGAACGCCGCTAACCAATGCTCATTATATCAACTCCTTCAATGGCAATATTTACGGTACGGATAAGATTAAAAAACAAATGGGCCCGTTTGGATTTAATACAAAAACTGAAATTCAAAATCTGTATTTATGCGGCGCAAGTACACTTTCGCATGGTGTTGCGGGAGTTATAGGAACAGGCTTACGAGCTGCGGCGGTTATTCTAAATTGTAAAACTAAGGATTTGCTTAAACAGAATGGTCCCGAGGTAAAAATCTCTTATAGCGATGAAACATCAAAATAAAATAATTATTTTAATATTAATATTCCTTAATGTTGTTTCTTGTGAACAAGGACAAAAAGCAACAATTATTAAATCGCCTTCTGCAATCCCTGTAAAAGACACCCGGCTCAAAATATTTTTGGGCGGTAGTATTGATATGGGCAACGCTGAAAATTGGCAAGCTAAATTTGAGAGGGAATTGTCAAATTATAATGTTATTTTATTAAACCCCCGCCGAGATGATTGGAATAAAGAATGGCAGCCAATTAGTACTGATAAAAATTTTAGGGAACAGGTGGAGTGGGAGCTCTCCGCTTTGGAGTGCTCTGACATTATTGTTATGTATTTTGCGCCTAATTCACAAAGCCCTATTAGCTTATTGGAATTTGGGCTATACGCAAAAACAAATAAACTAATGGTGGTATGTCCAAAAGGTTTTTGGCGAAAAGGTAACGTAGACATTGTATCTGAACGATATAATGTTACAACATTCGACACTCTTGACGAAATGGTGGTCGAATTGAAAATGCAGGCCTCTAGTTCTTATAGTGAATAGTTTGGATTATTTTAAGTGGATATGTCTGATTTGTTCACCACCCTTTAGTTAATATATTCCACGTTCCTTCAGAGTGGTTATATTTTTATTCCACAGATCAAATGCAAAAGGTTCTGCTGTGGGATTGTCGTGTGTGCTTTGTTTTACTGTAAACTTTCCATTTTTGTAATAAACAACTCCAAACTTTCTCTCAAAATCTCCCTCTAGAACAAACACTGCAATCAATATTTCCTCAGAAGTTTCAGGAATTTTTAAATTAAATGTGCCGATTTGTTTATTAATACCCTTGGCTATCATAAGACTTTTATCATGAAAAATATAATTATCGAAGTTGGAAATAAGCTCCTTATTCCATTGAGAATCTTCACTAAAAATCGTCGTGCTATAACCAGGAAAAACATTTACTTGTGGACTAAATATAATTTTTAATGAAGCAGTTTTAGAAATTTCCTTACCTCTATTTATTAATTGCACATAAACTATAAATTCATTTTCATCAAAACTTGATTGAGTAACTTGCTCAGTATCTAAAGAATCAATAATAATTTCTAAATCAGGATTTTTATTAAGTTCGTTAACATAAAGCATCAATGAAATAAACGCAACAGTGAGCGCGATAATTGTAGCAGTAATATTAATGTAGTCCCAAATACCTCTTTTGGGAAAGTTTGTGATTTCTACTTTCTTAATATTTTTACTAACCATAACGATAATAATTTACTTTTTCTTTATTAATTTTACTGGAATTCGTCTTTTCACCTTAATTCTTTTTCTGCGCTGCTATTTTAATAATTATATTTTTTGAGTTTTACAAACCTCAAATTTAAGATGTTTTATCCTTCCATAACTTTTTATTGTTTTCTATCAGTGCGCTCGTGGCAAAAGTTTTCAATATTCAATCGTCAATTCTTAAACCTCTATTTCTTTCCAGTCCCCCTTAAGCGTTTTCCAAGATAAAATAATAGCAAATAGCGTTTGGTGTAATCCTACTCCTATCCACGGACCAATATATCCCCATCCAAGATAGATTCCTGTTAAATAACTAAAAGGTAAAAAGACCAACCATACGATCAGGGCTTCTGTTAGGGCCGGGAAAAATGTGTTCCCTGCTCCCGAGAGGGCAAACCACAACGTCATTCCCACAGCGTCGGCAATTTGAATAAAACCCGCCAATCTTAGTGCTATTACTCCAATTCTTATCACTTCGGGGTCGTTTGAAAATACCGGTAATATATAGTGCGGGAACGTCACAAAGATAGCACCAATAGAGCCCATAATTATTAAAGACCATCGAATACTTTCGATCATGCTTGTTTCAGCTTTATCAGGATCTTTCTCGCCAAGATATTTACCGACCAGTGTTGCACAGGCCTGCCCTATTCCTGCGGCAGGTAAAAACGATGTGTGAAGAATCGTGAACACAACTTCTGTAGCTGCTAATTCTACTGTGCCTATCATTCCAACAATTTTATAAAACATAACGAAACCCAAAATCACCAACATTTCCTGCGAGCCTTGCGGAAGTGCTAATCTTATCTGCCGTTTCATCATCACCGTATTTAAGCGGAATGTAAATACGCCATATTTTTTACGAATTGATGGGGCAAACAAGTACAAAGAATAATGAATTGCCATCCAAAGCGACGCTAAAAGGGTCGCTAGCCCGGCGCCCTTAACACCCATCTCCGGAAATGGAAACCATGCCCATAAATATCCAACCCAAGACAAATCGAAACCTTTAACAGAACTGAGAATTTCCATAATTCCGTCACGACCATAAATAAGCCCGGCGTTTAGATATACATTCAAAACATTCGCCACAATAGTTACATTCATGTGGATCTTGGTGCGTTCAATGCCTGTAAAAAAACCCTGAAACACAAAACCAATCATGGTAAAAATTGTCCCAAGAAACACTATTGCTGAATATTCTATACATAGCTTAATTACTTCCGGGTCGTCTAAAAATAATGGTATTATTTTATCCGCAAAGCGATAACCTAACAAGGCTATCGGAATTCCAATTGCCGCCCCTAAAATATGTCCGTTGTGCAGTGCTGTTCCGCATTCCTTATAAATTTTCTGTCCCAATCTCCGCGATGCAACGGTCTGTGTTGCTGTCCGCAATGCGATACCAAAACTAAGGAGCGTCCACATTAACATGGAGCCCATACCGGTTGCGGCAAGAGCAGCTGCACCAAGACCGCCGACCATTGCCATATCGGCAAGGCTCATTAGTGACCGGCTAAGATTGCTTACAATTACGGGCAGACCAAGCCCTATAACCCGCTGTGAGATTTCTTTATGTCGATTAAATAGTTTTTGTTTTAAAACGGACATTATTTTTCTAAATGATAAATTTTAATTCTTTCTTCATTAAAATATTTTGTTGTTTTTCCACATACAGGTGCGTTGGTTGCCAGACTAACTTTCGAATTTGGTGTATGCTTTTTTATTTGCTGTATCTGTCCAAGAAGTTGCCTTCCATCCTTCATAATAATTTTACTTTTACGATCTTTAATTATGACAAAATGGTTTTGGAAAAGTTGTCCAAGCGCCGTGCGCGGCGATAAACCAAATTTTTTCGGGTCAATTAATAATATTTCTTTGTTTTCAATATAATACATGTGCTCATTTTATATAATGGCGAGAAATTTACCAATACATATTTAATTCGGTTACTAATTTTAAGTAAACTTGAATGCTATGAATTCACTAAAAAATCACATTACTATAAATCCTGAAGTTGAAACCGCATTGAAAAAACGGCAGCCGGTTCTCGCTTTAGAATCGACCATCATTGCTCATGGAATGCCGTATCCTGAAAATATTGATTTTGCGAAGAGGGCAGAGGCTGTTGTACGCAAAAATGGTGTTGTACCTGCAACTATTGCGATTATCGAGGGTAAAATTCATGTCGGGCTTAACGGTGAACAGTTAGAAATACTCGCAAATAGCAAGAATGTTGAGAAAATTGCAGTACGGGACATTGCATTTGCGCTCACCAAAAAATTAACCGGAGCGACGACTGTTTCAGCAACCATGCGCCTGGCACATTTGGCGGGAATTGACGTTTTTGCAACTGGCGGAATTGGAGGTGTGCACAGAAATGCTGAAACTACATTTGACATTTCTCAAGACCTAATTGAATTGTCCCGCACACCAATGATTGTTGTTTCGGCAGGTGTTAAAGCAATATTGGACATTCCAAAAACATTGGAATATCTTGAAACTAGTGCAATTCCGGTTATTGGCTATGAAACAAACGAATTCCCTGCTTTCTATTCAAGATCGTCCGGATCAAAACTAACTGCACATTGTAATGATCCTGCTGAAATAGCTTCGTTATTTAAAACTCATCAGAAAATTGGACTACAATCGGCAGTGCTAATTGTAAACCCTGTACCAAAATCAGATGAGATTCCTAAGAATGTTATTGATAAATATATTGATATTGCACTAATAGAGTGCACCAAGAAAAAAATCGTTGGTAAAAACGTTACACCCTTTTTACTAAAACGTGTTGTTGAGCTAACCAAGGGACAGAGCTTGAGAACCAATATCGCATTAGCACTAAACAATGTAAAAGTCGGAACCCAAATTGCTATCAGCCTTTCAGAAATAGAAAATTGAATAAGGGGCATAATGGATCTGCAACGTCCGTACCAAAATAATTGTCGACAACCGTTCCTTTCTCGGTTGTCGGATAATCTAATTTATTATTCGATGTTATATTACACGAATACAGCAAAATGAATGAAAGTACGATTGTTATCTTTTTCATGATGTTCTCCTTATAATATTCTAATAATATCATCAAAATTATTTCCGCCTATTGCGAAAACCTTTATTCCAACATAACGTGCTACCGGAACAATTAATCCAATCGTCTCGCTCCAAATAACATTTTCTTCGTTTGGTGGATTTTTAAATCTTTTTTCACCAATTGTGTGAACAACAACCGTATCTAGTCCACTTATTTTATTGTATATTTTAGACATGTCAGGAAATTGAGGAAATTCATTGAACGGTGTTTTATTCCTAAGGAAGTTTTGTCCAGATCGATTGACATGATTAGCTATTGATACCGGTTTATTTGTTCCAATTAATCTATCAATAAATAGTAATTCTTTTAAATTGAACTGTTTTTTTATTTCAATAAAGCTTTTTGGATTAATTGTTTCTGAATCAATTTTTTCCGGCCAAATAATTTTTCTACTATTGATTTCACCAAACTTATGATTAGCTAAGCTTCCTTTTTCTACAATTGTCTTTTGCCAATTTTCTGTAGCAACACATAAATATATTGGTATATCTTTTATTGTCATCGGTATACACCTCTTTGCCCAAACAACACCGTACCTAATCTTACCATTGTTGCTCCCTCTTCAACTGCTATTTCAAAATCACCACTCATTCCCATTGATAGTTCAATAAAATGATCAATGTCTGTGGAAAGTTGATTTTTTATGGAATTGTGCAGTTCGCGCAAACCAATAAAAGCATTTCTGATTCTTTTAGTGTCTGGAGTAAGCGGCCCAATAGTCATTAGTCCTTGTAATTCTATCCCCGGGATCTCAAAACAGCCAAGCATTTCATCAATATTGAGTGGACTAAATCCAAACTTGGCATCTTCTCCGCTTGTATTGACCTCTAGTAAAATTGGAATAGTGCGACCAATAGAAACTGCCTTACTTCCAATTTTACTAGCTAGTTTTAGCGAATCTACAGAATCAATTGTGTCAAAAAGATTAAGTGCTTTATTAATTTTATTGGATTGTAAATGCCCAACCAGGCGTTTTGTGATAGCTGGAAGTATTTCAACAATTTCAGAGAATTTGTTTTCTACTTCTTGAATGCGGTTTTCCCCGATTGTCTCTAATCCCGCCTCACGAGTTTCAACAATTATTGATGCTGGGTGTGTTTTTGTAATAGCGACAGTTTCAATTGGTACTTTATTGCCGCTCCGCAGTTGGGCGTTTGTGATACGTTCCTTTACGCGCTCAACATTGTCTTTTATGTTCACTTATTCGGTTTGACCAATAATTAGTTGCTTATCGTCCTCTTTTGTTCCATTTTCTGATTCATCCTCTCGTACGACTCGGGAAATTGAAGAGATCATAGCTCCTTCGTCAAGTTTTACCAAACGAACCCCTTGAGTAACACGGCCTATGGTACGGATTGCAGATACCGGTTGACGCATAATAACTCCCATGTCGGTAATTATAATTAAGTCGTCTGTATCAACAACTTCCATAATGGCCACCATCTTTCCGGTTTTTTCTGTCGTCCGCATTGTTAAAACACCCTTGCCTGACCGTGATTGTGTACGATACTGAATAACTTCCGTTCTTTTTCCGTATCCGCGTTCTGTGGCAACTAAAATTGTACCCTCTCTTTTAACAACTAACATCCCAATTACCTTATCCGTGGTGGAGCTAAGCTTGATTCCTTTTACGCCCATCGTTTTTCTACCGCTTGGACGAATATCGCTTTCAGAAAAGCGAATAGATTTTCCATCGCTGGTTCCGAGTAAAATATCGTGTTCACCGTTGGTGATGCGTGCCTCAATTAGCTGGTCTCCATCACGTACCTCAATAGCATATATTCCGCCCTTACGGGGATTACCATAAGCAGAAAGAACTGTCTTTTTCACAATACCATTTTCGGTTGCCATAACAATGTAATGTTCATCGTCGAATTCTTTTACACTGACAAAGGCTTTAACATGTTCGTCGGTTTCGCAACCTATTAAGTTAACTATGGCGCGTCCCCTGGTTGCTCGCCCGCCTTGCGGAATGTCGTACACTTTCAACCAATAGCACTTACCTCCGTCTGTAAAAAACAACATATAATTATGCGTGCTGGCAATAAAGAGATGTTCTATAAAGTCTTCGTCTCGGGACGTAGCTCCTTGAACTCCCCGACCACCGCGTCTTTGGGTTCTATATGTGCTTACTGCCGTTCGCTTAATATATCCCTGGTGAGTAATTGTTATTACCATTTCTTCTTCAGCGATCATATCTTCAACAGAAAATTCGGCTCCGTATGGCATTATTTCTGTTCGGCGTTTGTCTCCGTGTCTTTCAAGCAATTCTCTTAGCTCGGTTTTAATAATATCCATCCGCATACTGCGACTTTCTAAGATATTTTTTAATTGAGCAATTAATTGAATCGTTGCCTTGTATTCCTCAACGACTTTTTCAACTTCTAGCCCCGTTAGTCTTTGCAAGCGCATATCCAAAATTGCTTGAGCCTGTATTTCAGATAATTCAAAACCGTTCATCAGTCCTTCTTTAGCCTGGACAGGATTCTTACTTCCTCGGATTATTTTTATCACCTCGTCGATATTATCAAGCGCAATTTTTAATCCTTCCAGGATATGTGCTTTAGCTTCGGCTCGTCTTAAATCATATTCAGTTCTGCGTACAACAACATCGTGTCGAAAATCTATAAAATGATTCATCACTTCTGGAAGTTTCATCACCTTTGGGACTCCGTTTACAAGAGCTAACATAATTATACCAAACGTGTCTTGTAGTTGTGTGTGTTTATATAATTGATTTAAAACCACATCGGGAATTGAGTCTCTTTTTACTTCAACTACAACGCGGATCCCGTCTTTATCTGATTCGTCCCGCAGATCTGAAATTCCTTCCAATTTTTTATCTCGTACAAGGTCAGCAATTTTTTCAATTAGATTTGCTTTATTTACTTGATATGGTAGTTCAGAAATAATAATATGTTCGCGACCGTTCTTCTTTGTCTCAATAAACGCTCGACCCCTGACAATTACCTTACCTCTGCCTGTTGTGTACGCATTTCTAATTCCCTCAGTACCCATTATTATAGCACCGGTTGGAAAATCAGGACCTGTTACGATTCCCATTAAATCTTCGACGGGTAATTCTGAATTATCTATCAAAGCAATTAGTCCGTTTACCAGTTCGGTTACATTGTGTGGCGGAATTTTTGTTGCCATTCCAACAGCAATTCCTTCTGATCCATTTGCCAATAATGCTGGAAACACTGTTGGTAAAACTGTTGGCTCTTTTAATGTTTCGTCAAAATTTGGAATCCAACTAACTGTTTCTTTGTCAAGATCGCGTAACATGTCACTGCCAATTCTGGTCATCCGTGATTCTGTATAACGCATTGCTGCTGCGCTATCACCATCAATTGAACCAAAGTTTCCTTGGCCATCTACAAGCTCATAACGCATTGAAAATTCTTGAGCCATGCGTACTAGCGCATCATAAACAGATGAATCTCCGTGTGGGTGATATTTACCTAATACATCACCAACTATCCTGGCTGATTTTTTATAGGCTCGATTCCATTGTGAACCGAGTTCATTCATACCAAACAGTATCCGGCGATGAACGGGTTTTAGTCCGTCTCGTACGTCAGGTAAGGCTCGTGCGACGATAACAGACATGGAGTAGTTTAAATAACTCTCCTTCATTTCATCTACAATATCACGATTAATAGTATTTTCTCTTGCTATATCCACTTTATTTTTCCTGTCTGTTAAATATCAAGATTTGAAACAAATTCAGCATTTTTCTCAATGAACGAACGTCTTGCTTCTACATCACTGCCCATCAATTCTTGAAAAGTTGTCGATGCATCCATTGCATCATTAATTGTTACTTGCATAAGCGTGCGCCGCTCCGGATCCATGGTCGTAACCCATAATTGATCCGGATTCATTTCACCCAATCCTTTATAACGCTGTAGATCCACTTTTTTATTTTCGTTATCTCTTTGGAACCTTTCAAGTATCGTTTCCCGTTCTTTTTCGTCGTAAGCATATGCTTCTTTTTTACCTTGTTTTATTTTATACAGGGGCGGCATTGCTAGATACATATTCCCATTTGTAATTAACTCGGGCATTTTTCTATAAAAGAATGTTAATAATAATGTTCTGATGTGGCTTCCGTCTACATCGGCATCGGTCATGATTATAATCTTGTGGTAACGGAGCTTTTCAATATCAAAATCTGAAGCTGATTTTTCACCCGACTCATCGTCCGACCCTCCAAAGCCAGCGCCAACCGCAGTAATAATCGTTTGGATTTCATTGTTCGATAATAATTTATCTATCCGCGCTTTTTCAGCATTGATAACCTTTCCGCGTAGAGGCAATATTGCTTGAAATCTGCGGTCCCTGCCTTGTTTGGCCGAACCTCCTGCAGAATCACCCTCAACCAAATACAATTCACACATTGCGGGGTCTCTATTTGAGCAGTCTGCAAGTTTTCCAGGTAAGGTAGAACTGCCCAGTGCACTTTTTCTGCGAATCAATTCACGAGCTTTTCGTGCAGCACTACGGCTTCTTGCAGCTAACAATGCTTTTTCAATTATTTTTCTTCCAACTGAAGGATTTTCCTCTAAGAAATCTTGCAAGCCTTCATACATGGCCGCATCAACGATTCCTTTTACGTCCCCATTCCCAAGTTTAGTTTTTGTTTGTCCCTCAAACTGTGGTTCTGGCACCTTGACCGAAACCACAGCTGTAAGTCCTTCTCTAAAGTCTTCACCCGATAATGAAATTTTTTCATTTTTCTTGGCTTTAATTAAATTGTTTTTTGCTGCATAGTTATTCAGTCCGCGCGTTAGAGCAGAACGGAAACCGGAGAGATGTGTTCCTCCTTCAATCGTATTAATATTATTAACAAAAGTTAATATGTTCTCAGTATAGCTTGAACTGTAGCGTATTGCCACTTCAACAGGAACCTCTGCATCGGTTTTGCTAACTGTAATTACTTTGTTATGCAGTGGTTGATTGCTGCTGTCTAAGTATTTAACAAAATCTACCAAACCTCCGGCGTATTTAAATTTCTCTTCAATTTTTTCATCACCACGATTATCAGTAATTATTATTTCTAAACCACTGTTAAGATATGCCAGTTCGCGCAACCGGTCGCTTATTATATCAAATTCAAAAGCTGTTGTGTTAAAAACTTCACCATCAGGTAAAAATGTTATTTTCGTACCGGTCTTCTTTGTCTTCCCTACAACCTCAAGTTTTCCTGTTACTTTTCCCCTTGAATAGCTCTGCTTGTGTATTTTTCCATCACGATGAACCTCTGCCGTAAGTATTTCAGATAAAGCATTTACAACCGAGACTCCAACTCCATGCAAACCACCGGAAACTTTGTACGATCCCTTGTCAAATTTTCCTCCGGCATGTAAAATAGTCATAACAACTTCAAGCGCAGGGAGTTTTTCTTCCTTGTGTATATCAACCGGTATTCCACGACCATTATCCTCAACCGAAACAGATCCATCTTTATTAAGACTTACTTTTATTTTTGTACACTCACCGGCAAGTGCTTCATCGACTGAATTGTCCACCACCTCATAAACCAGATGGTGTAATCCTCGTTTACCAACATCGCCGATATACATCGCCGGGCGACGCCTAACAGCTTCTAGCCCTTTTAATACAGTAATTTTTTCTGCACCGTATTTAGATTTTTCTTGAACGTCTTTCGTCATATGAATCTTATATCCCTTATTACGTTTTTACCAATTGTAGTGTTAATTTTTTTTACTATTTCTTTTTTTTGAAAATACAATTCCTGTCTCCATGTTGGTGATGATACTTTTACAATTATCACACCATGTTCAACCCTGTCAGGCTCTGTGTTCTTTGCAACCTTGTCTCCAACAATTTCATTCCAAATATTTAAAGCTTTATTTTGAGCAACAGCATTCTCAATGCCAAACTTTTTCAACATTAAATCAATAGCTATTTTTAAACTTTGCATTATCCTAAATAAAAACTACAATTATTTGAATTATCAATTTTTATACCACGGTCTTCAACTATCTTTAAATCCGTAGTTGTAATTATTGTTTGAAGATCGTTATCTATCATTGTCATAGCCTGCTTACTACGTGAATCGTCTAATTTTGCAAACAAATCATCTAAAAGTATTATAGGGATTTTGTCTGTCGCTCTTCTGATCAGCCTTACTTCTGCTAATTTTATTAGCAATAATGCAAGTTTATGTTCACCTTGTGAGCCATATTGTTTAATGTTTTTATCGTTAAAATTAAAATTAAAATTATCGATGTGTGGTCCGAAAGTTGTTCGACCCAAGTAAATATCTTTGCTTTGTCTACTATTTAATATTTCTAAATACTCTTTTTCATTGTCTGGAGTTTTTGTGACCCGTTCACAAGTAAAAGTAAAATTTCCATTTTTAAAATCTTTTACCGTGTTTTTTAATTCAAGATTATATTTTTTAAAATTTTCTGTTCTTTTCTCCCACAACTTCTGACCAATTCCTGATATTCTTTCATTCCAAATTTTTATTTCAGTTCCTGCTTCGTTTATTACATTAAAATCATCTAATAATTTATTTCGTTGTTTCAAGATTCTATTATAATCTGATAGAATTGTAAAATATTCATTTGAAACGACTGAAAATAGCTTGTTAAAATAATTTCTCTGGTCTTGCGGTGCTCCTTTTGTAATAATTTGTTCTTCCGGAGATAATAGAACTACCGGATTTAACCCCACCAATTCTCTAATACTTTCTAGCTTATTTCCGTCAATTAATATACGCCTTGTACCATCTTTAGTTTGGTTAAACTGTATTTCTTGAATCTTATCATTTGTATGAAATTTTCCAGTTATGCTAAAAAAATCTTTATCGTCCTTTAGTAATTCTTTTTTTCGACTTGTCCTAAAACTTCTGCCAATTGACAGAGAATGGATCGCTTCTAATATGGCAGTTTTACCCGATCCGTTTCTTCCCCAGATTACATTAATATTGGGACAAAATTTCATATTAATAGTATCATGATTGCGAAAAGAAACCAATCCAATTTCCTTAATTGGCATAGAACAAACTAATATTTAAAAATATTCAGAATACCTAGTCGTTCAACCTAATAGGCATTAATAACATTGTCAAATCTATATTATCGTCTGAGTTTTCAGGATAAAATAGTGTTGCGCTTATTGGTGTTTTCAATTTGACGATTACATTTTCATCTTGAACATGAGTTATTATATCACGCAAATATGATGCATTATATCCTATCAGTAATGATTCGCCTGTATATTTGGCACCAGATAAATCTTCTTGACCACGTGAAGCTTTTTCAGGATCTTCGGTTGTAATTCGTACTTTTTTCTCATCTAAATGCAAAGCAATCTGGTGTGTAGCTTTATTGGAAAAAATAGAAACTCTTCGTACCGCTCCCAATAACTCATTTCGATTGATTGCTAATACTTTATCGTTATCTACCGGAATTACACTCTCATAGTCAGGGAAACGTTCATCAATAACTCTCGTATAAACCGTATCTTCACCAAAAGATGCAATTAGATGATTATCACTTGCTAATATTTCTACGGTATCCGCTGTGAAAGTATTGAATAAACCTAAAAATTTTCGTGGTATTATAATATCGCCTGTAAATTCACCTGCTTTGTAATCTTTAACAATATATTGTACCAGACGGTGTCCATCTGTTGCAACCGCAGTAAGTTTATTTTCATTTACACGAAGAAAAACACCTGTTAAGGCTGGTTTCATTTCATCGCGACTAACTGCAAAACTTGTCATTTCAATGACTGATTTCATTGTTTCAAGATTAATTCCCAAATTCTTTTTACCATCCGTTTGTGGCAAAGCGGGAAATTCTTCGGGAGCTTTTCCCATCAAGTCATATACGCCATTATCAGTTTTTAATTCAATTTTATGTTGTTGGTTGACTGACAATGTAATTCTATCATCATTGATCTCATTTGTTATTTCCAATAATGGTTGTAATGGAATAGCAGCTGAACCTGTTTCTTTGATAGTTGTCGGTAATTTTGTTACAATTGTTATTTCTAAATCTGTACTTCTAATAATAGTATTTTCATCATCTACTTGAAATAATGCAAAACTTAAAATAGGTAAAGTTGAACGGTTTGGTACTGCTTTAGATAATTTTTGAAGAGCTACTTGTAACTCTGTTTTAGATGTTGAAATTTTCATAAAACTTCCTTGTAAATATTATTCAAATAAAGAGTATTAATTTACTTTATTATGAGCGTAAAGAGTAATTAAAAATTTCTTAGGAATTAACACCAAAACATATAATAATAAGTTTTATATCTTTAAATATTTTCTATTTATACTTAAAAAGATTTTATTATTTATAGTGTTGATAATGTTGATATACATAAAGATATTTTTTGTAAACTTATATTAGTTATGACTGCATTATGTTAGTTTACTTAAACAAAAACTTCATGTGGATAATAGTGCTAATTTTGTGGACAATTAATAGCATATAATTATTATTGAATTAATTAAAATATTTTTATTATCCACAAATTATTTTGTAAAAAAATGTGAATAATTTTGTGGATAACCTACGACGTTAAAACAACCATTCATTATTTGATGTGGAAAACTTGTGATTTTTAATTTTTTATTGAAATATAGAACTGTTTCCGCGCATCTTGAATGAAAACTTGATACCAATTCATTTTCTTATTGTTTAAAGCCATTACTTCAATATCTACCCAGTGTTTTTCAAGATTAGGAGGGCCACCTTCTTTAGCTTCCTCAAGCCATAACAAATGATACCCCAAGCTAGTCTTAACAGGTTGGCTGCATTCATTAAGTTCTAAATATTGTAACACCTGACCAATTTCTGGAATAGCAAATTCGTTTGGGTTTATCCATCCTAAGTCACCCCCATTTTTATTGGTTTGCTCATCCACTGAATGTCGCTCTGTGAGAGCGATAAAATCATCAATAACTTTTACAGAATCTTTAATAATTGAGGCAAAATCATACACATTTTGTTCATCGTTTTCTGTGACTGGCGGATTTATCAAGATATGCCTTACACGCACTTTATCACCTTGTTTTTCTAGTGGTTGTATTATGTGGTACCCAAAAGCTGTTTTAACAGGTTTGCTAATTTCTCCAAGATTAAGCGTGAAAGCAATTTTTTCGAATTCACTGACTAAAGTGCCACGGCGAGTAAAACCAAGGTCGCCTCCGCGATTTTTAGAGCCTGGATCTTGAGAATATATTTTGGCCAATTCCGAGAAATCGGCACCAGCATAAACAGCATCACGTAAACTGTCCAATAGTGCAGTGGTGGTTTTGATACTTTCTTCTCCTGATTTGAGGGGCAGTAAAAGATGGCGTAATTTTATTTTTGGTGGAAAAAAGGGCAGACTATCTTTATATGTATTAAAAAACCTTTCAACCTCTATTCTATTTACAGTAATACCCTGTAACTTCATTTGTTGAAACCGGTCAGTATATAATCTATCACGAATATCAAACCAATATTCTCTCTTAAAGTCACGCAAAGATTCACCAAGCATTTCCTCTGCTTTTTCTTCACTTCCGGCTTGTGATAAAATATTGTTTACTTGTGCCTCCAGTGCAGTATCAACTTCTTTATCTTTAATGATAATGTTTGTATCTTTTTTTGCAAGTTCTAAAACAACTTTTTGGTCTATCAGCGATTGTATCACTTGTGTTTGTAAATGTTGATATTGATCTATGTTTTGATTTGGATTTATATTTTGTTGCATCGCCGTAACATTGACAATCTGTGCTAATTCACTTTTTAGAATTATATTGTCTGCTACAATTACAGCAATACCATCAACAATAGGTTTGTTTTCTTCTGTTTGGCTAAAACTTATAGTTAACAAGATTAGAAGACTAAAAAATATAAGTTTTGTCTTTTGTGATTTCATTAATTATTCTCTATGTTTATTTTTACAGTATAGTGATTTCTTAAACTGTCTAAAAAGTGAATTGAACTGAGCGCCTTCTTTTGATTGAACAATCTCTGATATATTTCATCATAGGCTTCGTCAATATTGATTTGTGAACCAGCCTTATATCGGGATAGAACCTCAATGACATGATATCCGTATTCTGTTTTAATGGGACCGATAATAAAATTTGTTCTGTTATTTGAAAAGATTTCTAAATCTAATTGTTCGATAAGGTTGTCTTTTTCAACGGTGGAGACGTTTACATTGTAACTTGCTAAGAGTTCTTTTCTATCTATAGAATTTTTTGGTTGTTTCAAAGTGTTAGATATGAGTTGTGCAACGGAGTCTGTTGTTATAAAAAAATGCATAATCTTAGCCCCGGCATTTTGATATTTAAAAGAGCTTCTATGGTCATCATAGTAGGTTTTAATCTCTGAATTTTCGATAGATATTTGTGATGTAACAAAATTATTCATAAAAGCGCTGCCAAGTAAATCTTTTTGATAAATAACCATTTGCGAGTATAGAGTTTCATCGTTTTCTAAACCCCCGTGTTTTGCTGCAAGATATAACAATTCTCTATCAACCCATGACGAAACCACATCATTAATAGAATAGTTTTGATTAGGAACGGCAAGCTTTAGCCTTTTTGCTTCTGCTATACTAAGAACTGAATTTTCTACCCGGGCTATAACGGGACTGTCAACCTTATTCTCTTTTGCACAAGATGTAAACATTAAAAAAATTATAAATAGTAATATTTTTCTCATAGACACTTCATTTTAAACCCCAAAGTTAGGAAAAGTTTCATTTAGAAAACAGCTCAACAAACAATTCTAGGGCTTTTAATGAATGAGCAAGGTTATCTGCTTTTACTGAAATTGAAAATCCACTTTTGGACGGAACAAAGAGATAGTTGAAATTGTTAATTATCATTTTTTCTTCAACCACACTAACCAACCTATTCACTGATGAAAATGGCGAAAAATCCGCTAATCCCAATTTGAGATCAGATCCAACTACTGAGACATATGTTACCGCCGTTCCAGTTAACTTCACGCGAAGCCTTGTAATATACATTAAATTTTGTGCAGATTCCGGTAACCTACTAAACCGATCAAGTAATTCCTCTTCGATTTCGTCTACAGTGTTAACATTACGCGCCTCTGATAATTGCTGGTAAAAATATAACCTATCTTGCACGAGGGAAACATAATCGTCACCGAGCATTGCATTAATTGGTAGAGATATTTTTGGTCGCCGCTGAAGTACTTCAGATTTACCGGTTGATTCATCGACAGCTTCTTGTAACAGTTTGCAATACATTTCAAATCCAACAGCAGCAATGTTTCCACTTTGCTTATAACCAAACAAATTACCGGCGCCACGAATTTCTAGGTCCTTAAGAGAAATATCATAACCGGACCCCAAAGAAGTAAAATGCTCGATTGCCTTTAATCGTTTGTGTGCACTTTCACCAATAGTTTTACCCCTTGGTAATAGCAAATAACAATAAGCCTGCCTGTCGCTTCTCCCAACGCGACCTCTAATTTGATATAATTGAGAAAGGCCAAAGTTCTGTGCATTGTTGATAATAATTGTATTGGCATTTCCCACATCTAGACCGGATTCGATTATTGTTGTACAAAGTAAAATATCAATATCTCCTGCAAAAAAAGAAAGGACAGTATTTTCCAAACTCTTTGTGTTCATTTTACTATGTGCTACACCTATTGTATAATTAGGAAAAAGGTCAGTCAGTTTTTTAAAAATAAACGGAATTGATGCAATATCATTATGTAAAAAATATACCTGACCGTTACGCATAAGTTCATTATTTACAACACTATTGATACTGTTCCAAGTGAAATATTGTACGAATGTTTTAATTGGGCGCCGTGTTTTTGGTGGTGTATTAATCTTGCTTATGTCTCGTATACCAAGTAACGATTGTTGTAAGGTCCTCGGTATAGGAGTTGCAGTAAGCGTTAATACGTCAACAACAGAACGCATTTGGCGTAATTTTTCCTTATGTTTCACTCCAAATCGATGTTCTTCATCAATTATTAACAATCCCAAATCTGGAAAGTGAACATCTTGTGATAGAAGCCTGTGGGTGCCGATTACTAGATCGGTTTTACCGGTTAACATTTTTTCTAATATTTCTTGCTGCTGTTTTTTGGTTTTAAATCGGGATAGCAATTCAACTTGTACGCCTAGTGGGTCTAACCGCCCCTTGGTTGACATAAAATGTTGATCGGCTAGAATTGTAGTGGGTGTTAAGAAAAGAACCTTTTTACCTGAAATAACCGCTTTTAGGGCTGCCCTTAGAGCAACTTCTGTTTTTCCAAAACCGACATCCCCGCAAATAAGCCTGTCAACAGGAAATTCCTTTTCCATGTCGGATAAAACAGCACCAATTGCGTCTTTTTGTCCGGGTGTTTCTTCGTAGGGGAACGAGGCTTCGAGCTCTCGCATGAAACTATTGTTTATATTGTACTTAAATCCACGTCTAATATTGCGAGAACTGTATAAGTTTACCAAATCTTGGATAACTGTTTTGGCTGAATCTTTTGCTGTTTGTTTCTGTCTTTTCCATTTTGGACTATTTAAGGTAGAGAGGGTCGGGTTTTTATCACCGGTGACCATCATTCTGTGTACACGGTTGAATTTGTCTATTGGGACGTAAACATTTGCATTGTCTGCATATTCAATTTTTATACATTCCTGATTTACATTGTCTCGTGTAAGAAGTGTATTAAGACCGCGATATAAACCAATTCCAAAATCCTGATGTACGAGATAATCGCCCCAGTCCAGGTCTTCTAATGAGGAAAATTCTTTTTGAGGTGTCTCAGCAACCGAACCAACAGTCCACCGTGAACGATGTGCCGGTTTTTGACGATTTAATTCAGAGAGCGACAAACAACAAAGATTCAAATATTTTGAGAAAAAGCCGGTTTCTAAGACATTGTTTATTGTGGCAATCTTTTCAAGTTTATGTTTATCTATAATGCTTTTATGGTTGATGTTGTCCGAAAATAGAAAGACATTCTCCCTCTTTGCAGTCTTTAATGCAACACTTAAAGAAAGGGCCTGGTCTGAAATATCACTGTCGGATAAGTTTATGTTTTTACAATTCAGATTGATTTCATCACCAGAGTTTTTATTAAAATGTAAGCGATACAGCCCCGAATCTTCATAAAGATGAATAACATTAAAAGTGTTTTCAAAAAAACGCACTAGTGAAACCTGACCGGGTGAAGAAATGTCTTTATTGGGAGGTGGAAGGATCTCTACCTGATCAATGTTTTTTATAGTTCGCTGAGATCTTGGGTTAAACATGCGAATGGAATCAATTGTATTTCCAAAAAATTCTATTCGGGTTGGATTGGCGGCATAGGGTAAAAATATATCTAATATTCCACCGCGCGTAGAAAAAGTTTTAGGTGTTTCGGTGTGATCTGTTTGTTCATAACCCCAATCAACCAGGGCAGATAACAGTGCCTGACGATCTGGGGTTTCGCCTACTTTAAGAATAAATGATATTTCTTCTTCAACTATTTTGTCAATCGCAGGTTCGTGAGCGGCGGCAGAGGATGCAAAAACTAAACATGATTTGTTTTTTCTTAAGAAGTTGATTGACTCAGCTCTATAGCGTTCATTTTCGAGATTAAACCCCGGAATATCAAGACCGCTTTTTACCGATTCGGGAAAAAAGGTTGTTTTATTAGGAAGTAAATTATAAGATGTTCTATATAATTTTTCTGATATTATGTTGTTGTCTGCTACAATAAGTGTTGGCAAACATTGGACATTATTGATTGAAAGCAATATTAAACTTGCCGCAGATTGTGTGAGCCCTAAAAAAACAGGATTTGTGTCAAAATCATCCTTGTTGATATTTAAATTATTTGTTATACGCGACAATAAGTCCGGCAAAGATGTTTCACGTGAAACATTCATTTTGATTTATAGAGAAGGACGGACAACACACCAACATCAGCGGGGGTAACACCCGAAACCCGCATTGCCTGACCTAGCGTCTCAGGCTTGACAAAGTTGAGTTTTTCACGCGCTTCGTTTGACAGGCTGTTAATTGAAAGATAATCAAAATCAACGGGAATAGTAAGTTTTTCCTGTGATCGTAATCGTTCAATTTGTTCATTTTGACGAACGATATATCCTGCATATTTAATTATTGTTTCAGCCTCCGAAATTATTTCATCGGTAATATGTTTGTCGAAATTATATGGAAGGTTGATTGCCCTAAAACGTTCTGGTAAATATAAAAGTTTGATTCCGGGTCTTTTGAGGATTTGCCTTGCGGGTTGAGAGTGTTTAATAACGGCTCCGTCAAGTGCTGACAGCTTATTGTTTATTTCATCCGGCGTGATACTTTTGTCCAGGCTTTCTACGAGCCGTTCGGTTGCTTGTATCTTGTTAAAAAGAAAATCATAAAAGCTATCATTTATCAAACCATTGTGTTTCGCTATCTCTGCAAGGCGTTGATCGGCATTGGAGTATCGCAAAAGCAAACGGTGTTCAGCTCTTGATGTGAACATGCGGTATGGCTCCATCGTATCTTTGGTTATAAGATCGTCTATTAAAACGCCAATATAAGCTTCGTCGCGGCGCAGGGTAAGTGGCTCTTGGTTTAAGGCAAGTTTTGCAGCATTAATACCTGCGATAAGCCCCTGTCCGGAGGCTTCTTCATATCCCGATGTTCCGTTTATCTGGCCAGCAAAGTATAATCCATTTATAAATTTTGATTCAAGCGTGGCTTTCAACTGAGCGGGTGGAAAAAAATCATATTCTATTGCATAACCCGGTCGTAAAAACTCTGTGCTCTCTAGTCCAGGAACTTGGCGTAGAGCTTTTTTTTGGACGTCTTCGGGTAAGCTAGAAGAAAATCCGTTCACATAGATTTGATCTGAATCGCGCCACTCAGGCTCTAAAAACAGCGTATGTGAAGTATGGTGTGAAAAACGATGAATTTTATCCTCTATTGAAGGACAGTAGCGCGGGCCTTCGCCAAAGATATCACCTGAAAACAGTGGTGATCTTTCGATATCTTTAAAAATAATATCGTGACATGGGGTGTTAGTTTTTGTTGTGTGGCACGGAATGTTGGGCGGATTAAAGTTCTTTGTTTTATACGAAAACGGTACGGGGTTTTCGTCTCCTTCCACGATGTCTAATTTGTCCCAATTAATAGAGTTTTTAAATAATCGTGGCGGCGTCCCCGTTTTAAGACGTTCCGCTTTAAAACCCCGACTGATTAGAGATTCTGTAATTCCGATAGAATTTGATTCTCCCATACGTCCGGCGTGAATTTTTCTGTTGCCAATATGAATTAGACCATTAAGAAAAGTGCCACACGTTAAAACCACAGAATTGCACGCAAGGCGATCGCCGCTGCGCATAATTACACCCCCGATTGAATTGTTAACATCAACAATGTCTACAACCTCACCTTCGATAACAACAAGTTTTTCAGAATTTTCAATTAAATTAAAAATATAACGTTCGTATACGCGTTTATCTGTTTGGGCGCGTGGTGACCATACGGAGCGGCCCTTTGAGCGATTTAACAACTTAAATTGCAAGCCAGCAGAATCAGCCGCAAGACCTACGATACCGCCAAGAACATCTATTTCACGCACAATTTGCCCTTTTGCCAAGCCTCCGATTGCTGGATTGCATGACATGCGCGCAATGGCACGTATGTCTTGAGTTATAAGTGCGGTATTAACACCGAGGCGAGCACTTGCAAGAGCAGCCTCCGCTCCAGCGTGTCCCCCGCCAACGACAATTACATCAAATTTAGTGGACTTACGTTTCACGTGAAACTTATTTACCTATGCAAAATTGGTTAAAAATATTATTTAAAATATCGTCTGGTGTTGTTTTTCCCAAGATTGTGTCGAGAGCGCTCAGCGCTTCCCGCAGCTCAATTGATATGAGTTCGTAGGCACACCTTGGATTGTTTAAAAGTTCAATGGTTGTATTTAGTTTGTCAAAACAATGTTTTAATGCGCGTTGCTGCCTGCTAGTCGTTATAGTAATATTGTCCGATAGTGCAACGCTAATCCCAAGAGATGTTTTTATTTGTTGTTTTAATTGCGGGACATTAAAACCAGTCTTGGCTGATAAAAGTATCTGTCCAGAGTGAGAGCGCTTAGTGGCTTCTAATTCTGTTTTTGTGAATAAGTCCACCTTGTTAATAAGTTCTATTATGGGGATGTTCTTTGGATATTTATGATAGGGTGTTTCGATTTGTCCCGAATCATGGACAAGGATAACGAGGTCAGCTTTTTTTAAATAATCGAATGTTCTGCTTACACCTTCCATCTCAACTTCTTCCCGGGTCTGGCGAATTCCAGCCGTGTCAACCAAATTTATCGGCACGCCGCCTAAAATCAGCGGAACATTTATAGCGTCGCGCGTTGTTCCTGGCAAATGACTTGTGATCGCCCTATTGGTTTCAGACAATATATTTAACAGGGTGGACTTACCAACGTTCGGTGGTCCCGCAATAACAACAAGGGCTCCACGATTAAGCATGCGAGTCTGCTTGTATGAACCAAGAAGTTCTTGGATTTGTTTGATTTGTTCGTTAACAACAGCTTGCATTTGATTGTTTAAGTCCGGCATAAGCTCATCTTCAGAAATATCAAGTTCAAATTCAACCATTGAAATCGCATCTATTAATTTTTGCCGAAATATATTTAGCTTGTCTGACAACTCACCATGCAATAAACGTAAATTTAAATGACTGCTTTCAACTGATTGTGAATGGATTAAAGAGGCAACTGCCTCGGCCTGTACAAGATCCATTTTTCCATTAATAAAAGCACGTTTTGTAAACTCACCAGGTTCAGCAATCCGTGCACCAAAATAACAACAGGCAGATATTGTTTTATCCACAACAACAGGACTGCCGTGGCACGATATTTCAATTAAGTCCTCGCCAGTATAAGAGTTAGGTGCCTTGAAAAACGTTGCGATCGACTCATCTATTGCAATACCGCTCTCATCTTGAAGATTAATCAGAGTTGCATGCCGCACTTTAAGTTTTGATTGCAAATCATTGTTATTAATGAGCTTGTGGAAAACTAAGGTTGCTTGCGGGCCGCTTAGGCGAACAACCGCAATTCCGCCAATACCATAAGGTGTCGCCGGAGCAACGATTGTGTCAGAGGTCATTTTTTCGCGGTTTTTACCGGCTGAATAGCTGGTTGCTGATGTGGTGTTAGGTATTTTTGTTGAAGAATGGTAAGAACATTAAACAATGTATAATACAGATTTAAACCAGATGGGAATTTATAAAAAATGAAAATGAAGAAGATATTCATAAAATACATCATTTGTTTTTGTTGTCCAGCCTGTCCCGTTGTTGGGGTCATGCGCTGTTGTAGCAACATAGAAATGCCCATTAAGAGCGGTAGAATGTTTATCGGAAACCCGCCGATTTCGAACAGAGTGTCAGGAGCAGAAAGGTCAGTTATCCATAACATGAATGGCTCGCCGCGCAATTCAATTGTAGAGCGGAATACCTGAAATAGTGCAAACAATAACGGCATTTGAATTAACATTGGCAGACAGCCGCCCATAGGATTAACGCCCTCTTCTTTATAAAGTGCCATAGTTGCCTTGTTTAGCTTTTGGGGGTCTTTGGCGTATTTTTCTTTTAAAGCTTTAAGTTTTGGCTGAACGGTGCTCATTTGCCGCATAGATTGATAACTTTTTTTCGTTAGCGGATACACAATTATTTTAACAAGAATTGAAAATATTATTAATACAACACCATAGTTTGGTATAAATTTGTGCATTGCAACAAGAGCAGCTAAAACTCCCCTGCTTATGGGGCGAATCAAAGAAAAGCCCATCGACATAGTTTGTTCCAGGTTAACGCCAAGAGATGACACGTTTTTATACTCCAAAGGCCCTAGGTATAAAGTGAAAGAATTACTAGAATTTATTTGTTGACTTATTGATATGTCGAATTGAGGGGCTTCAGATTCGTATGTACCACGAAGAGAGGCACCTACAGCATTATCAACGGGTATAATCGCTGTTAAAAAGTACTTATTTCGTGTTCCAACCCAATTTGTTTGTCCACGGTACTTTTCATCAAGCGTTTTTTGTTTGCGTAATTTTTCAGAACTGAGCTCATCTCCTTGATAAACATATGTTTTGTAGTAAAACAATTCATCTTTCAAGTTTTTTTCAGTAGCGGGTAAGCCGCCATTCCATGATAACGAATAAAGTCCCTGGGAAAGATGTTCTTTTATCTCAGACAAGTCAAAAGAAACATCAATGTTATATGAATTCGGGGTAAAAGAAAGAGTTTTTGAAAGGGTTTTTCCTAATACATTGGTGGTGAATGTTAAAGATTCGGATCTATCAGTAACATTAAAGATTTTCTTTGAACTACTTAGAGCCCAGGGCTCGCTTAAAATTAAAGGAAGGCCATCAACAGAAATTGCCTCAAACAATAAATTGTTTTTATTATAGTTATCCACAAGTTGTACAGATGTTGAGTCAGTGGCTTTATAGTTTTTTAGAATAAAGGAAGTAAAGGATCCCCCGTTTTTGTTACTTATGGTTGCTGTGTAAAGCGATGATTCAACGGTTACCATTTCCTCCGCAACGTATTGCTGTACGTTTTCAAAGGAAGGGGTGCTGGCTATATTTCTTGTAGGCGGTGTGGCAATATTTAGCTTTGTTGAACTGGGTTCAGTTTGTCGAGCAATTACTGTTGCTGTAGAATCGTTTGGCGATTCTGATTGAACTTGTGGAGCCACAATTTTCATATAATATGGCATTAATATCAGAACTACAGCAATAAGAAAAAAAGCGAGAAGTGTTTTTTTGTCCATTATTTTTTATTTTACGGGATCATATCCGCCACCATGAAAAGGATGGCATTTTGACACCCTTATAATTATAAGCGGCAGGGCTTTAAAAAGGTTTTTTTTATTTAATGCGTCGAGCGCATACTGAGAACAGGTTGGGTGAAACCGACAATTGTTCCCAAGAAGCGGTGAAAGAAAAAAGCGATATAGTTTAATAATCGCTTTTAATATATTTCTAAATGTAAAATCAATTATATTAATGACGGGACGCATTCAATTGACTTAAGCAGATAGTTTTTTTCTGCCCTTTTTGCGTCGGCGACTAATAACATTGCGTCCGCCCACACTAGCCATGCGAGATCGGAAACCATGTTTGTTTTTTCTTTTACGTTTACTTGGTTGATAGGTTCTCTTCATTTCATCTCCAAATTTAGACCCGGAAAATACGTTTATTGAACAAAAAATCAAAAAGAAATAGAAAAACTAATTAAATCAACATTATTCGAGGAAAACAACAGGAAGTTTTTATTAAAAACCAAAAAGGGTTTTGTATTATATGTATAACGCTTGGTAATTTTTATTGACACACTGCTGTGGATAACCTGTGGATAATATTAAAACAAATCACATAAATGTTTGGATGGAAGTAAAAGAAAGCCTCTCGCGGGACTTACCTTCTCATGCCTATAGTACGTGGTTTGAACCAATTTTACCGATCGCATTAAATGACAATGAGTTGGTTTTAGAAGTTCCGAATCAATTCTTTTTTGAGTGGATTGAAAGCCATTATCATGACACAATTGATTCAGCGGTGAAAGAAAAATTTCAGGACGGTTTTTCTGTTAAATATACAATTGCACCTACTGGTGCAAGCGGCCCACAAAGTAATTTAGAAAATAGAGAAAGTGACCAGACACCGAAAAAGAAGAGATTTAAACTACCTGTTTTAAACGAGCACTATACATTTTCAACATATATTGAGGGGGCAAATAATCAATTTGCCAAGGCAGCTGCACTGTCTGTTGCAGAAGCGCCCGGAGAAAAAACATTTAACCCCTTAATTGTTTACGGCGGTGTTGGTCTCGGAAAAACGCATTTATTACATGCGATTGGTAATAAGTTGCTAACAAGGGATGAAAAATTTAATATAATTTGTGCCTCCAGTGAAAAGTTTATGTTAGACTTTATTTCAGGAATTCAAAAATCGAAAACTATTGAATTCTCTCGTTTCTATCGACAAGCCGATGTGTTATTGATAGACGATATTCAGTTTTTTCAAGGAAAAGAACAAACACAAGAACAATTTTTCCATACCTTTAACGAATTATATCAATCCGGAAAACAAATAGTACTTACTGCAGATCGATATCCTGGCGATATGAAAGGTTTAGACGACCGGTTATTGTCACGTTTTAATTCTGGCCTTGCTGTTGATATTCAACCGCCTGATTTTGAAACAAGAGTGGCAATATTGTTAGAGAAGGCAGAACAGAACGGATTAAATCTCCCTTACGCACTAACGGAGTTTATGGCGACACATATAAAAAACAATATTCGCGAATTAGAAAGTACTATTATCCGAATTTTGGCGTATTCGTCCCTATCAAATAAAGAAATTGATGAGAAGTTGGTAAAAAAAGTTGTGAAAGAACGGCTGGGAAAACGATTTTTAGCTGAAATCACACTTGAAGATGTAGTACGTAGAGTCTCGGAGGTAACATCAATTACAGAAAAAGACATTGTTGGACAAAGTAGAAAAAAAGAATTGGTCGAAGCAAGACAGATTACAGCCTATCTCAGCAGAGAAATATTGGGAGCATCACTTTCTAGCATAGGTATATACTTAGGAGGTAGGGATCATACAACAATTTTGCATGCTTGTAAAAATATTGAAGAAAAATTAAAATCTGAAAAAAGAATGAAACATCAGGTGGAATCCATAAAAAGTGAGCTTTCGGCTGCAACGTTGTAATATTAAATTTTGTAAGGATAACAGTACTAAAAAGAGTTAAATTTTATAGAATGGAAATTTTATTAATAGGAGAGAAATATGCAAAAAGGTAGTTTAAATAAGGTACAGTTAATCGGACACCTGGGAGCAGATCCGGAAAGTCGATTTACAACATCGGGTAGCGCAGTTACAAACTTTAATTTAGCCACAAACGAATCTTGGAGATCGGCAGAAGGTGAAACAAAGGAAAAAACAGAATGGCATCGTGTTGTACTGTTTGGAAAAATGGCAGAAACAGCTGCAGAATATATGAAAAAAGGTCAATTAATATATATTGAGGGACGATTGCAGACAAGATCTTGGGAGGATAAAGATAACGTCAAAAGATATACCACCGAAATTTTATGTGATAATTTTACGATGTTAGGTCGTAAGAGTGAGGATGCAAGCACCAGTTCGCCTGCAAAGACATCTGAGCAAGACGACGACCTTCCTTTTTAAATTATAATTTAATGAAAAGAGGGGCTATAAAAGCCCCTCTTTTTTTATCAAAACCGAAACAATCAATGACAAAAAAACAAGATCTAAATAAATATACCGTAAGACCAAAGGCAGTCAGGTATTTACTGGGATATTTAGCTATGATTTTGGGAGGTCTTGTTACAAAAACGAAGGTTAAGGGAAGTGAAAATATTCCGAAAAAAGGACCATTTATCGTAGTATGCAACCATTTTAATAGACTGGACCCACCATTTGTTATTTTTGCAATCAAAAAACCAATTAATTTTTTAATGGCAAGCGATCAAGCTGTGGAAGCTCAATTTATGTGGGCTCCTTGGTTATACGGTTTTATACCAACAAATAGGCAAAACATTGCCCCAAAGACCATAAAAGATTCCTTGGCTGCCATTAAAAAAGGCGAGGTTGTCGGTATCTTTCCAGAAGGCACCGCAACAGAACATTTTATTAGACCAGCTAAGAACGGTGCCGCATATTTAGCAATGAGAACAGGTGTACAAATATTGCCTATGAGTTTGATTGGAATGGAAAATGTTTGGAACAATTTACTAAAGGGTGTAAGACAAAAATTGCAAATAAATATTGGAAAACCATTTCTTCCAAAACAATTACCAAAAGATCGGGCAGAGAGAAACAAATTAATAAAAATAACCGGAGAGGAAATAATGTGTAGAATAGCAGCCCTAATGTCCGATGAATATCATGGCATTTATACCGGGGATAAAAGAATTAAGAATTTTCGGTTAAAGTTGCCCTCGAAGAATTAGCAATTATAAAGTAAACACCGCACAGTATTAGAATTCCCCCAGTTAAAGTAATAATAGGAACATTCTCTATAAAGATTATCCACGCAAGGATAGATGCAATTATTGGCTCTCCAAGCGGTACAGAAGCGATAATCGTTGGCGAAGTATATTTAATGGCAAAGTAGAACAGGCTGTGTCCCAAAATTGTAGGAATAATGCCGAGGGTAGCCAGCCAAACCATATCAATTGTTTGTATCGCAAAAACATTTTCTCTACTTAAAATAGAGATTATTAATAAGAAAAAAGCCCCTATTGTATATAACATTCTTGTGTATGCAACTGTGTTTGAATTTACGCGCAATTTATCAGCTAAAATGTAAACCATGGCAATGAAGAGGGCTGCTAACAGCCCAAATAATTTCCCCAATAAGGAACTGTCGTTTAGAACAAAACCCGAGCCGGCAATGATTATAGTTCCACATAAAGCGAAAACAAATCCTAGTAGCACAAGAGGCCTTAGTGCCCTTTTCAGAAATAATCGCTCGAATAATATTGTAAACATAGGCGCTGTTATTCCCAATAAGGTAGCATTAGCAATGCTTGTTAGTTTTACTGCTGCATAAAAGCATGAAAAATGTAGCGCTAGAAAAAGACCGGAAAATACATATAGTATATAATTTTTTTTCTCTATTCGTACCTGATGGTAGAAAGCGGTATATGCCCACATCAAAATACTTGCAATCGCCAATCGCCAGAATGAAATAACAACAGCTGAAATATCTGGAAGAAAGCGGGCAATGATTGATGAAGTGCTTACGGCCAACAAGGCGATTATCAATACTAAATTAATTTTTATATTCATATATGAAATTTTCTACTAAATAATGATATTTATCCTAATTAGGGTAGACAAATATAGTTAAATAGTATTTATTAGGTTCCTGATATTATTAACGAGGATATGATATGAAAAACTCACAATTTTATTCATCGTTGGTTGTAATTGTTGTAATGTTCTTATTATTGCTAAGTATCTTTTCATTTTTTCCAATAAATCACGTTTTTATTAAGGAGGCAGATTGCATTAACGGTGCTGATAATCATTTTATAGGATATTCAGACACTGAATATTATAAAATCAGCTATCAAGAGAAAGTGATAGAATTATTATCAAATAGAACACCAGCCGACTACCGCTATTTTTTTCAGAACTTTATTGACGAAGATCCAAACACTTATATGTATGTAAAATTTATCGGACAAACGGGTTGTTTTACAGTAAAAATGACTGTAGATATATGGGATATATTAGAAGGAATGAAAAGAACCAACGGTGTTTCATGGCCATCAGAATTGCGTGAACTAAAATGGGTAGTGGAAATAAGAGACGGAACCGAAGAATTAATTTATGTTGATATGTACAAAATCATTGATTGACAGATATTTTATTTCAACAAAAGCAGATTATTATTTTCCTAATCCTTCGTTACCAGAATCTAGAACAAATTTCCACATACCGTTCTTGTTTTTCTTCCATATAGAAACATATGTACCTTTTTGTATCGCCCCACCTGTATTAAGTTTGTAGGTACCATAGGTATATCCAAGGTCGCCTGATTTGGCAACATCTGCATAAATTGGCTCCCATGTAAATTCGGTTTCAGTGTCATCATTTTGAAACAAAGATCCAATTTCAGTTTTCCCCACGACGGGCATTCTATTGGGGCTCAACATTACACCACCTTCTGCAACATAAGATAAGAAGGCAAAGTTCATACCTTTTTCTTTGCTCAAAGCAGAGAAAGCTTTATCGACAGCTATTAATTCCTTGTTCATATCTAAGTCCATATGTTCACTACATCCTGTTAATAGCAACAACAATATAAAAGTAGTTAATAATATTTTCAAGTCATCTGCTTTTAAAAAGTTTTGTTAAATATTGTTTTCTTCGGGCTCTATTGACTCAACAGCCTCCTCGTCTACTTTTTTCTTTAAATCTTCCGCTTCTTTTTGTATTTGCATCGGGTTGGGAGATGGTTTGCGCTGAGTTGTCAGTTCAATCTTATCAAAGGTCATAGGACCATATAGAAAGTTATTCTCATAGTTTGCATCTACCAATTCTTGATATGGATCTAGAACAACTCTTTTTACTGTTTTATTAAACACAAAAATTTTAGATATCTTTTTTGTATTTTTTCGCCAAATTTCAGCAGGTATGCGCGCTATTTTTTTTACACCATCTTCAAACTCAAATTCAATTACTAATGGCATAACAATTCCGCCAATATTTTTAAATGTTAATTGATAATAATTATCATTAGAATTCAAGAGATCAAGTTGATAGGGCTCGAGCTTTCCAAGGTATTTTTCATAATCAGAAGTGTCCTTAGTTGTGATTTCTAAAGGATTAAATTTATTATAAAAATCGATAAGTGCAGTATCGGCATCTATAGCACGAATTGGTAAATCAACTTCGTCGCGCTGATGTAAAATATGAGTAGGTTCAGAGTCTTTCATCTCTTTTTTATATGGTTTTTCAATATCGGGATTTTTAGAATCAAGCTTAAACCACTTTATATCGGCGAGTTCAATGTCAACATGGTCAATTGAATAAAACCACCCCCTCCAAAACCAATCTAAATCTATACCAGAAGCATCTTCCATGGTTCGGAAAAAATCGGCAGGAGATGGATTTTTAAACATCCAACGGTTAGAATAGGTTTTAAATGCATAATCAAACAAATCTCTACCAAGCACTGATTCCCTTAGAACAATTAACGCATGGGTAACTTTTGCATAGGCATTATCACCAAAATGAGTTAAAGATTCAGAGTTTGTCATAATCGGGACTTGTGTATCCTTGTTACCACTCATATATGTAGCCATGTGTTTAAAGTCCCTGCGATGGGGATAATCTCTCTCCCAGGCATTTTGAGCAAGTGTTTGAAGAAAGGTGTTTAAACCCTCATCCATCCATGTCCACTGCCTCTCATCGCTATTTACAATCATTGGAAAATAGTTGTGACCAACCTCATGAACGATTACGCCAATCATACCATATTTTGTACCCTTAGAATATGTTCCATCGTCTTCAGGGCGACCGCCGTTGAAACAAATCATAGGATATTCCATTCCAATCCACTTTGAATGAATTGATGTAGCGTGGGGATAGGGATAGTCAAAAGTAAATTTCGAGTAATTTTTAATTGTATGGGCAACAACTTTTGTAGAATATTTTTCCCAAAGTGGATTGCCCTCTTTTGGATAATAAGACATTGCCATTACCGTTCGATTTCCAAACTTAACTCCCATAGCATCCCAAATGAATTTGCGAGAAGAGGCGAATGCAAAATCTCGCACATTCTTCGCTTTAAAATTCCAGGTTTTTGTTCCTGAAGTCTTTTCAGATTCATTTTCAACAGCTTCTTCTTCGGTTACAATAAAAACGGGCTCAACGGAGGTGCGTGCTTTTTTAAATCGTTTTTGTTGTTTAGAAGTAAGTATGCGGGATGCATTTTGCAACTCGCCTGTGGCGGCGACAACATGATCAGAAGGAACGGTTATTTTTACATCGAAATCGCCAAAAGTTAATGTGAATTCACCAGCACCTAGAAACTGTTTATTTTGCCAGCCCTCGATGTCATTGTAAAGAGCCATGCGAGGATAAAATTGAGCAATAGTGTAAATATAATTACTATCTTCTTTAAAGAATTCCATCCCTGAACGTCCACCAACTTTCATTCTATCATTAATATTATACCACCACTTCAAATTAATTGTAGTAGAGCTTCCTGTTTTTAGAGGTTTTGGTAATTCGATGCGCATCATTGTTTCTACGACGGTAGATGACAGTGTTTTGCCAGCCTCGTCTTTTACGTATTCAATTTTAAAACCACCATCAAAGTCAGAATTAAGGCGCCTTATTGAGTGAAAACTTTCTTTATCGTTAAAAATGTGGGTATGTGTTTTGTGAGAAGCAGAATGCTGTTTTCTTATGTTTTGATCAAGCTGTATCCATAAATAGTCTAGCCTGTCGGGAGAGTTATTGTGATATGTGATAGTTTCAGTCCCAGAGAGTGTTTGATTTTCATCGTCGAGGACGACGTTAATAACATAATCTGCTCTTTGTTGCCAATATTCATGTCCCGGAGCGCCGGAGGCGATACGGTATGTGTTAGGTGTTGGTAGTTCCTCTTTTAATTGGCTGAATTTTTCAGCAGCAGTAATACTTTCATTTTGCGAAAACACAGTTGATACTGTACTGAAAATAAAAATTAATAATAATGAGCTAGTTTTATTCATAATTCCCTCATTTGATTAAAAAATAGTATAAAATATAAAAAAATATAATATATAGTATGACAATAAATATTGAAGAACGTTGTCATAATAACAGGTTAAATTATTCTAAACGTCTTTAACCAATATGCTTAACGTGTGTAGCTTTTGATCCTATAATAATATAAAATATCATAAACTATGCGAATTGGAATTAGAAGAGAAGATAAAAACGAATGGGAAGCGCGGGTACCGCTAATTCCCAGTGATGTACAGAAACTGGTGGATAAAGGGATAGAAGTATTTCTACAACCATCCACTATCCGAATATTTTCCGATCAAGAATATATTAAAGTTGGAGCAATAATATCAGAAGACTTGTCATCATGTTCTACAATCCTGGCCGTGAAGGAAATACCGATTGATTTTATTGGAAAAGGTAAAACATATGTTTTCTTTTCACATACCATAAAGGGACAAGATTACAATATGCCATTGTTGCAAAAAATGATGGATGAAAAAACACAGCTTATTGATTATGAACGTATTGTCAATAAAAAAGGACAGCGACTAATATTTTTTGGCAGACATGCCGGACTTGCAGGAATGATAGACTCGCTTAGGGCCTTGGGAAGACGAGTTGAATCTGAAAGCGTGAAAAATCCATTCAATAAAATTAAAAAGACCTTTGAATATCGAGGTCTAGAGAATGCTAAAAAGCAAATTGGTAAAATCGCAGATGATATTACTAAAAATGGAATTCCTAATGAAATGCGTCCGTTAGTTTGTGGATTCAGTGGGTACGGGAATGTATCGCAAGGGGCGCAGGAAATTTTTGATATTCTTCCACACAAAGAGATATCTCCTCAGGATTTATTAACTAGCAAAAACTTATTTGATGATTCAAAACATATTTTATATAAGGTTGTTTTTAAAGAAAGCGATTTAGTTGAAACCAAAGATCCTAAGGATAAATTTGAATTACAGGATTATTACGATAATCCCGACAAGTATAAATCTAAATTTGAAAAGTATTTACCGAACCTGACGGTCTTAATGAATTGTATTTACTGGGATACACCATATCCTAGATTGATTACATTAGATTATTTGAAAAAAGTATGGACTGAAACGGAAAATCAAAAATTAAAAGTAATTGGTGATATAAGTTGTGATATCGATGGCGCAATACAATGTACTATGAAATCAACCGAGCCGGGTAATCCGGTTTATGTTGTCAATCCAATAGATTGTTCAGTAGTGGATGGGGTTGAGGGTTATGGTCCAGTAATTATGGCGGTAGATAATCTTCCATGTGAATTGGCAGAAGAAGCATCTAAATCCTTCAGTAAGGTATTGGTAGATTTTATTCCACAGCTTATGCGAGCTGATTGTGGTGTCGATTTCAAAAGTTTAAAATTACCGGAAGAATTACGCAGAGGAATGATTTTGTATAGAGGAAAGCTTACACCAGAATACAGAAATTTAGAAAAATATTTATAAAAACATAAAGGAAGACAAATGAAAACAGTATTAGTGCTTGGAGCAGGACTTGTAACGCGACCGTTGGTAGATTATTTATTAAAACACAATATTCGTGTCCGTGTTGCAAGTCGAACGGTTGCAAAGGCAGCACAGCTGATTGGCGACCACCCAAACGGAGAAGCAATCGAGTGGACAGTTGACAAGCGGGACGAATTAAAAAAAATGATTGCGGATGCCGACTTGGTAGTGAGTTTGCTGCCGGCAAATTTCCATGCAGAAATCGCCAAATTGTGCATAGAGTTGGATACAAACATGGCAACCACTTCTTACGTAAGTCCCGAAATGAAAGCTTTAGATAAACCTGCCAAAGAAAAAGGTATAGTAATATTAAATGAATGCGGAGTTGACCCGGGAATTGACCACATGTCTGCAATGAGAATTGTTCACGATGTTAAAAAGAAGGGTGGCAAAATCACAAGTTTTATGTCATATTGTGGAGGGTTGCCTGCTCCCGAAGCAAATACAAATCCGTACGGGTATAAATTTTCATGGAGTCCAAAGGGTGTCTTGCTTGCCGGAAAGAACAATGCTAAATATCGAAAAGACGGCGAAGATATAAATATAGAGGGTAAAGACCTGTTTGCAAACCATTGGGGGGTTGACGTGCCTTCTTTTGGAAAGCTCGAGGGTTATCCAAATCGCAATTCACTAGACTATATTGAAACATATGGATTTGAAGGAATTGATACAATGTTTCGCGGAACGCTACGCAATCCAGGGTGGTGTGAGACTTTGAAGGCAATCGTAGATTTGAATTATGTTGATATTACCGAGCAAGATTGGTCAGGAAAAACATATACGGATATGGGGTGGAAAATTGTAGGACAGCAGCCGGATGGTGATCTCCGCAAAGCAATGGCAGAAAAGCTTGGTATTCAGCAAGACTCATTTATCTTGGATAATTTTGAGTGGCTCGGGCTCTTCTCATCGGAAAACATACCGATTGAAAATGGCGGTGTAATTGATGTTTTAACAGCAACAATGTTGGACAAAATGTCGTATGAAGACGGTGAAAGAGACATGCTAGTTCTATATCACAATTTCATCGCTGAATATGATAAGGGCAATAAAGAGGAAATTACCTCCACAATGATTGATTACGGCATCCCGAATGGAGATAGTTCAATGTCAAGGACAGTAAGTTTACCGGTAGCAATTGGAGTCCGGATGATATTAGAAGGTGAGTTTTCTAAGCCGGGCGTTTGGGTTCCTGTAATTCCGGAACTTTATAATCCAATCTTGGATGAACTCGAGACATTAGATATTAAATGTATTGAAAAATCTAAACAGCTTTAAAATCGGAGAGAAATATGTATAAAAAATTTGCTGTAATAGGAGCTTTACTAATTCTGTCGCAAGTTATTTTTGGACAGATTACATACAAAACCAAAGTGACCAGTTATGGTTTTATGGGAATGGGAGCGTTTGAATCAACAACGAAGACCTATTTACAAGGTGATGCTCAGCGAGCGGATGCTAAACTAAAATTCACCGGTGCGTTTATGAAGATGCTCAGCCCCAAAGGTACGGTTACAAGCATAATTCGTCTTGATAAGAAACTGATTTGGAGTTTTGATGATAAGAAGAAAAAATATACAGAACAGACTTTCGACGAAATGAGAGAAGTCTTTGAGGAATATGAAGAAGCCGGATATTCACAAGACATGCAATCCGGCGCAAACGATGAAGATTATGAAGTAGAATATGAATGGTCAAAGCCAATTGTAAAAGTAAAAAACCTTGGTGATAAAAAAACGATTAACGGATTCAATTGCCAACACTATTTAGCATCGGTTACAACCGTTGGAACACATATAGAAACCGGCATTAAAGACACCATGTTGTTTGTTTCGGATTTATGGAATGCGAATAATGTTTCAAAAAAGATGGATTTGGTAAATGATTTTAATAAAAGATATATGGAAGCAATTGGGTTTGATATCCCGGAAAACCAAGGTCTTGCGATGATAGCAGGAATGTATAAAGAACACATGCAAATGCTTGCTGACGAAGTAAGTAAATTGAAAGGTTATCCCATTGTAAACGACATGAAACTGACGATGACTAAAAATTTATCATCGGTGGAACAAGAAGAAACGGAAGAGGAAGAGCCCGAAGAAGAAAGTTTGTCTATGCGGGATATCCAAAGAAATTTTGGTGGCTTGCTAGGCAAAAAGGTTATGAAAGATGTTTTCGAGAAAAAAGCAAATAAAAAAACAGAAGAACCACAAAAAAGTTCTGTTTCAGAATTGTTTCATATGAAATCCGAAGTTTTAAGTATTGATGATGATAATATTGCCGGAGAGAAATTTGAAATTAAAAAAGGTTATAAGCTCAAGAAGAATTAGAAATATTTCAATATAAAATCAACAATCTTCTTTACGCGTTTTGTGTAGGGTGGATACGTTAATTTTAATGGACTAAAGAGATCTTGTTTAACTACTGCTTTTTCATTTGAGAAGGTTTTAAATCCAAAGAAACCGTGCGTTCGACCCGTTCCACTTTCATTCACACCACCAAAAGGTAGATTTGTTTGCGAAAAATGAATTACCGTGTCATTGACGCAAACCCCGCCTGACGACGTGCCTGACAAAACACGGTCAACACCCTGCTGGTTTTTACTGAAAATGTATAACGCAAGTGGTTTTGGTTTACGTCTAATTAGATTAATTGCATCATTAAGTTTAGAAAATGTTAGAACGGGTAATATTGGGCCAAAGACTTCCTCTCCCATTATTGCAGAGTCCTCATTTACATCAATTAAAACTGTAGGAGAAATATATTTTTCCAATTCATTAAGATTCCCACCAAGCTCTATTTTTGCTCCAGACTGAACCGTTTCATTTAATACTTGAGACAATCGATGGAAATGTTGACGATCAATTATCCGAGCATAATCGGAATTGGATTGCCACTCTGAATTATCAGCGCCATAGAGTTTTATTATAAAGTGTTTTAATTGATTAATTAACTCTGGTAAAACAGTTTCGTCTACTAATAGATAATCCGGCGCCAGGCAGGTTTGTCCACAGTTCATAAACTTACTCCAGACAATTTTCTGAGCAGCATCACTTAAGTTGGCTGTTTTGTCAATAACAACAGGTGATTTTCCGCCTAATTCAAGAGTAACTGATGATAGATTTTTGGATGCGGCCTCCATTACCTTTTTACCAACCACAGAACTGCCGGTGAAAAAGATGTGATCAAATGGTTTTTTTAATAATTCTATTGCTACTTCTTTTTCGCCTTCAATAACAGCAACTTCATTTTCAGAAAAAAGCTCTCTGATCATTTTTGAAATTAAATTAGATGTGTTTTTTGCCAGTTCAGATGGTTTTAGAATAATACAGTTTCCTGCGGCAATTGCTGAGATTAATGGAGTAATGACCAAATTGAAGGGGTAATTCCACGGGGCAATTATCAGTACAACGCCACGTGATTCGTATTGAATCCAGGAGCGGGTTGTGATTAACGCGATTGTTCGCCTAACCCGGTGAGGTTTTGTCCATTTATTAAGATGCTTAATAGCGTGACGAAGCTCTGATAGCGATGTGAATATCTCAGTCAGATCAACGTCCGTTGCAGGCTTTTGGAAATCTTTGTAAATAGCATCCCGAATAGCTTGTTTATTGTTAACAATCCAATTTTCTAACTTGTTAAGCTTTGCAATTCGTTCTGTTGCAGAAGTCTGGCTTACGTTCCAACGATTGTTTACCTGCGCAGTAAATATAGATTCAATATCTTTCTCATTTGTGAATATGGCTTGTTGATTATGTGTTTCATTTTCCATTGTTATTTGAGCCTATCTATCATATAGTTTTTTAATCCAAGCGGTATCAGCTTCAGTTAATGTTTCGCCAAGCTCTGCGGCTGCTTTCACTTGATTTTCATCCCTTTGTCCTAGTAAAACACAACCGGTGGGAGAATCTGCTAAAAGAGCACCAAGTAAGCCATGTAAAACAGGCTGAGGATGATCTGGGAACTTTTCTTCGAGTTTTACTTTATTTTCTTGTAGACGTTTAAGTAAATCTATGTCTTGGAACTCAGGAACGTTTAATCGAAAATCACCCTCCTTAAATACTGGCGGTTTATCATATTTGCCGGTCAGTAATCCATTTTTAATGGGAGAAAAAAATGCGATACCGGCATTGTTTTTTTCTACCCAACCTTTTAATCCACTTGATTCGTATGGGTCGTCCATAACATTTCTATAGGGCTGTATCACATCAGGATTTACTCGATCAATATATTTCATAATTTTTACTGAGTCCCAATCTGATAAACCAATAAAACGGATTTTTCCTTCATCTTGAAACTTATGAAACAATGCTAGGGCATCTTCAAAAATAGTATCTGAATCAAAATTGCAATGATGGAAATAATATAAGTCAATTATATCTGTTTGTAGGTTTTTTAAGGACAAATCAACGTGTTCTTTAATCATCTTCGGATGATAGTAACAATCAAGATTGCCCATATCCCAACCGACCTTAGTTGCCAAAAAAATATCATTGCGCGGTACCGCGCCCCAAATATTACCAATAATTTTTTCAGAATGACCATTACCGTAAACATCGGCAGTATCCCAATGATTGATACCCGATTCCCATGCTTGAATCAATGCAGCTCGCGAGTCTCCATCAGACTGGTCTGCCCAACCCACTGAACGCCCGCCTGAAACATTGCCACTTCCGTACGACCACGTACCCAGACTAATCGTGGAAACTTTAACTTCGGTTCGGCCAAATGTTATTTTTTTCATAATTCCTCAATTTTAATATTCAGAAAATAAGACAGTATGTATGTAAACTCACCTGTTAAATTTTTAAAAATATTATGATGAAAACGCTAGACATCGGACACCGTAATTTGTTTTTGGATGATGCAATGACCTTACTTGAAACAGAAGTAAGCGATGCAATGTTTAGCGGCAATATTCAGGCAGTGAAGATTATTCACGGTCATGGCTCGGGCGCTCTAAGAAGAGCTGTTAGAGAGTGGTGTAAAACGCAGCACGGTCGTTTCAAGGAGATTGTTTATGGTGAGGATTATGATATGTTCCATCCTGAAAGTGCAGCCATGCGCGCTGATTGTGGTTTACCATACGACCCTGATTTTGGAAAACGAAACAGAGCAGTAACATATATCTGGTTTTTGTAAAATTTATGTATCTTTAGGAGTACACAATGACAATTGAAAAATCATACCGTACAGTAATAGAACCCTTCACTATTAAATCGGTTGAAACATTGCGCCTTACAACGCGCGAAGAGCGTGAGCAGTATTTAAAAGAAGCAGATTACAACTTATTTAAGATTAAATCACAGCACGTGTTAATTGATCTATTAACAGACAGCGGTACAGGTGCGATGAGTACCGAGCAATGGGCTGCGCTTATGCGCGGCGATGAATCCTATGCCGGAAGTCCAAGTTTCCAAAGATTTGAGGAATCAGTTAAAGATGTTTTTGGTTTTAAGTTCGTTATCCCAACACATCAAGGAAGAGCTGCTGAACGAATCCTGTTTTCTACGATGTGCAAAAAAGGTGATGTTGTGCCGAATAATACACACTTTGACACTACACGAGCCAATATCGAATATCGCGGCGCGATTGCGGAAGATTTAGTGATATCGGAAGGAAAAGATCCAAAAAAAATTCATCCGTTTAAAGGAAATATGGATGTACGAAAACTTCAACGCTTGATTGAAGAAGTTGGCAAAAATAAAATACCGCTTTGTATGTTAACTATTACCAACAATTCGGGTGGCGGACAGCCGGTTTCTATGGAAAATGTAAGGGAAGTAAAGAAAATACTCGACCAATATACAATCCCACTTTATTTTGATGCAGCACGGTTTGCCGAGAATGCCTATTTCATAAAATTGCGTGAAGGTGGATATCAAGATAAATCCATTAAAGAAATAGTTCGTGAAATGATGAGCTATGCCGACGGCTGTACTATGAGCGCCAAGAAAGATGGACTTGCAAATATTGGCGGATTCATTTGTACAAACAATGAATCACTTGCACAACAAGAAAAAGATCTTTTGATCCTAACTGAAGGTTTCCCAACATATGGTGGACTGGCAGGACGTGATTTGGAAGCAATTGCCGTTGGTTTAAGAGAAGTATTAGAAGAAGATTATTTACGATATCGTCTTGCCGAGGCAAAATATTTAGGTGAGCGATTATTAGCAATTGGTTATCCAATAGTTCAACCACCAGGTGGTCATGCAATTTATATTGATGCAAAAACAATGCTTCCACATATTCCACCAAGCCAATATCCCGGACAAGCGCTTTCTGCTGAATTATATCTAGCCGGTGGAATCCGCACGGTAGAGATTGGTTCGGTCATGTTCGGTAAAATTGATCCAAAGACAGGAGAAGAAACGCCGTCTGAAATGGAATTGGTACGCCTTGCCCTGCCCCGCCGTACACACACCCAAAGCCATATTGACTATGTTTTGGAAGTAGCAAAAGATGTTTATAAACATCGCGAAAATATAAAAGGAATGAAAATCACCGAACAGCCAAAGTTCTTACGGCATTTTACTGCCAAGTTTGAGTTTGTTTAGCCACAAATTGTTAAAACATTTATAAACAAAGAAACCGCTATTTCAGCGGTTTCTTTGTATCATTTAAATATTAATAATGATTTAGTTTTTTAGCGTCGCCCTTGCAGCTGCCAATCTTGCCACAGGAACGCGGAAAGGCGAACAACTAACATAAGCCAATCCAACATTGTGGAAAAATTCAATACTGTCAGGATCACCACCGTGTTCTCCACAAATTCCAAGTTTAATGTCAGGATTTGTTGAGCGACCTTTTTGAACCGCCATTTCCACTAATTGCCCCACACCGCTTTGGTCTATACTTTGGAATGGATCAACCGGTAATATGTTTTCTTCTAAATAAACCGGCAAAAACCCGCCAATATCATCACGGCTAAAGCCGTAAGTGGTTTGAGTTAAATCGTTTGTTCCAAAACTAAAAAACTCTGCTGCTTCAGCAATTTCATCGGCCACTAAGCAGGCACGTGGTAATTCGATCATTGTACCAACCATATATTCGAATTTGATGTTTTGTTCAGTCATCACTTTGTCGGCAATTGTGCGAACGATTGCTTCCTGATTTTTATATTCAGCAAGAGAACCAATTAATGGAATCATTATTTCCGGATGAACAGATTTACCTTCTTTTGTTAATTCTGCTGCAGCTTCTAAAATTGCCCGCGCCTGCATTTCGGTTATTTCGGGATAGGCAATTCCCAAGCGGCATCCGCGATGCCCAAGCATTGGATTGAATTCGTGCAATTCGTCAACGCGTTTATGAATATCTTTGCTTGCAACATTCAGTTCGTTTGCAAGGTCCTTAAGTCCCTCTTCATCGAGTGTAATAAACTCGTGTAACGGTGGATCCAGCAAACGAATGGTCACCGGTAAATCGCGCATCGCATCCAAAATGCCTTTAAAATCAGCTTTTTGATATGGTAAAAGTTCCATTACTGCTTCACGCCTTTCTTTCTCTGTTTTAGCAAGAATCATTTTACGAATTGCTAAAATTCGTTCCGGATCAAAAAACATATGTTCTGTACGGCACAAACCGATACCTTTCGCACCAAACTTTCGTGCTAAAGCAGCATCTTCCGGACGATCAGCGTTTGTTCTAACTCCAAGTTTGCGTACTCCGTCGGCCCATTCCATTAATTCAGCATATTCTTGATTTGAATCAGGATTGGCGTCCTTAAGTGGGAGCTGTCCTTCGTAAACTTTACCGGCTGTTCCGTTAAGTGTAAGCCAATCACCTTCGGTATATTTTTTATCACCAACTTCAAGTGTTTTATTTGTTACAGAAATATGTAACGCCTCGCAACCAACGATACAGCATTTACCCCACCCGCGAGCGACTAATGCTGCGTGACTTGTCATACCGCCCTTGGAGGTTAAAATCGCAACTGCGGCATGCATTCCGTGTACGTCTTCCGGCGATGTTTCATCGCGCACTAAAATTACTTTTTTGCCTTGGCCTGCTTGTTCTTCAGCATCATCTGCTGTAAAAACGATTTGTCCGGTAGCGCCACCGGGACCAGCCGGCAATCCTTTTGCCAGGTGCGACTCTTTCCGTTCTGCTTCCGGATCAACCATTGGGTGTAAAAGTTCATCTAACTGATTTGGCAGAACACGCATTAATGCTTCGTTTTTGTCGATTAGTCCTTCATGTACCATATCAACCGCCATTTTGATAGCAGATTGACCATTACGCTTACCATTGCGAGTTTGCAGCATCCATAAACGACCATCTTGAATTGTGAATTCAATATCTTGCATATCGGTATAATGTTTTTCAAGATCGGTACGAATTTTATCTAATTGTATGTATGCTTCAGAAAATGCTGTTTCAAGAGAATCGGAAGTGTCGTCTTTAGCTTTGGTTGATTCATTTAATTGTAATGGAGTCCGTATTCCGGCAACCACATCTTCGCCTTGCGCATTGCGTAACCACTCTCCGAAAAATTTATTTTCACCGGTTGCGGGATTTCGAGTAAAAGCAACGCCTGTAGCTGAATTATCGCCAAGATTGCCAAAGACCATTGCCTGAACGTTTACCGCTGTCCCCCACTCGCCGGGAATATTTTCGATTTTACGATAACTAATAGCACGCTTTCCGTTCCAGCTTTTAAATACAGCGCCAATTCCGCCCCACAGTTGTTCCATGTGATCGTCGGGGAATTCTTTACCGAGAACAACATTAATTTCCTCTTTAAATTGTTCAGTAATATATTTCCAATCATCGGCGTTTAAATCTGTATCAGATTTATAATTATTTTCATCTTTATACTTATCTAAGATACCTTCCAAGCGGTGGCGTATTCCATGACCATCTTTTGGTTCAACGCCTTCAGATTTTTCCATAACCACATCGGCATACATTGTAATTAGTCGGCGATAAGCATCGTAAACAAAACGCGGATTATTTGTTTTAGCAATTAATCCGGGGATGGTTTTACTGGTTAAGCCAATATTCAGTACAGTTTCCATCATGCCGGGCATTGATTGTCGTGCGCCGGAACGAACGGATAGTAATAATGGATTATCAGCGTCGCCAAATCCTTGTTGCATAACTTCTTCTGTTTGTTGAATGGCTTGATTCGCCTGTTGATCTAATTCAGAAGGATACGCTAATTTATTATCATAATAATAATTACAAACATCGGTTGTAAGTGTAAAGCCGGGAGGGACGGGAATACCTAAGCTGGTCATTTCTGCCAAGTTAGCACCCTTACCACCTAATTCATTTTTCATTTTTGCATTTCCGTCGGCTTTTCCGCCACCGAAAAAATATACATATTTAGACATCTAAATTCCTTTTTCTGTTTTAATAAAGACTATAAAGTTATCGTTAATTAACATCAAAATTCAATAGAATGTCACGATACTGTATATACAAAATTGGACATCATTTTTAAAAATTAACTCGCAAAATGTAAAATAAATACCGTAACCTCTTATCGTAATGAATCTCACAGAACGCATAGAATCGGTAATATTATCAAATTTACTACCTTTTGCAGAACGAAAGATTGGTATTGAATGTGAATGTTATTTTTATGACAGCAACCTACAGCGCATTCCAACAAATCCAGCGGATAGATTTTCATCTACGGACTTAATGAATGAGATGATAGATTTTCAATCTGATGATGAATTAAGAGCAGGATACTCGCTTGAACCCGGCGGACAGCTAGAATGGGCATCACCGCCAATGAAATCGTTGCACGAGATCAACAAAATGTTTTTACAACATAAAGTTCGTGTTTCTGAAATTGCAAAGCGGGAAAATTTAAAAATTATTGATTACTCTCTAGAACCACTATACACACCATCTGAGATAGAATTAATTGATAATGAAAAATACCGCCTAATGGATCAATTATTTAGCAAGACCGGTAATCTTGGTCAATGGATGATGCGTAACACGTCTAGTATTCAAATAAACATTGATTTTTCTTCACGAGAAGCAGCAGAAAGGATGGCATATATAGCGGATTGCCTTTCACCGATAGCATCAGTTTTATTTGCAAATAGTCCTTTTTGGGAAGGGAGGCATAGCAGAAAAGAAAACCTTCGATATAAGATTTGGAGCAATACCGACAATTCTCGATGTGGAAATTTATTAGATCACGAAATAGGTAGTCCTAACGGCCTTGTAAGTAAATATGCTCAATTTATTCAATCGGTACCCGCCATATTTATTGAAGACGAGAGGGGAGGTGTGATCTCCTACAAAAATACTCTCGGCGCATGGTTAAAAGAATTATTCTTTCAGGATAAATTAACCGATAGACACATACAAACAGCACTGCATCAAATTTTTACTCATGTACGATTTAAAAATGTTTTGGAAATAAGAGGTTCTGATAGGCCACCCACCGGGTTTGAGCTAGCACCCGTCGCTTTTTGGACGGGTTTATTACTTGAAGATAAAACTCAAAATGAAATATTTAATGTTGTAAAAAAATGGACAATAGAAGATCGCAAGAAATTAAATTTAAGTGCGTATAAATTAGACTTAGAACAAGTCGGACCTGACAACAAGTCTATTGGAGAATGGATAGAGGGGATAAGTGACTTAGCATTAAAGGGGCTTGGCAGAAGAAGTAAAAAATATTGTATTGAAAACGAACAATCCTTTCTGAAAAAATATATGGATATTTTTAATAAGATGGGAATAATTGCTTTAAACGCACAAAAAGAAATGGAAAAAAGCGGTAAAACAGTTAGAGACTTCATCCAATGGTGTAAACCCTATTAAGAAAATGGGAAAACACCTGATTGCGCTAATAATAAAAATTAAATAGTTTTTACTCATATCAAACAATTGCTAATATTTATGTTGTGGTTTTCAATGTGAACGCATTAATTTGACTAAAATTTAATAATTATTAAAAAATGATTAAAAAAATTGCTTTATTAAGTAGCATAGTTCTAATTACACTTCTCTTTATTTATTGCACAACAGATGAATCAACAATTATTGGTCCTTTTGGTAATTCCGATAAATATGTTTCTGTTGCAAGCGTTGTAGAAAAAGAAACGGTGTACTCCAAAGGAGACTCGTCCATTGTAACCATTAGAGTCTTAGATGTTAATAATTCTCCAGCAATTGGATTAAGAGTTAGTTTTACAGCACAATTTGGAAGTATTACGGAATCTGTTTTAACAGATTCCAGTGGAATAGCAGTTGCTACTTTTATATCAGATGAAAATACCGGAGCAAACATTATTACCGTTGATACGGGTATAAAGAAATATACATTAGTCATTAATGTTGTTAACTACCATCCCAAATATATAGAGCTGTTTTCCGAATCACCGGTTTTGCTTGCAGACGGAATTTCGTCAACGATCATTACAGCAGTATTGAAAGACAGTGTTGGTAATCCGATGTCTGACATGACTGTAAATTTCACAACGACCCTTGGAGTACTAGAAAGTCAAATTGAATTAACCGATAATGACGGTATGGCTAAAACAAAACTAACCAGCTCAGTTATCCAAGGAGAAGCTACCATTACAGCATCTGCGGGTATTGAAAAATCAATAGCTGTTATATTTCATATGGATGTACCAGCCCTTATTGAACTATCTGCAGAATATCCGGTTTTATTAGCTGATGGTTCCTCAAGTACAAAAGTTACAGCGACCGTAAGAGACGAATCAGGTGCGCGAATGGCTTATGAAAAAGTTAGCTTTTTTACTAATCTAGGAGAAGTTGAACCGTCAGTAGAACAAACAGGATTAGATGGTATTGCAACAACAACGCTGATTAGCAGTACAACTCCAGGTACAGCTCGCGTAATTGCCACATCCTTCGTTTCTGATACTACTTATGTGGAGTTTAACATTAATATACCAACATACATGGAAGTGTATTCAACACCCAATCAGATAATAGCTGATGGTCAATCAATTTCTATAATAACAGCCATTCCTAAGGACAGTAATTTTGCACCAATGGTAGGGGTTCCCGTACAATTTACCACAACACTTGGTCTATTAAAAGAAGCGTCAAAAATTACAAATGGAGACGGAATCGCCGAAGTAGAGTTAGTTAGCGATGCCACGGCCGGAGAAGCAGAGGTAACAGCAACCTCTTCTATCAAGGGCAAAGCAATAGTAACATTTATAGCTTATAACCCAGCTTCAATTGAATTAATTGCGGAAGAAAACTCAATACTGGCAGATGGAATTTCTGAAGTCGATATTACTGCTAGAGTTATTAATTCCGCTGGAAGTATTATTCCGGGAGCTGTTGTTAATTTCTCAACAAACTATGGTTCGTTCTATGGTTCATCAAATACAACTAGTGTTCGAGCCAACCAAGAAGGAAATGCAATTGTTACACTTCGAAGCGCCGGCAGTGTGACAGGTTTTGATACTGAAGTTACCGCTGAAGTTCAAGATACAGATATATCGGAGACTGTTATGGTGAGATTTCGCGGTATTACCATGACAACATATGTTGATTCTGCCCAGTTTGCTACCGGTGGATATTACAACGTATTTGTCCGCGCTGAACTGATAGATAACGACGAAGGTACAGCCGTAGTAAACGCAACAGTGGCTTTTGAGTCAACAATTGGAACAATGGTGCCGGAAGCTGACGGTACAGATGAATTCGGTAGGGCATTTTCAATGATGTACACCGGGGTAACAGGCACCTATCAGGGAGGCCTTATTGTTACACCGGAATTATTCCATGCATCTGAAGTGAGTGCCCCAACACCTAGTATGGAAATTCCTGGTGTTGAGACATTAATTTCTACTGTAGACGATGAAGTAATGGGAGATGGGGAAGGATGGGCATTGGTTAAAGCAACTCTTAGGGAGGTTACCGGGGAAGCGATAATCAATACAGACATTGACTGGGAGACTACAGTGGGCACAATAATAGGACAATCAAGAACAAATACCAGTGGTCATACAATTGACACATTGAGAATTGAAAATTCAGTTAGCTCAGATACAGATGTAACGATTACAGCCAATTATGGTGACAATGTTTCTATTAGTGATGTCATTACATTTATTGAACCAATCACTTCGAATCGAATAATTTTAGGTTTTGAACCAGATACATCAGGACATGGTTTTATTCCGTGTGATATAGACACAGTAGAGATTGGAACAAGAGATATGGGCATAACCGCCCTATTTGTTAATGCTAATAGTAATCCTATTGGCGGTGAGTTAATAAGTTTCCGGATTGTACCGAATAATATGGCAGCCATTTGTGAATCAACATCTACTATTGGTGATGAAAATGGACGATCAACGGTCATGGTTGCTTACCCTATTCAGAATAGTGGGGAAATAGTGCGCATTTGGGCTGAGGCACCCGATGAGACAACAGGGAGCATTGATGTTATTCTTCCAACAGTTATAGCAGAAGAAGGAGGATAACAAAATGACCAAATTATTCACAAAAGCAATATTTTACACACTATTGATTATAGGTAGCTTGTTTGCTCAACATGAAACAGTTGGAGTTGAATACATTCAACACGACCGTAACATAGATTCCTTGAGAACAAAATCTAATATTTTGTCAATGAGTTATCGTAAAGAATTACCCTCTGGAACACGGCTTGCTGCATCGTTAGGCTTAGATTATGTAAAGTTTTTCGAGAATGATTTAGCAACAAATCCAATGCTTAAAAGTACAAATCAAATTTTTGTACAATTAGAAGGATTACAAAAATTTTATTATATGTATCTTAAAGGAGCAGTACAGTTTTATTCCATTAAGGGTAATGTAGTAGAAGTAACCGGTGGGTATAATGAGGTTTTGCACGACAATATTTATAGAATTTTTGAATTTCCACTAGGTGCAGGATTCACATTTCCTATTGATGATTTTGATTTTTATATTGGATTAAATAAGGTGTATTTCTACGGAACCAACGAAAAAGAAATCATCGTTAACAATAGCGGAAATGAAACAAGTCTTGGTTCGACCGCCCGAAGAACCTTTCAAACGGAATTAGGATTGGGTGCGGAAGCCACAATTTTATATCATCTTTCTGATAAATTAGAATTTGAATTAAATTTCACAAAATATGAGAAAAAAGATTTTTCAGTTCGCGTTTCTATTTGGGGACCTCTCAAGCGAATGCTATTAGTAAATTAGTCTAAAAGCCCCGTTTATACGGGGCTTTTTTTAAGTCTATTCCATACAAATTATATAGTAATACAAGACCTAAGGGTCATAAATTTTATAATTATTAAACCATGTTTTTAATTCATTTTGGAGTAAAATAATGTCTCATATAAAAACTGAATTATATCCGGAAGCTGCATCGCGGAAGAGCAAAACAAGCGAAGCATATCGCAAAGCAAAAAGAGCTACGAGAAATGAGTGGATTAGTGGCCTTACCGGCGCATTTCTTGCGATGTTTATTTGCGGTCATTTAATATTGGAAAGCAGTATCTTGTTAGGCAAGGAGGCATACCAATGGACCGTGCATTTACTAGAAGTCACACTTCCGATTGCAAAACCCATTGTAATATTAATTACAATAGTCTTTTTTATTCATTTTGTATGGGCGAGTCGCAAAATACCTGGGAAATTAGAAGACAGAAAACGGATGATGGAACTTGGAAAAAAGATTAAAGGTTCAAAAAAATTGTGGAATCAGGATAAAAAATTAGAAACTAGCTTAACAGGACATTTTGAAACATCTCTATGGATTTGGCAGGTTCGTACTGGAATGATCGTTCTTGCTACAGGAGCTTTCCATTTAATTTTGGTGGCCTGGAATATTTTTACAGATATGGGCGTTATCGGTCAAGAGCCGGGATTATCAGTGGAGGTGGCTACGTCGCGCGTAGAAAGTGGATTGTGGATATTATATGCAGTGTTAATGTTTGCTGTCGTCGCCCACATGGCGATAGGAGTTTATAGATTATTAGTAAAATGGTTCGCTGATACTTGGTTTATTAGAAAGTATTCAAGGTTTATATTTTATTTTTTATTTTGGTTCTATATAATTCTAGGCATTGCTACAACCGTTGCTTTAGCCGGTCCTTGGGAGGGAATATTGTCATGAAAGTTATAACAAGCGATGTATTGGTAATTGGAGCAGGACTGGCTGGCGAAAGAGCAGCAATAGCATGTGCAAAAGAAGAACAAGAAGTAATCATTTTATCATTAGTCCCTCCACGCCGAAGCCATTCGTCGGCAGCACAAGGCGGAATGCAGGCATCTTTAGGAAACTCGATCAAAGGAAAGGGCGACAATCCAACGATTCATTGGTTAGATACTGTAAAAGGATCTGATTGGGGTGCAGATCAAGAAGTCGCTCGAATTTTTGCTGATAATGCACCAATCGCAATGCGCGAAATGGCACATTTTGGTGTTCCATGGAATCGAGTAGAAGCAGGTCCTAAGGATGTATTTATTAAAGGGAAAAAAGCAACAATTGTAGAAGAAAAAGAGAAGGAAGGACTTATTACTGCTCGTGCTTTTGGTGGTACTGCAAAATGGCGAACTTGTTATACCTCTGATGGAACGGGACATACAGTTTTATATACAATGGATAATATGGTCGTTCAGTTGGGGATTCCCGTTCATGACCGTATGGAAGCATTACAGCTAATACATGCAGATGGACGTTGCTATGGTGCCGTTGTTCGTTCGTTACGGGATGGTGAAATCATAACATATTTAGCCAAATCAACCATTATTGCAACAGGCGGATACGGTAGGATTTATGGTGAATCAACCAATGCGGTCATTAATGAAGGAACAGGTTCTTGGCTGGCACTGCAAACAGGTGTAGTTCCATTGGCAAATATGGAAGCAGTTCAATTTCATCCAACAGGTATCGTACCAACAGATATTTTAGTAACGGAAGGTTGCCGTGGAGATGGTGGAATATTATTAGATGTTGACGAGTATCGGTTTATGCCGGACTATGAACCAGATAAACAAGAATTGGCTTCGCGAGATGTTGTGTCTCGTAGAATGAAAGAACATATGCTAAAGGGTAAAGGTGTTAAATCTCCATATGGTGAGCATTTATGGATGGACTTGAGACATCTTGGAAAGGAACATCTTACAACCAAGCTCCGTGAAGTATTTGACATTTGTATGTATTTTATTGGGGTAAATCCAATAACGGAATTAATCCCCGTACGTCCAACTCAACACTATTCAATGGGCGGTATTCGGGTAAACAAGGATGGCCATGCATACAATTTAGAAGGTCTTTTTGCGCTTGGAGAAGTTGCCTGCTGGGATATGCATGGATTTAATAGGCTTGGCGGAAATTCTTTGGCGGAAACAGTTGTAGCGGGTATGGTTGTTGGTAAGGAAGTGGCTGAATACACTAAAAAAGCGTCGCTTAAAGCTGATAAAACTTTAGCAGAACAATTTGCAAAAAAGGAACAAGACAAAACCGCTAAGCTATTGAACAATCCCGAAGGAGAAAATGTTTATAAATTGCGTGATGAAATCGCAAATGTATTAAACAAACATGTTCATATATTTAGGACTGAAGAGGGATTAACAAAAGGCGCAAAGGAATTATTAGATATTGTAAGACGAACAAAAAATGTTAAAGTACAATCTAGTGCACCCGGAATGAATCCCGAATTGTCTACGGCCTTACGAATTGAGGGAATGGCGAAACAAGCTTATTTGATTGCAAAAGGCGGCTTGGACAGGACAGAGTCGCGCGGAGCACATAGTCGTGAAGATTATCCTAAACGAGATGATGCTAAGTGGTTAAATCGAACATTAGCTCGTTGGCCCGATCACGAGGGAGAGCCGGAGTTTACGTATGAGCCGGTAGGCTTATTAGACTTACCACCTGGTTATCGAGGATATGGAGATGATCTTAGAGAAGATATGAAGATGTCTATTGATGACTATAATAAAAAAATCCCTGGTGAACAAAAACAACATGGTAGGTTAGAAACATCAGAACCAATTGGAACAAAATTGCCAAAAGAAATGTGGAAAAGCGAAGTTAAGGAGGGGAAATAATGGAACGGACATTAAAGTTTAAAATATTTAGATATAATCCAAATATTGAAAATGACAAACCGCACGTTGAAACTTTTGAATTGAACGAAACACCGCGCCTTAACGTTTTTACTGCATTAAACCGAATTCGCGAAGAGCAAGCGCCTGACTTAATGTTTGATTTTGTATGCCGTGCCGGAATCTGTGGGTCTTGCGCCATGATGATAAATGGAAGACCTACATTGGGTTGTCGTACGCTTACATCCGATTTGCCTGAAAGAATTGAACTGTATCCACTACCCTTCTTTAAAATGTTAGGGGATTTATCGGTTGATACCGGTATATGGTTCAGGGGAATTGCCGAACAGTTGGAATCTTGGATTCACACAGAAAAAGTATTTGATCCAGATGCCGTAGAAGAACGCATGGATAATTCACTTGCTAATACAATCTATGAATCTGAAAGATGCATCGAGTGTGGTTGTTGTTTGGCGGGTTGTGCCACAGCACAGGTTTACCCGGATTTTTTAGGTGCGGCCGGATTAAATCGTATAGGACGTTTTCTATTAGACCCACGTGATCAGCGAACCGACCAGGAATGGTTCGAACTTGTTTCAACTGATGAAGGAGTATTTGGATGTATTGGAATGATGGCTTGTGACGATGTATGTCCAAAAGAGCTACCTTTGTTAGAGGTGTTTTCCTACATTAGAAGAAAAATGAGTGCGGTACCACTAAAAAGATAATATACTAATTAATAGCGGTTATAAAAAGCCCCTGTTGTTTTGACAGGGGCTTTTATTTAACAAATGCTTAATGTTGGTGAAAATAACTCTCTTCAAAGGAAGAAACAGTTTCATTTAATTTATCTATTATATCTAAATCTGTAGATTGTTTTGCTTTCATAGAGTAAACCAATATTTGATGAAGTAGAGTTAGGTTTGTTATGTATTTTTCATACATTTCGTTATTTGAATCAATTAATTTTATTCTTTGATGTAGAAAATATTGACTCACAATATCTTGAATCTTTTTAGCGTGTTCATCTTTGTTTGTAACCCACCTCACAATCTGATTATAATTAATAGAATTTTCTTGAGATAGTAATTTTATCTGTTTCATTGATTTTTCAACTGTGCCAATATGTTCTTTAATCATTGCAATGCGAAGTGAATCTCCATAAATACCACAAGGTATTTCACAATGGCCATACACAGTATTGCTTAAAAACAAAGTAAACAATAAAGTGATTATAGCTTTATTATAAGATTTAAATATTGATTTTTCCATTTTAGGCTCCTTTGGTTGATAATAATTATATATAGTGTTAATTTTATTAAAAACAAAAACCCTCACAAGTGTAAGGGTTTTTGTTTTAGTTGTTTTTAATTTAATTAGTTCTTCAAAGTGAAGTGAACTGGTATCGAAATCCAAACACCAACCGGACGATCACGTTGTTTGGCGGGTTTAAACCGTGTACGCATAATAGCCTCAGCCGCCGCTTCATCTAAGCCAGTGTTAGGAACACCTTTTAGGATTATTGTTTCCTCAACAATACCTTTGTCATTTATAAATGCCTGAACAATTACTGTTCCTTCAATACCGGCTTCTTGAGCGATTTCTGGATACACAGGGTTAATTCCAGATCTTGCAACAGGCGGATCATCGTAAGGAATAAATCTTACACGCGGACCTGTATTGGTCGGTGGTGGTGGAGCATCACCCCATGCTTCAAAATCCTCAAGCTCTGTTTCAGCAATAGTAATGTCATCATCAAGATCTTCACTTTCAGATTCAATTGGAACTGAAGGGCGCGATGGCGGTGGCGGGCTATCGGCCTGCCGTGTTTGAGGAATGTCTATTTGTTCAATCACAATTTCCTGATGTTGAAGAAATCCATCTTCCGCAATGAAGCGAGGGAATATCAAGAATGCAGCAATAAGAATAAGAACACCCACAAGCCCCATTATTCTAACAGTTAAGGGATATTGATCCTTCAAAATATGTATATGTTCAACCATAATTAATCCGTTGCTTGTAATGTTGCATAATTTAAAGCAAGAGCATCAGCCTTTCGCAATTCATTATGTATCCCAGAGATCAGCTTCATGCGAGATTGCTCATCCGCCTTAAGAGAAACAACAAGTTGAGGGTCTGCTGAACGTCTTTCATACATAATATGGCGTATATCATCAGTTTTAAATAGCTTATCCTCAATCGAAACCAAACCCTCTTTTGATACCCAAACGTGCGTAGTGTGATTTTTAGATTTCAACTTTTCGATACGTACAGCTTTAGGCAGATTTACAGGCAAACCGCTGAATTCTCTTAATACCGTAGTTACCATAAAGAAAATTAACAGCATAAATATAATATCCGGCATTGAGGCCGTTGGAATATCACTTGACAGCTTAGTCCTTTTCTCAAACTTCATAATTGAGTCTCCGCAATTGAAATACGAGTAGCATTTGCCATTTTTAGTTGATCTATTACAGCAATATAATCTTTATATTTAGTTTTTTCGTGAGATTTTACTGAAATAATCAATTTATTATTCTCTTGTATCTTTTGTCGAATAACGCGATTAATATCACTGATTTTAGTCGGTTCATCACCAAGCAATACTTGCCCTGTTGAATTGATCAAGCAGTTCAAGATATTCTTAGAACTAACTTCAACTTGCTCACCCTCTGCTGGCAAAACTATTCCCAGACCCTTATCCATATCAATTGTTGTGGTGACCAGGAAAAAGATTAACAACAGGAAGGCAATGTCTGCCATTGAAGCCGTCGGGATTTCCCCGCCCTTAAACCTGCGTTTTTTCTTTGCCATAATATATTACTTGGTTTTTGTCTTCATCTCCATTTCATAGAGATGGTCTACTAGTTGCATGGAGTTTTCTTCCATGTCTAACACTAGACGATCAATTCTTGAAACAAAGAAATTTTGCAATAATTGTATGATAATAGCAACAATTAGTCCGAATGCAGTAGTCAACAATGCTTGGGAGATACCACCGGCAACAACTGCTGGTGAAATGTTATTGGCAGCTTCGATTGAGTCGAAAGCTGTGATCATACCTGCAACCGTTCCGGTAAATCCTAACATAGGTGCAACGGTAACTACCAGGTTCAACCAAATCATATTCTTTTCCAAGAATGACATTTCAACAGTACCTGCATTCTGAATTGCTTTTTCAACTTCACCTAAGCCGCGATGACTTCGTGATAAACCGGCATGAAACACCTCAGAAACCGGCCCCCGTGTTTTATTACATAAATCGATAGCACCGTTAACTCCATCTGAATCTAATGTATCCCTTACCTCAGCAAAGAATTTTTTTGAATTAATTGATGACATCATCAAAGAATAGAATCTTTCAAGAGCAAACATGAGCCCAAAAATAAGTAAGATCAAAATTGGCCACATAAATGCGCCACCGTCTACAAAGTATTCAACCATTTATTCCTCCAGTATTAATAGAAATTGTCTGAAAAGTTAGTAAAATTAACAAAAAATTGTCAATGAATCTAATTAATATTTTTTTAATTCCACAGTTTCTTTAAAACTATTGATAGCAGTTATAACTTGATTATCAGTTGGAAGCGTTATTTGATAATATTCATCACGCCCCCAAAGCGACGCAGCTACTTGTGCCTTAATACGTATTTTTATGTAATTGCTATCTTCAGTAATAGTCGGACGATCAAATTCAATTTTTTCAGAAATTAAAAAAGACAAAAATTCTTCATATAATTTATCGGATAAAAACCAGGATGCAGTAAAATCTTCAAATGAAGAGAAATTATTTTTTATAGATTGTGAGTATTTTAATGCCCAGTTGAAAATAGGTCGGTTTGGATTAGTAATCAATGCTCGTGTTTCAGTAGAAATGCCGGATATCCATGCAGACAATATGTCAGGTGTGATGCCTCCACCGCCATATACAACACGTCCATTTCTTGTAAAATGTTTTGGCCGAAGTTTCTTTAGCGAATCAACAACCGCTTCACGATTCTCTATAAACATATCACTGTAATATTCGTAATCATGACCATTTTCATATTTTCTTTGTATAAGTCTACCGCTTGGAGTATAATATTGTGCGATAGTAATTCTTATCGCTGATCCGTCAATTAGTGAAATTTGTCTTTGGACAAGTCCCTTTCCAAAGGTTGTTTCGCCGACAATTATTCCACGATCTAAATCCTGTACTGCGCCTGCAACAATTTCACTAGCACTTGCTGAACCGCGATTAACTAAAACCACTAATGGAAATTCGCCGTTACCTTTTCTGGGATCGGCCATAAATACCTGCTCAAGTTCTTTTCGTTTTCCTTGGGTGTATACTAAGGTATCGCTTTTAGTGATGAATAAGTTGGAGATCTCGGCGGCTTGATTTAACAACCCCCCACTATTATTTCGTAGATCCAATACTAAACGTTGCATTCCTTTTTGTGTTAATTCAGACATTGCAGACTTTACTTCGTATAGTGATGTAGCTGAGAAACGAGTAAGCCAAATATATCCGGTTTGACTATCAATCATAATGGCAGTTCTTACGCTGTATAAAGGTATATTATCTCGTACAATTATCACATCAAATGGTTCATTGATTCCAATGCGCTTAATTGTAACCGTGACACTGGTGCCTTTTTTACCACGCAAAGCTTTGAAGACACCCTCTTTGGTGATTCCAACTGCATCCTTGTCATTTATTTTTATGATTTGGTCGCCTGACAATAAGCCCACATGTTCTGAAGGACTATCTGCGACGGGTGCAATAACGGTTAAAACATCGTTAAGTATATCAAATTCAATCCCAATTCCCTGAAATTCACCTTTGAACTGTTCGTCAATTTCTTTTAACTCTTCTGCTGGAATATATACAGAATGAGGATCGAGTTCGTCTAAAACACCACTGATTGCACCATCCATTAGCTTTTCGAGCTCAACTGGTTCAAAATAGTCTTCGTCGATATAATTCAGTACATTTACAAGAACATTAAGTTTGTTTTTTACTGCACTGTAGTCATCGTGTTTTTGCGAATAAATATTGTATAAAAAAACAACGCATATTAGCGAAACAATTATAACGCTTGTTGATATAATCGGTTTGCGGAGTGAAATTTGTTTAAAGTTCATAATATTTTAGTATTTAGTGGTAAAATGACAACATGAAATATAGCCACGCTTTATATCATGCTAGTTTAAATGCTTTAGTATTTGTTTGAAGCCTTTTTTATCAACATTCATATTGATAGGAATTGAGTAAATTGGCAGATTGATTTCTGCAATTTTCAGAAAATCCTTTTCAGTGGTTAAAATCACATCAGCGCCTGTCATATTAAACTTATCTCTTATTTTTTGTATGTCTGATGGTGAATAATTTTTATGATCCCTGAAATTAATTGAATCAAGAATATGTATATTTAGACTTTGAACTGTTTTTTGAAATGATTCCGGGTCCCCCACTCCTGAAAACAACAACGCCTTCTTTCTATTAAAATAATCAAGGCCGAGTTTATTGTTTTTATTATCCAAAAGATATGAAGAAGAAATTATATTCGCTTTAAACAATGGAAAGTCAACTGTATTTAGCCTTGCCATCAGTTTATTAGAGGGAGTAACAATATCACCTTTTGTAAGTAAAAGTAAATGCACACGTTTTAATGACCCCCAAGGTTCCCTAAAATTTCTGAAACCAATTACTCGATTTTTAAATTTTGACATATTGCTGTTTACAAGTACTATATCAATATCTCTATAAATTTTACGATGTTGAAACCCATCATCTAGAATAATGATTTCTGGATTAAATTTGTTTATTAAATATTTTCCACCACGTATACGATTTTCGTCAACTACGATAGGAATGCCTGAAAAACGTTTTGCCATGAGCATAGGCTCATCACCAGAGATTTTCCAATCTGTCAAAATTGTTTTACCATCAGTAACAAGTTGAGTTCCGGTTGACTCCCTACCATACCCGCGGCTTAAAACAGCCACAGTCTTATTTTGTTGCTGAAGAAACTTTGCGATTGCGATCACGGTAGGTGTTTTGCCGGTGCCACCAATTGTTATATTTCCAATACTAATAATCTTGCAAGGCAACTTTGTAGTTTTGAATAGTTTTATATCGTAAAGAAAATTTCTTATAGCGATAACCGATAGATAAATCATAAAAAGTGGAAATGAAATTATATTTAGAATCATGTTCATTAAACTAATTTCAAGCTTTTCGAAACTTTGTTATCTAAACTGTCAAGTTGGTTTTTTAATTTATTATTGCAGGCATTAAAATCATCATTTATTGAAAAATACAGCGGCTTACCAAACGTTAATTCTATACGAGTAAACGGTTTTGTGACATAAAAAGTATCCCAGTTTGTAAAGCCCCAACTACGGCGCGATCGACCCGCAACAGGTATAATCGGAATCCCGGTTTTTTGTGCTGCTCTCACTGTTCCTGGTTTCGGTATTTTAGCAGGACCCTTTGGACCGTCAGGCGTAATTGCAAAAACATTATTTGGTTTTGATAAAAATTCAACAATTTGCGGAAACACTTCACTGCCTCTTTGAGAGCTTGAGCCTCGTAAAAATTTCCAACCTAATTTTTTTCCGACACTAACACCTAATTCCGCATCACGATGAAAACCTGCTAAAATATGGAAATGATATTTAGCCAATTTAAGATATGGAATGAACATATTCCCATGCCAGTATGCAATGATAAATGAACTGTTTTTATTTAATAAATCTTCAACATGCTGAAATCCTGTGACTTTCCAACGACATGAACCGTATAGAAATCGAAGTAATAATGTTAATATAGAAATTTTAATATTATTTAAAAGATCGGTCATTTTTCTAAGTCATAAAAGTTTTTTCTACAATTAATTTGGCAACACGTGAATAAACACCAGGAGCCCCTAATTTTTTTGTTGCCAGCTCATATCCGTTAATCATTTTCTTGCGTTCCGGCGTATCAGAAAGTAACGGAATAATTGCTTTAACAAGGATTTCAGGAGTCATTTTATGTTGGAGGAATTCCGGTACAATTTTACGATTTGCGATTAAGTTGATTAATGATAAATATTTCACCTTAGCCAATTGTTTTCCAATCCAATAAGTAATGTCAGATGTTTTATAACAAACAACTGCCGGTAGTCCAAGTACAGCCGCTTCTAATGTTGCAGTTCCAGAAGCGATAAGCCCGGCATCTCCATAAGCCATTACCAATCTAACATTATCTTTTTCTATATGTACAAATTTTGGAGGATCGGGTATGCTAACATTCGGCGCCTTGCCTATAATGAATTGTAATTTTGGAAAAATGTCATGCAGGTAGTTGATGGCTTCTTTAAATATTGGCCAATGCCTATCTATCTCTTGTTGGCGACTGCCGGGTAGTAGAGTTAATAAAGGGTCACTTATTTCAAGTGAATGTTTCGAAAAGAAATCATCTTTGTTAACTTGTAGTTTTTCAATATCAACAAAAGGATGTCCAACAAAGTCTATGTCTAATCCACGTTCATTAAACCACGCTTTCTCAAACGGAACAATACTAAGAGCTTGATCTGTGAAGCTTTTTATTTTGATGGCACGATTTTCTTTCCATGCCCACACTTGAGGTAAAATAAAATATGTTATTGGAATCTTTGACTTTTGAATTCTTTTTGCTAAACTGAGATTAAAACCGGGATAATCAATTAATATTATACGCGTTGGTTGCACATTTTTTATTTGACGAATTGTATTATTCATTATCCTGCGTATATATGGAAGATGTTTTATCACTTCTGTAAAACCAACAAAAGAAAGATTTGAAATGTGTTCAATAATTTCAACGCCTGCATCTTTCATTTTATCGCCACCATGACCGATAAATCTAATAGCGGGATTTAGTTTCTCAATCTCTTGAACCAGCCTAGCGCCATGGATATCACCTGATTCCTCACCGGCGATAATAAATATTATTTTCTCAGGTTTGGTATTTGCCTGATTAGATGAAATCATTGCTATTTATTGATAAAAGTATTGTTAAACTGTTGAAATTTGGGAGCGAATAAATATCAATATCAAGATTAACAATATATTTAAAAGAGTGCTTTTTTCGTGTCTTAATACTTTTTTAATACTTAACGGTTCTTGAATGGTACCGCCCTTCCATGGAGTTAATCGTGGTAAAAGTGCAGGAACATTATTACAATATATTAGATACTCTTCATCAAACTTTTTACTCAAAGTTTCTTGTTCTAATGAGATAATCAATGAATATTGTATAATAAAAAATGTTAAAGTAAGAAATAATATAAGCCAAAGATTTGATCCTCCTGCGATAAAAACTATTCCGGAAAAATTTATCATATTTCCAAGGTAGAGGGGGTTGCGTAAATAAGCAAATGGTCCAGAAGAGCAAAGCTTTGGAGCGCCTACTTTTATTGTTCGAGTTCTTCCACCGGCATAACTCACAGCCCAAACTCTGATAGTTTCACCTATTGCTAATAATATAAAACCAAAATAAATAACAGGCTGATATGGGTTTGAAAAATATAACAGAATTAGAACTAATGGAATTGGAGTATAGCTACGATTTTTAAAAAAAAACTGTCGAATATCCATTAATGAACATCTTCTATTATCATTTTCTGAATTTTAGTAGCTACTTCCAAAGCATCTCTACCTGCTTTACCATCTACAATTGGTTTAGACTTTCCTTGGATTGATTCAATGAAATTAGTCAGCTCAAGTCGAAGAGCGTCTATTTTTTCAATTTGGGGTTTCTCGTAAACTATAGCACGATGTCCCCCATCATTATTTAAAGGAGCTGTAACCAATGCTTTGGAGACTTTAGTATCAGAATCGATTGCACGATATACTTCAGTGAGACCCTGTAGAAAATCAATTGTAACGTACATATCTCGCTGAAAAAACTTGAGCTTTCTAACTTTATTTTGTGCAATTCGGCTTGAGGTTAGATTGGCAACGGTACCATTTTCAAAGCGAACTCGAGCATTGGCAATATCAACTGAGTTTGTCATGATTGAAACACCACTGGCGCGTATGTTTTTCACAGGACTGTTTACTAGAGATAGAATTATATCAATATCATGAATCATCAGATCAAGAACAACCGGAACTTCGGTACCTCGAACTGTATATGGAGCAAGCCGTTGAACTTCAATAAATTTTGGTTTTAGCTCAAAATCTTTTAATGCTAGTAATGCAGGATTCAATCGCTCAATATGTCCAACTTGAATTACAGTTCCATTTTTTTGGGTAAGGGATAGTAAGTGATCAGCTTCGACAACTGTTTTTGTTATCGGTTTTTCAATGAAGACATGTTTGCCGGTCTTTATACAGAGTTCGGCAATTTTTGCATGCTGAGTTGTTGGAGTTACTATTGATATGGCATCACAAGCAGAAAGTAAGTTGTCAATGCTGTTATAAGATTTTGAATTATGTTGTTTTGCTATTTCATTGGCGCGTGCAGTATCTAAGTCGTAAACCCCTACGAGGTCTGTGCCGGGCAATGATGCAAAATGCTTCACATGATGTTGACCTAAATGACCAACGCCTATTACTCCTACCTTTACCTGTTTTGATGTATTCATTGACTATGTCAATTTACAATAAGAAGATGTACGGTGAAACAATCAAACATTAAACTTAAAGAAAATACAATCCCCATCTTTAACAATATACTCTTTACCTTCTTGGCGTACTAATCCGGCATCGCGTACTGCGATTTCAGACCCAAGCGAAACTAGGTCATTATATTTAAATATTTCTGCTTTAATAAAGCCGCGTTGAAAATCAGTATGAATTTCACCCGCAGCTTCAGGGGCAGAAGCACCTTGTTTGATTGTCCAGGCGCGGACTTCTTTTGGTCCCCCGGTAAAAAACGTTTCTAAGTCAAGGAGCTTGAAACTAGCATGAATCAGTTTTTCTAAACCAGGTTCCGGCAGATTATATTCATCTAAAAAGATTTGCTTATCATCGCCTTCAAGCGATGCAATATCTTGCTCCAATTTTCCGCATAGACGTATGGCAAGGTTTCCCTCTTTTTCAGCAAAATCAAAAAGGGTTTGTACATGTTCATTGCGATCAGTGTTTTGTATCTCCTTTTCGTCAACATTTGCAACGTATAGGATTGGTTTACGTGACATTAAAAATAAAGATCTAATAAACGGAATGTCATCGGTTTCGGCAGGAAAGGTTCTAGCTCGACGCCCATTGTTTAAATGGTCTAATAATTGTTCAAGCACTTTGATTTTACGGACGGCTGATTTGTCACCACCTCTAGCCGCTTTAGCTATTTTGATTAAGCGCCTTTCAAGTGTGGCAATATCTGCTAATAGAAGCTCTGTCTCAATTAGTTCGGCGTCGCGAACAGGGTCAACACCTCCCTCAACATGAACTACCTTACTGTCATCAAAACATCTAACTACATGGACAATAGCCCCTACCTGTTTGATTTGACCTAAAAATTTATTGCCAAGTCCTTCGCCAGTGCTAGCGCCTTTAACCAGACCGGCAATGTCAGTAAACTCGACCGTTGCGGGTATTGCTTTTTCTGGTTTGTAAATTTTTTCAAGCTCAAACAGTCTCGAGTCGGGAAGTGGAACAATTCCGACGTGCGGATCAATAGTGCAAAAAGGATAGTTTTCAGCAGGCACGCTGGACGCAGTTAACGCGTTAAAGATGGTTGACTTTCCGACATTCGGTAAGCCTACAATACCACACTGAAGAGACATGACTAAAAAGTATCTAAAGCAGGGTCAGCCCCGAAATCCCAAGTTAAATTATCAAACAGACCAACTTGTAGGTCTTTTGCGAAATAGATTACTCTTTCCTTAACAGACAAGGCTGCATCACCCCACACCATAAATACTGGTTTTTTCATCACTTTTTTAATATCAATTTTATAAGTGATAAGATTATGATACGGTCGAACCTGTCCTTTGAATTTTAATTCTTTAACACCAAGGGCACGACCACGACCTTGCCCTCCCGCCCAAGAGAGAAAAAATCCCAATAACTGCCAAAAGCCATCGAGCCCAAGACATCCGGGCATTACGGGATCTCCTTTAAAATGACAGTCAAAAAACCAATTTTTTGGATTAATATTTAGTTCTGCTAAAATGGAACCTTTTCCATATTTTCCACCATCCTCGGTGATTTTTAAAATACGATCGATCATTAACATTGGAGGCTTAGGTAGCTTACCGTTTTCCTGGCCAAAAACATTACCTTCGGCAATATCCAATAAGTCTTTTTTGGAATAACTTAATTTTTTTTGCATATGCATAGATGATTTTTCCATAAATAGTATAATTTTCAGTGGCAAGATTATTGTTTACTACTGAAAGGAGCAAGTAATCTTTATGAAAACCTAAACTTTGTAAAACTGTGATATTGTTCTAAATTCGCACCCTTAAAATTGGAGCAAGTATGAAACAATGGGTTTTAATATTAGGATGTTCTACCGGTCACGGAGGTGCTACAGCAAAGCGTCTAGCTGAAGAAGGGTATGGCATTTTGGGATTTCATTTTGATCGCGCTGATATAAAAAAACAAGCGCTAAAATTTAAAGAAGAATTATCTGAAATTAATGGCGGTCGAGTGCATTTTTGGAATAAAAATGCTGCCGATATTGATATTATGAATGAATATGTTCCAATTATCAAAGAAATTGTTGGTGACGGAACGTTAAAGCTGTTACTGCATTCCATTGCTTTTGGAACGACCATGAATCTGCTTGGCGAGAAACATGTTAGCAGAAAACAAATGGATATGACGGTTCACGTTATGGGAATGTCAATGTTATATTGGACACAAAAACTGCATGATGCAAAATTGATTGGCGAAGGTTCCCGAGTGATGGGTTTTACAAGTGAAGGTAATTATGTTTCGATGGAAGGGTATGGTCCGGTAAGTGTCGCCAAAGTAGCAATGGAAGCAATCTTACGACAAATTGGCTGGGAATTAGGAAAGTTTGGTATTACGGCAAACATAATTCAGGCTGGCGTTACACCAACCCGTGCGCTCACAAAAATCTCTGATAGATGGGAAGAGTGGATAAAACGTACAGAATATCGAAATCCAATGCGCCGAACGACAACACCGGAAGATGTTGCGAATACAGTATCATTATTGTTACGACCTGAGGCTGATTTCATCAATTGTTCAACTATCCATTGTGATGGCGGCGAACATCGTTCAGGAAGAATATATTAATTTGAATTTCTATTTTATTACCCCCTCTTTAATTCTCCCCCTAATTTAGGGGGAGGCGATTTGTACAGCAAAACGGTGGGGGTATATCAATTAAATAATAATCTCTTTATGATTATCAACGATATTTCTATTTTCGCTAATTACAAATTCTGAATTTTCTTTGATTCTGAGCCTTACCTCAGCAATCCAAATTTCTGCTAATTTAGCTTTTCTATCATTTTTCGTAGCAGCGTCTAAAAACAGTGTTGATATATAAATATCCAAACCCATTTTTACAATTCGTTCAGATATAAATTCTGTATATTCACGATCTTTTTGATTTCTAACAACTTCAACTGCTTTATCAAAAGATGTGATCAATGATTTTATGGAATCGGATAGCGGTTGTAGTGTAGAATTAAAGGATAGTTCTTTAAATTTATCAAATTCTTTATCCAACACACCGGCTAATACACCACCAACTGATGCAACCACCTGTAACTGCGATGTTCCTTCGTAAATATTTGTTATGCGCGCATCGCGATAATAGCGTTCCATGTCGTAATCTTTCATATACCCATTACCGGCCATTACTTGTAAACCATCATACGCAGTTTTATTCGCCATTTCGGCGTTAAAATATTTTGAAAATGGTGTCAAGATACCTGCGAGCCGCTCAAGATATTTAGTTTCTTTTCGATCAATATTAGGGTCTTTGGATGAGGCTTTAAGCCGGTCAACTATTTTTCCGGTTTCATAAAGCAGCAATCTTCCGGCTTCGATGTTTAAGCGCATATCGGAAAGTATTTTGTAAACAGCCGGAATTTCAATAATTGGCTTGTCGAATTGAATGCGCGTATCGGCATAATCTTTTGCTAAATTATATGCTGCTTCGGCGATACCTAAGCCCTGCGCTGCTACGGCAATACGTGCGCCGTTCATTAATGACATAATATATTTGATTAAACCAAATTTACGTTTTCCAACTAAATAAGCCGGAGTATTACTGAAGGTCATCTCACAAGTAGGAGAACCGTGAATACCAAGCTTGTTTTCGATGCGATCAATATTTATCGTTTTATCTTTAGAACATACAAACATCGAAAGACCGCGACCATCTTTAGTACCTTCTTCGGAACGCGCTAAAACTAAAAGCGTTGTTCCATTTCCATTTGTAATAAATCTTTTTGTTCCGTTTAGATGCCAAACACCACTATCATCGCCGTCTGGTGGAGGTGTTGCTTTAGTTTTCACAGATTGCAAGTCAGAGCCGAAATCAGGCTCAGTTAATACCATTGCTCCCGTCGCATCTCCTGTTGCTAATGACGGAATATATTTTACTTTCTGTTCATCGGTGCCAAACTCATCGATAGTTTCGGCGATATCTTGTAATCCGACCAACGTCATTAATGATGCATCAGCTCTTGAAACCATTTCAATTATAGAAATTTTTACGGTTTGAGGCATATTAAGACCACCATATTCGTAAGGCAATGAAATCCCCATCAAATTCATTTCTTTAAAATCGTTAAGATTTTCTAAAACTAAAGAATTCATTATAACATCGCCGTTCTTACAAACGTGTCCCTCTTCATCAATTTGTCGTGAACGTTCAAAAATCGGCCCAGCGCAAATATCACCAACCACTTCTAAAATATCTAGATAATTTTCTGCTGCTTCGTCACGGTCGGCAGGTGCAAAGTCATGTTCTTTGGAGTTTGAGTAATCTCCCTCCACAATATCGGCTAGCGCCTTTAAGTCCAAGCGCTCTAAGTTTAGCTTGATATCGGGATTATCAGTATAAAAATTTGGCATAGTTAGTCCTAGTATTTAAATGAATTAATAATGATAAATATAAAATATATATTAAGAAGATAAAATTTTCTAACCGGTTTTACTACACTAAAATCTGTTTTGTTTCCTTTTCGGCCAAACCAGGATCTTTTACGTAAAAGATCATTATTGCCAAACCAAGGCATAGCATTCCGGCAATTATCCAAAATAACTGCACAGTACCTAGAATTTCAGAAATAGATATTGCAGCGAAGATTGTAATTAGTATAAATGGGGCTAAAAAAGTATCAACCAGAGCCATATATAATTTGCTATCATTCTTTCCGGCAAAACTGTAAACCATATTCATTGAAGCCGGCATAAATGAACCATAACCGAAACCCAAGAATATGAATACAGCATAAACACCAAACATTGTTGTTGTGAATAATGCCGTAAGTACAGCAAAAAGATGTGCCGTGAAAGAAAATACTATTGCTGTTTTATGCCCGAAACGGTCACCGAGTTTACCAGACAAATAACTTGAAAAGCCATAAGCAGCTACATTCAGGATCGTAAAAATACCGGCAGTACTTATATCAAAGCCAAATTTATCCTGCATAAAAACCGCGTACAAACTAATAGCAGGGTATATTACCGTTAGGAAAGCACGGGCAGTCAAATAACGTCGGAAGTTATTGTGTGTTTTGATAATTCTTTTTGTTTCGGAAAAAAACTCAGCAACAGATTTATGCGGACGTTTTGCCACCGGGGATTTAATTCTGAGACCCAAGTATAAGATTGTAGCGATTATTATCATAATTAAATAAATAAAAAATCCATAACCAAAGTTTTTTGGGAAAGTAATTGAACTGCTAAATAATATTTTAACTAAAATACCACCTAAGAATCCACCAATACTATTGAAAGCAAAAGATACACCAAAAAATGCACCGCGCGAATCATCATTCACAGCATGACGTAAAAAATCTGTCCAAATTGGAATGAGGAATCCAATTGCCAATCCATATAAAATGAAACAAGAATAAAAATAAATCCAAGCAGTAGGTCCCGTTGGAGCGAAAAAGGCAAAGACGAAACCCATCATAAAAACCGGAGGCCAAACCAATAGATGAACCCCAACTGCAACATTTTTAATATTATGTATATTTCGTCCTATTAATGCGGAAAGAAGTTGTGGTAGTGCCATCAAAATGGCAAAAAGTCCTGCAACGGAGACTACAACTCCCGTTGGTGCTCCTAATTGCTTTAAAAACAGCGGTACAATTGCATAGATCGTATGGAATGCCATCCCAAAACCCCAGCAAAATTCATGAGCGCTATTTAGTGTTAAGTTATGACGCAGATCTCGTTTAGACAGTCTTTCCATTTTGCTTCTTTTGATCTCTTGTTAGCAGGATTATAGAAATTATTAGTATGGCTCCACCGGCAAATTGTATAGGCGATAATACTCGTCCGCGGATAATCCAATCTATCGCAACAGCGGAAAGAGGCCAAAACAGTTCATATATTGAAGAATGCGATGCCTTAACATGTTTTAAGCCGTAATAATAGATGAACAAAGCAACAGAACCGGTAGTAAATACAATTAACAGTATAATTTTCCATTGCAGGAATGTTATCACATTAATTTCTGAATAACCCCGTACTGCTAACAACACAACCATTGCAATTATTGCGGTAACAGATAATCGCAATGCAGTAACAACCGGAAACGAAAGAGTTTTTAAGGTATGCTTTCCTAAAACAGTTGAGCTGCCCCAACAAAATGCTGCAAGTAACGCTAAAAGAGCAGCGATTATCATTTTATCATCGCCTCCCACAATTGGATTTAGTCCAAAAGTGACAAAATAGCCACCCACAAGAGCCATTATTGCTAACAGTAGAAATCTTTTCGTAATACGTTCTTTTAAAACTACCGCAGCAAGCGATATCGCAAATAGCGGTTGAAATTTTTGAAGTAAAACGACAACTGATAAATCGATATAATTGATGTAACTAAGTGCTTTTGTATAGAAGAACAAACCAAGCAATCCGCCAAACACGCTTATCCAAAAAATTGACGACCAAGCCCTTTGCCCCATCGCAAAGATTTCTTTTTTACCTTTCAGCAAGAACGGTAGGAAAACGAGAGCACCGATTATATGCTCTATTGCAACGATCAAAAATGATGAAACGTTGTACAACTCTTGACGAAGAAAACCGTCCAAGCTCCATAACAGTGCAGCAAAAATGATTGCAAAGATTGGCAAGTACTTTTTCATGGGCGGAAATTACGTAATAGAAATTATGAATATAATAAATATGTTTAGGCGTGACCACCTATACTGGCAGAATCATTTGTTTCAACACCAAGGGTGCGAGCTGCTTGTCCCCACATATATTTTTCGGGAACATCAAATATAAAATCAGGGGTGGTATTTTGCAATAACCAGTCACCGCGCTCAATTTCTTTTTCGAGCTGTCCACTACTCCAACCGGAATGTCCTAAAAAAAGCTTAAAACTGGCTGGTCCTTTTTTCTTTGATATATCACCTAAAATATCTTTGTGGCTTGTCATTGCAATCGTATCGACAATCTTTACTGACTCTGAGACAGTATGATCTGTGCTATGTAAAACAATACCACGTTCAATCATGATGGGACCACCAAAATGAACAGTTGGTACGATTTGTAGAATGTTCTCATTGTCTTCATAAATTTCTGTAAAAAGTTTTTTGAGATCGGGTTCCATAAACGGTCGGTTAATAACGAGCCCCATTGCGCCATCTTTTGTGTGTTCACAAATGTAGACAACTGCTTTACCAAAATATGGATCAATCATATGCGGCATGGCAATTAATATATGATTCTGCAGTGAGTTCATATTGGAAATTACATCAATTTGTGTTGTTCAGCATAATACTCCCTCATTTCAAAATAAAATATTTATAATGTCATCTAAAAAACATTCTATATAAAAATTGAGAATCGGTTTTTGAAAGAATTGAGATAAAAGGTAAATTTCAGTTTACTTTTTGAGCGTAATAACAAAATACAATAATAATTTATGAAAACCATTTCAGATAAAATCATTATTCGCGGTGCCCGGCAGCACAACCTAAAGAATATTGATTTAGACATTCCCCGCAATAAATTAGTTGTAATTACAGGATTGTCAGGTTCAGGCAAATCATCGTTAGCTTTTGATACAATTTATGCGGAAGGACAAAGGCGCTACGTTGAATCGCTCTCCTCCTATGCGCGACAATTTTTAGGTCTAATGGAAAAACCGGACATGGATTATATAGAGGGTTTATCGCCGGCAATTTCAATAGAGCAGAAAACAGCCGCCCGCAATCCACGCTCTACAGTAGGAACAGTTACAGAAATCCATGATTATCTACGGTTACTTTTTGCACACATTGGAAAACCACATTGTTGGATTTGCGGTAGACCAATTCAGCGCCAAACCGTACAACAAATTGTAGATACGGTTAAAAAGTTCAAAAATGATTCACGAATTTATATTTTGGCACCGGTTGTCCGTGGCAGAAAAGGAGAACATCGTGGCGTATTTGAGGAAATCAAAAAAGAAGGTTTTTTGCGAGTTCGAGTTAATGGTCGGCTACGTAACCTTGATGAAAAAATAAAATTAACCAAGACAAAAAAACACACAATCGAAGTTGTGGTGGATCGCTTAGTTCTTGAAGGGGATTTTCATGAGAGGCTTACCGAATCGATTGAGTTAGCATTAAAGATTGGTCTAGGATTGATTTTGGTGCATGAATTGCCTGACAAAGACCATCTATTTAGCGAACATTTTGCCTGCCCCCATTGCGAAGTATCGATGGAGGAATTAACTCCAAGGATGTTCTCATTTAATTCTCCGTATGGAGCATGCACAACTTGTGATGGACTTGGTTCTAAAATGGAAATTGATCCCGAATTAGTAGTGCCGGATAAAAAGAAATCCTTAATTCAGGGCGCAATAGCGCCACTTGGCGAACAGCCACGTGGTAATTGGTATGGAAGCATTTTAAAAAGCCTGGCGAAACATTATAAACTAAGTTTTACAACGCCGTGGTATAAGATTGATCCTGTTGTGCGTGAAATTTTGCTCTATGGTACAGGTAGCAATCAATTTGAAATGACTTACACCTCTGATAGATGGAGTGGCACATATCGCGGCGGATGGGAAGGTACAATCAATAATCTTATGCGACGCTATAAGCAAACCCAATCATCTCATATTCAGACTTGGATTGAACAATATATGCGTATGCAGCCCTGTCCGGAATGTAACGGAGCCCGATTAAAAAAAGAAAGCGCTGCAGTTACTGTTGGCGGTAAGAATCTCGGTGAAATTTCGCATATGAGTATTCGAACTATTTTAACATATGTCCAGAATTTAGATTTAAACGAAACTGAAAAAATAATTTCTGAACAAATATTACAAGAAATTTCAGAAAGACTCGGATTTCTAGTTAATGTTGGATTGGATTATCTTACACTAGAAAGATCAGCAACAACATTATCAGGTGGCGAAAACCAACGTATTCGTCTTGCAACGCAAATTGGATCACAATTGGTTGGTGTGTTATACGTGTTGGATGAACCTTCCATAGGATTGCATCCACGCGACAACACAAGACTATTAAGTACTTTAAAAGCTTTAAGAGATTTGGGAAATTCAATTTTGATTGTGGAACACGATCAAGAAACGATGGAGGCTTCTGATCATATCGTTGATATTGGACCCGGAGCAGGGGAGCACGGCGGTAAAATTATTTTTTCCGGCAAACCCAACAAACTACTGCAATGCGATAACTCAATTACAGCACAATTTTTAACGGGTAAAAAAGAAATCACTTTACCCAAAATACGTAGGCACGGGCTCAATAAAAATCTAAAGATTGTAGGAGCCAAAGGCAATAATTTAAAGAGCATTGATGTTAATTTTCCGCTAGGTAAATTTATAGTTGTAACGGGGGTTTCTGGTAGCGGCAAAAGTACGCTAATAAACGAAACTTTATATCCAATTTTAGCACGCGACCTACACAAAGCAAGAAAATATCCGTTACAGTATAAATCTATTGAAGGTTTAGAGTTATTAGATAAGGTGGTTGACATAGATCAAAAACCAATCGGGCGTACACCACGCTCAAATCCTGCGACATATACAGGTGTTTTTACTTTCATCCGTGATTTGTTTTCACAACTTCCCGAATCAAAATTAAGAGGATATAAACCGGGAAGATTTTCATTTAATGTAAAAGGTGGACGCTGTGAGGCATGTCAAGGTGACGGAATAATAAAAATTGAGATGAATTTTCTCCCTGATGTTTATGTTACTTGTGAAGTGTGTAATGGGAAGAGGTATAACCGCGAAACACTCGAAGTAAAATATAAGAGAAAAAACATTGCTGAAGTACTTGATATGTCGGTTGAGGAAGCGCAACAGTTCTTTAAAAATATCCCCTCGGTATTTAGAAAATTGACTACTTTATGTGGGGTTGGATTGGGTTATATTCGTCTTGGACAGCAAGCGACAACGCTATCAGGTGGTGAAGCACAACGAGTAAAGCTGGCAACGGAATTATCAAAAACCAGTAGTGATAAAACGATATATATTTTGGATGAACCTACAACAGGATTGCATTTTGCAGACGTAAAAATGTTGTTAACCGTACTTCAGACATTGGTTGATCGTGGTAACACGGTTATTGTAATCGAGCATAACTTGGATGTGATCAAATGTGCGGATTGGGTGATTGATTTAGGCCCCGAAGGCGGCGATGCAGGTGGAGAAATAATGTTTATGGGGGTACCTGAAGATTTGGTGAAACATTCTAAATCGTACACAGGGAAATTTTTAAAAGTGAAAATAGGATAATATCAATTGAGTAAGGCAGTTTCAAATAGACTCGTTTGGTTTTGGGAAAAAGGTTATTTCTATCATTTCGCAGCGCTAATTCTATTTTTGTACTATGCCCTTAATGATAGAATTGGAGTCATGGATTGGTTCAAAGACCCGGCATATTTACACTATATAACATCTGCCCTAAATGATTTTGATACTTTACCGTATTTTTGGTGGAATAAATTAGAACGTATTTCGTGGATACCTCCGGTAGCGGCAACTTCTTCGTTTATTTCAATACCTGAAACAACATTGTTTTCACCATTAACACCACTAATATATTTTTTGAAAGACATTGTTTTCCTTAAACTTTATCTATTCATACATGGCTTGGTTGGAATATTGGGTACAATAGCTTTGCGTAAGCGGTTGAATTGGAATGATATTCAATTTCGAACTTTTTCTGCACTATTTCTATTTTCACCTATAATTTTTCAACATATTGCCATCGGCTATTTACCGTGGTACAATATATTTTTCTTCCCGTGGCTAATTTATTTTTTAACCTCCCAAAAGTCAATTAAAAGAATAATAGGTATTTCTGCCGTACTATCACTGGTATTATTGCAGGGTGGGGTTTATGTTTTTGTATGGTTTTTTATGTTGATAGGTTTATATACCTTGTTTCAGGGTATATTTGAGAAAAAATGGATTCGATTTGTTGAACTAGTCATGGTCTTAGGTTTGGTTTTTTTACTTGCTTACGTACGCATTTACGCTACTAGTTTAGTATATTCTGATTTTGATAGAGTGTGGTTTGAACCGGCTGGATATAACCCAATTAATTTCTTAATCTACGCACTAATACCAACAGTAATGATTTCACCGTTTGATCTGTTTTTTTGGACAACCCTTGTTAAATTAGGAATTCCAGCTCATGATTCAGGGATTTTTTGGGGACTGGCAGTTTTTATGGTGGCAATTTTATTTATTAAATATAAAAATATATTTTACTCAAACCCTAATCCAAGAAGTCAACATTTAAACTATAAAGCTGTGTTTTTCTCTGCTGGTATTATTTTTGCTTTCTCATTTTTTTACAATTGGTACTGGTTAATGAAGGGAATTAGTTCAATTATGACATTCCCGTTTTTTGAAAGCATAAAAAACTATGGACATCGACTGGCTATTCCCGCATATTTAGGCTTTTCTTTAGTCATGGCAAATTATGCCGATGAAATTTGGCAAGTAATGCACAAATTTACATTAGCTAAATCTTGGATTGGTGTAAAGAAATTTTTTAAAACCATTCTTGTGCTGGGCATATTTGGATTGGGCTCATTGTATTTAGTATTAAAATTGTTTACTAAAATAATAATTGAAAAACTTTTAGAATGGATGACCGAAGCCTATAACGATTCAGGTAGTTTTTGGTTAAGAGAGAGGATGGAGGGTATAAATGAAAACAAGTTGGAGTTTTATTTAGAGCGCATTGAAAACATTTTTCACGTTTTTCAATATTGGTTATTTATGGTTTTAATGTTTTTCGCAATAATTTTTGTTTTTTTATATTTATTGAAGAGGTTTAAATATTTATTGGTTGGTGTTGTAATGCGTTTTCCTAACCTGAAATTTGAACTGCTGTTAGCATTACCACTATTCTTTGCAACGTCTAATTGGGTTGCTTTAGGGACTTCGGTTCCATTTAGCGAGCGTCCGCGACAAGAAGTGTTACCACCAAAAATAACCATTATTAATCAGAAGGCTGATTCTGAAATTGAGACGATTGCAACTCCGCAATCATTAAAGATAATACAAGCTCAAGATGGAATACCAAATACCTATATATTCCCGGAATTACTTGCCAATGACCGCATATGCTTGTCGGTAGGTACAAATAATGCTACGCTTAAAGATAGTGCTGATATATTAATATTAGAAGCGACGGATGACAGGACAATCGAAATTATTTATAAGACAAAAAAAATTAAGCAAGCACTTTGGCTCACAATTTTATCATGGATAGGTGTGATTGTGTTCTTTATGGTGTGCAGTTTACGCTCTAGAAAACTTAGAGATGATTAAATAATAAGAAATATTTTCTTTTCTTGTCCTTAAATTTCAATATATGTCTATTAATAAATCTAAACAAATAGCACTTTTTGTCGATTTAGATGGCACATTAATTGCCACCGACACTTTATTAGAATCAATTGTTTTATTGTTAAAAACGTATCCACTAAAAATATTTTTGTTAATATTGTGGGTCTTTAAAGGTAAGTCATATTTCAAAAGTAAGATTACTCAGTTTAATACAGTCCGGGCAGATTTACTCCCGTATAATGAAGAGGTATTGAATTATATAAAGGAAGAAAAAGGAAAAGGTCGCAAGATATATTTATTAACTGCGGCAAATCAAATGATTGCTGATGATGTTGCTGATTATCTTGGCATATTTTCCGGTACTTTTGGTTCAACCGATAAGGTCAATCTATCAGGAGACCGAAAATTAAAAACAATTTTTCAAACAATTAATAATACACAATTTGACTACATTGGTAACTCTAAAGCAGACATACCAATTTGGGAAAAATCCAACAAAATAATAATGGTAAATCCTAAGACGGGCATAAAAAACAAATTTTTAAAAAACGACAATGTTCAATTAATTAGAGTAAGTAGAAAAATAACAAAGACTAAGATTTTAGTTAAAGAAATACGTGTTTATCAGTGGGCGAAAAACTTATTACTCTTTTTACCAATTATAATGGCACATCAGTTTAATAATGCAAATTTGTTGGCTGCAGCTTTGTGGGCATTTGTATCGTTCAGTTTTTGTGCTTCAGCAGTTTATATATTGAACGATTTATTGGACTTAGAAACTGACAGGAAGCATCCAACCAAGAAAAACAGACCACTGGCCTCAGGTTTAATGTCTGTAACAACAGGTGTGTTGTTAATTTTTTTACTTTTATTTACAAGTGTTTTCATATCAGTTAAGATGCTTTCCACAGCATTTTTATTAATTTTAATAATTTATATGATTTTTACTACCGCTTACTCGATTATACTTAAACAAATAATGCTGATTGATGTGATAGTATTGGGTGGATTATATACTTTACGAATTGCTGCTGGATCATTTGCTACTGGTGTAGAAGTATCTTCGTGGTTGTTAGTGTTTTCAATGTTTTTCTTCTTAAGCCTTGCTTTTATGAAAAGATATGCTGATTTAATTCTAATGAAACAGAACAACCAGAACGAAATAGCGGGAAGGGGTTACCATATTGACGATATAGATCTTGTACAAAAGTCTGGTATTACAAGTGGGTTTATGGCGATGTTAGTCTTGGCGTTATACATTAACAGTGATAATGTGATTGAGCTATACAAATCGCCGATGCTTATTTGGTTTATGATACCGGTACTATTTTATTGGTTAATGAGGATGTGGATGGTTACAAATCGAGGAGAGATGGCAGACGATCCCATTATTTACGCCATACGCGACAGGACAACATATGTTGTGATGACAATCATAGGTATAATAATGATATTAGCGGCTACTTTAGATGGTTCTATTTTTAATAATCTTAATATAATTCAATGAAACAATACTATACATCATGGGGGTTTTATCCTCCGGCAAAGCACAAAACAGCCATAAAATTAAATTGGATAGGCAATATTCCTGAAATAAGTAAAATCGAAACTTCCGTACTACCATATGGTTTGGGTCGCAGTTATGGCGACAACTGTTTGAACAATGATAACACGTTATTAGATACATCGGGACTTTCAAGATTTATTGAATTTGATAAGGAGTCAGGAATAATCAAATGTGAAGCTGGTTTATCATTTGCAGAAATATTGCGGATAATTGTACCGAACGGATGGTTTTTTCCGGTTACCCCCGGCACAAAATTTATTACTATCGGTGGCGCAATCGCAAACGATGTTCACGGAAAAAACCACCACATAGCAGGCACTTTTGGCAAACATGTAATCAGTTTTGAATTATTGAGATCCAATGGTAAAAAATATATATGTTCAGCAACTGAAAACACCGAATTATATAAAACGACAATTGGCGGAATGGGCTTAACAGGACTGATCCTGTGGGCACAATTTAGACTGAAACCCATTAAAAATTCTTATATTGATGCCGAAACAATTAAATTTAATAATTTAGATGAATTCTTTGAGCTTTCGGAAAAATCTTCAAATGATTATGAATATATTGTATCATGGATAGATTGCACAAGTAAGGGCAAGAAATTTGGGAGGGGATTGTTTTTTCGGGGTAATCATTCTAATCTTGATAAAGCAGAATTACCACAACCAAAATCACCGAAAAGAATCCCATTTCCATTTACGGCACCGTCTATTTTATTAAATAAGCTCACGCTAAAAATTGTCAATGGAATAATTTATCATTCACAGTTTAAGAAACATAAAACGGGCATAAAACACTATGACCCGTTTTTCTATCCTTTGGATTCAATATTGAACTGGAACCGAATGTATGGCAAGAGAGGATTTTTTCAATATCAATGTGTTGTTCCATATACCGATGGTGGTGTTGCAATCAGACAGATCCTGCAGCAAATATCAAAGTCGGGAAAAGGATCGTTTTTAGCTGTGTTGAAAACAATGGGCAATGTTGAATCTCCCGGAGTGCTATCTTTTCCAAGGGAAGGAGTTACTTTAGCATTAGATTTCGCCAATCATGGTGATAAAACAAATATATTATTTACTGAATTGGATGAAATCGTTAAATCTGTGGGCGGTGCTTTATATCTCTGCAAAGACGCACGTATGTCTCCAGAAATGTTTCGTTTCAGTTATGCCGAATGGGAAAATTTTAAAAAATATATAGATCCAAAATTTTCATCTAGTCAGTGGCGTAGAGTAAACAGAGAAAAGGAGTAGATAGTGAATAATATTTTAGTGATAGGTGCAACTTCCGCAATAGCGCAAGCATTTATAGAAATCATGGCTATTGGTGACAACAAACTATTTTTGGTCGCTCGCGATAAAGAAAAGCTAAGTGCAATAAAAAATGACCTTAGAGTAAGAAATAATACAAATTTAACCACTTTTGTTTTGGATGTAAGCTTTCGTGATGATTATGATAGTATGTTTACTGCTGCTAAATCATATTTAGGTAAAATTGATATTATTTTAATAGCCCATGGAACTTTGCCGGATCAGTTAGAATGTGAAGCTAATATTAGTAAAGCCATATTCGAATTTGAGATCAACACCTTAAGTACTATAGCGTTATGTTTACAATCTGCCAAAATATTTGAAATACAAAAATCTGGACTATTAGCAGTAATAACGTCCGTTGCTGGTGACCGTGGACGCCAAAGTAATTATATTTATGGTTCAGCAAAAGGTGCGGTCAATATTTTTTTACAGGGTTTACGCAACCGGCTTACCAAATATGGTGTAAGTGTTTTGACAGTAAAACCGGGTTTTGTTGATACGCCAATGACTGCTCACATTTCAAAAACCCCACTTTTTTCTAGTCCGAAAACTGTGGCGAATGGAATCGTAAGGGCTGTTAACAAAAACAAATCAAAAGGAATTTACCTACCGGGATATTGGCGAATCATTATGCTCATTGTTAAAGCAATCCCGAGAAGAATCTTTAATAAGCTATCTTTATAGTAATAGATTCACGCTTTATATGGCATAAATAAGTTTTTTGCACTCAATATTTGGAAAACCTTGAAACCAAGTAGTATTTTCACGCCCTCAATATATACGTTTTTTAATTATTTCGCATGATTAACGAATTACACATGACCGATCCTGTTCCAACCGATGATGATTTAACGGTTGAAAAAACATTAAGACCGTCACATTTTGATGATTTTATTGGGCAAAGAGAGTTGGTTGAAAGCTTAATGGTCTATATCGAAGCTGCAAATAAAAGAGAGGGGGCGCTCGATCATGTATTATTATTTGGACCACCGGGACTCGGAAAAACGACCTTAGCTAACATTGTTGCCAAGGAATTAAACGTAAATGTTCGACCCTCTTCCGGTCCGGTTTTGGATCGTGCAGGAGATTTAGCAGGGATGCTTACTAATCTAGAACACCGTGATGTGTTTTTTATCGATGAAATACATCGGTTAAATAGTATTGTCGAAGAATATTTATATTCAGCGATGGAAGATTTCCGTATCGATATTATGATTGACAAAGGACCGGGCGCTCGTAGTGTACAATTAAATTTAGAACCGTTCACTCTTGTTGGAGCAACGACCCGCTTAGGAAATCTAACCTCACCATTACGTGATCGTTTTGGTGTAGTGTTAAGAGTTGATTATTATAGCGATGAAGATTTGTTTCATATTGTGCAACGCTCTGCAGAAATTTTGGGGATTGAAATTGACGATGATGGCACTTGGGAAATCGCACGTCGCTCACGCGGGACACCACGAATTGCTAATCGAATATTACGCCGTACAAGAGATTATGCAGAGGTTAAAGCCGGTGGTAAGATAAATAAAGATATAGCAAAAAAGTCACTTACAACACTTGGAATCGACAAAACGGGACTGGATGAAATGGACAGACGTATATTAACTACTTTAATTGATAAGTTTGATGGCGGACCCGTGGGCATAGGTTCGTTAGCGGTCGCCATCAGTGAGGATTCAACAACTATCGAAGATGTATATGAACCGTTTTTAATAAAAGAAGGTTTTCTCCAACGGACATCTAGGGGGCGAATAGCTCAGGAAAAAGCATTTAAATTGTTAGGAAAAAAACAAAAACTACTACAACGAGGTTTGTTTAATGATTGAAAAAAAGAAAAAATATAAATTAGCAGATTTTAATTATTCACTACCGAATAAATTTATCGCAGAATATCCTGCGACACGCCGTGACCAGTCTAAATTATTAGTGCTTCATCGTGATACCGGGGAAATAGAGCATAAAAAATTCCATGAAGTAACCGATTATATGCGGAAAAATGATCTACTACTGTTAAATAATACAAAAGTATTTCCAGCACGTTTATTCGCTACGAAAGATAGAACAGAAGCTAAAGTGGAAGTGTTTTTACTGCGTGAATTAAATGAGGACTTGTGGGAAGTTATGGTTCGCCCTGCCCGCAAAGTTCGCATTGGTAATAAATTGGAATTGGCGCCAAATGTATTTTGTGATGTAATCGACAATACTGTGTCCGGCGGACGTGTAGTCAGATTTGAGCACGAAGGTGATGATATATATTCTATAATTGAGCGAATCGGTATTTCACCGTTGCCTCCTTATATAAAACGTGAGTCTGAGAAAAAAGACAAAGTTCGCTATCAAACAGTTTATGCTAATAGAAGGGGAGCCGTGGCAGCTCCGACGGCAGGATTGCATTTTACTCAGGGATTATTGGATAAAATTGACCGCAAGGGCGTAAAAATGGAGAAACTAACCCTACATATTGGATTAGGAACATTTCGTCCGGTGCAAGTTGAAGACTTAAACCGCCATCAGATGGATTCAGAATATTTTGAAGTATCACCGGAAGCAGCAATGGCAATAAATACAACGCGCAAGAAACGCCGTAAAGTAATCGGAGTAGGTACCTCAACTGTGCGTGCGATCGAAACAGTAGCAGTGTCAGGATTTCAAGTAAGTCCAAAGCGTGGGTGGACGGATAAGTTTATTTATCCACCATATAATTTTAAAATGATTGATGCTCTGGTCACCAACTTTCATCAGCCTCAGAGTACATTATTAATGATGGTGAGCGCATTTGCTGGTCGAGATCTAATATTAAAAGCCTATCAAGAAGCCAAGAAAAATGACTATCGCTTTTTAAGTTATGGTGACGCGATGTTAATTCTATAGGAATGAATAAAGAATATCAAATTGGTGCTATTATTGTTGCAGCAGGTTCCGGGTTAAGGTTTGGCGAAAGAAAACAGTTCAAGAAACTAGGAATAAAACCATTATATTTATATTCTTTGCAAAAATTTATTGATTGTAATTCAGTTAGTGAAGTTGTTTTGGTAGTTCCGGGGGATTTGCAAAGCACAATTTCAAATGAAGTATCTACGTTAAGTTTTCAAATAAATGTAGTCGAGGGTGGAAAACTAAGGCAAGATTCTGTTTTGGCAGGAATGGAAGGACTGTCGGATAATTGTGATATAGTTTGCGTACATGATGCAGCTAGACCATTTGTTACCATTGATCTAATTCAAAAAGCAATTAACGCCTGTGAAAACAATGATGGTGCTGTTGTTGCAATACCATCACACGATACTGTAAAAGAGGTTATTGCAAACAATTATCGCATTAAAAGAACAATTCCACGTGAAACAATTTGGCTAGCCCAAACACCACAAACATTTCATCGAAGTCAATTGAAGAAAGCGTTGCTTTATGCCAGAGATAGTGAAATCCAGGTTACAGATGAAGCAACATTGCTGGAATCGTTGGAATACTCAATTGTTGTTGTTGAGGGTAAAGAGGATAATTTCAAGATTACAACATCAAAGGATTGGAAGCTTGCAGAATTAATATTGGAGAGAAATAATGATTAGAACGGGAATCGGCTATGATGTGCATCAACTAGCTGAAGATAGAAAATTAATTATTGCCGGTATTGCAATTCCAGGTGAAAAAGGTTCTGTCGGCCATTCCGATGGAGACGCCCTTTCACATGCCATTATTGATGCCATATTAGGTGCAGCAAGCCTGGGTGACCTTGGCGATTATTTTCCAAGTGAGGATGATAAATGGAAAGACGCTAATAGTTTAGATCTGTTATCAGAATCCATTAAAAAAGTTATATCTGAAGGATATACAATTAATAATGTTGATAGTGTTGTTATCATTCAAGAACCTAAACTAAAGAAATATATTTTCCAAATACGTGAAAATTTAGCTAGGACTATCGGAGTTCCAATAGATTACATATCGGTAAAGGCGACAACAGTTGACCACTTGGGCGCCATTGGTGCTGGTGAAGGTTGGGCCTCTCAAGCAATCGCAACAATCTCCAAATAACCATATGGATTCCATTGATCTAAAAGCTCATGCCAAAGTCAATATTGGTTTACAAGTTAAAGATCAGCGTGAAGATGGGCTTCACAATATACATACCGTATTTCAAGAACTTGAACTGCATGATGAAATATTGCTTGAGAAACAACCAAGTGATTGGAACATTAAAATAAACGACTCAACAATCCCAACGGATGAAAGCAATACTTGTATTCAAGCTTACTTGTCAATAAAAAAACAATTCCCTGAAATTGATGGAATTTCCATTGTATTAAAAAAAACGGTACCGTCCGGTGCCGGATTAGGCGGTGGTTCTAGTGATGCTGCAACGGCATTAAGGGGATTGAGGCAACTGTATAACCTACCGCTGGATAACAGTCAACTTTCAGATATAGCTGTAAGTATAGGAGCAGATGTTTCGTTCTTCATTGCCGGTGGCACTCAAATAGGAAATGGTATCGGTGATATTCTTTCACCGGTAAGTAATTCTATTAAAGGATTTTATTTATTAATTATTCCCGATATTTTTATTAGCACAGCGTGGGCATATAATGCATTGAAAAAAGACTTGAAGGATGACATAGACAGACCTAACTTTGCGCACTTTTTAGAGAGTAATAATATCTCTAATGTGATATTTGATAATGATTTTGAACGAATTGTGATTCCAACATATCCAAAAATTGGTGATATTAAGAAAGGTCTTTTGGAGGCCGGTGCAAGTTATGCCAGTTTGTCGGGAAGTGGCTCGACTGTGTTTGGTATATTTGACAAGGAAGCTAAAGCAAAACAAGCTGAGTCTCATTTCCAAAAACAGTATCAAACCTTCCTTACCAGACCAACCAATATTTAATGTTGTTATTATAATACCCAAAAATAATTTTGGGGCGTCGTCTAATGGTAGGACACCTGGTTTTGGTCCAGGCAGTTGGGGTTCGACTCCCTACGCCCCAGCATAATTATGAAGAATAAAAAATTAAAAATATTTGCCGGTCGAAGTAATCCGGAACTAGCAAAAAAAATTGCTGATAACCTTGGGAAACCATTAGGCGATATGTCCATCAAGACATTTGCCGATGGTGAAATATGGGTTAAATATGAAGAAAATATTCGTGGTCGTGATGTTTATCTTATTCAGTCGACAAACAGCCCTGCTGAAAATATAATCGAGCTATCGTTAATGATTGATGCGGCAGTTAGAGCTTCTGCAGAGCGCGTAACAGTTGTTATACCATATTTTGGATACAGTAGACAGGATCGAAAAGATAAACCGCGCGTTCCTATTTCATCTCGTGTAATGATCGATATAATTTCTGTGATGGGAGTGGATAGAATTATTTCTATGGATTTGCACTCAACTCAGATTCAGGGTTTTGCTAAAGTTCCGTTTGATGCATTATATAGCAGATTAGTTCTATTGGAAGAAATTAAAGCGATTGGTTTAGATTCTGAAAATACGGTAGTGTTATCCCCGGATGTAGGATCGGCAGCAATGAGTCAAGCATATGCCAAACGACTAGGTATGGATTTTGCATTAATTGAAAAAAGACGTACGGGTCATAACCGCTCAAAAGCAGTACATTTGATCGGTGAACTAAATAACCAGCATGTCTTAATAATAGATGACATAATTGATACTGCAGGAACAGCTATAAATGCCGCTGAAAAGGCGGTGGAAAATGGAGCTCTTTCGGTGACTATGATAGGTACACACGCCTTACTTTCAGGTGAAGCAGTTGAGAGGCTAAGGGAATCACCGATTAGCAGGTTCATTTTTACTGATACGGTTACAATCCCCAAAGAAAAAATATTACCAAATACTACCATTGTAACGGTAGGAAAAATTTTCGCTGATGCGATAAGCAGGATTCATAATGGTAAATCCGTTAGTGAATTATTTAAATTTTAATGTAAGGAGTTATTGAAATGGCACAATACGCAAAACTAGAAATCGCGGAACGTGAACAACCAGGTTCAAAAGCAGCAAAAGCAATGCGCAGGGAAGGTAAAATCCCTGTTAATTTTTATTATGCCGGAGAAGACAATATAAATTTTACAATTGATAAAAAAATATTTAGAAGGGCGATTCAGTCTGGACAGCATATTTTTGAGGTTGACATTAACAACAGTGCTCAATATGTTATGATCAAAGAAGTACAATATCATCCGGTAAGTGATGAAATTATCCATATTGATTTAATGCGCGTTCGTCGTGACGAGAAGATGACAATTTCTGTCCCAATTATTTTAGAAGGAGACGCATTGGGTGTCAAAGAAGGCGGAATTATGACGCAAAATTTGGCTACCTTAGAAATCAGCTGTTTGCCTGCTGATGTTCCTGAACATATTGTAGTGGACGTATCAGACTTTGAATTGAACCATGTTATGAACGTTAGCGATATTAAGGTTGATGATAAAATTGAAATTATTACGGCCGAAGACATGGATGTATTAGCCGTTATTCCTCCAAGAGAAGAATCTCTTGAACCTGAAATACCGACCGATGAAGAATTGGCTGAGGCTGGAGAAGTTGACGAAGAAGCTGAAGGAGAAGAACCAGCTGCTGCAGAAGAAGCAACAGAAGGTGAGAGCAAAGAGGAAGCTAGCGATAAGTAATGGCAGTGTTTATTGGTCTCGGAAATATTGGTGATGAATATTCATCAACAAAACATAATGCCGGTTTCTGGGTGGTTAATGAACTTGCAAATCGCATGAACATTGCATTCAAACCCGGAAAGGGTGATTATGTATACGCCGAAGATCGTAATAAGAATATTGTTCTGGTAAAGCCTACAACGGGAATGAATCGTAGTGGGCTTGCTGTTCAGCAAGTACGTGACATGTGGAATGTTAATTTAGAAGAATTATATCTAATTGTCGATGATGTGGATTTAAATTTGGGAACAATAAGAATTCGCCCAAGAGGCGGGGACGGTTGTCATCGAGGAATGGAATCGGTTATTTATCAGTTAAATGAAAATAAGTTTCCACGAATTCGTTACGGCATAAAAGCTGATGACCATAAACGACCTGCTGAGAAATATGTATTAAAGCCATTCCATAAGCAAGATCAACAATTAGCAGAGGAAATGGTACAAAGAACAGCGGATGCAATATTTAGTATTCTTAATAATGGATTGAACAGAACTATGAGTGAATTTAATCGAATTGATAAAACCGAAGAGGTAACTAATGGATAATGTGAATATGATTTATTTGGTAATTCTTTCAGGTATTATAGCGTTATTATATAGCCTTTGGAAGTCCAGGTGGATTATTAAACAAGACGAAGGCACTGATACAATGAAGATGATCGGCGGTAATATTGCCGAGGGGGCGATGTCTTTTTTAAAGGCCGAATACAAAATATTATCAATATTTGTATTGGCAGTAGCTGTTTTGTTAGGTTTTGCAAATTATGGTAAGTCTGACTCTAGCGTGTTGATATCAGTATCTTTTGTGGTTGGTGCATTGGCTTCCGGATTGGCTGGCCTTATTGGAATGAAAGTTGCGACCAAAGCCAATAATCGTACAACCCATGCAGCCAGAACGAGTTTGACAAAAGGTTTAGAAGTGGCATTTGTCGGCGGTTCTGTAATGGGATTAAGTGTTGTAGGTTTAGGTGTGATTGGGCTCGGAAGTTTGTTTCTATTTTATCAATCACATTTCGATAATATTATTACTGTATTAAATGTTATTTCGGGATTCTCTTTAGGTGCATCTTCTATAGCGTTATTTGCGCGTGTAAGTGGTGGAATTTATACTAAAGCTGCTGATGTTGGTGCTGATTTGGTTGGCAAGGTAGAAGCCGGAATTCCTGAAGATCATCCATTAAATCCTGCAACAATTGCCGATAATGTTGGTGACAACGTTGGTGATGTAGCTGGTATGGGCGCTGATTTATTCGAATCGTATGTTGGGTCAATTATAGGTTCAATGATTTTAGGCGCAAGTATATTGGTAACAGGAAAATTTGATTTAAACTTTGTATTACTTCCGTTATTACTAGCTGGAGCCGGAGTACTTGTGTCAATAATTGGAACATTTATGGTAACTGTTAAGGAAGGCGGAAGCCCTCAAAAAGGATTAAATCGCGGACATTTTGGATCTGCTGCCATAATGGTAGTTGTAATGTATTTTATAATCACCGCTATTTTGCCGAACAATTTTGTTCTAAGCGGTGTTGGATATACAAGCTTAGGCGTATTTTTTGCGACGTTGGTTGGATTGGCAGCGGGTATAGGAATTGGTACAGTTACGGAATTTTATACCGGAACGGACACGATACCTGTAAAATCAATTAGTAAACAATCTTTAACAGGTGCAGCTACAAATATTATTGCAGGATTAGGCTTTGGAATGCAATCAACTGCACTTCCTACTTTGATTATCGCAATAGCGATAATGGCGTCGTACTATTTCGCAGGATTGTATGGAATTGCGATGGCTGCTTTAGGAATGTTGGCGAATACAGGAATTCAATTAGCAGTAGATGCTTATGGACCAATTTCTGATAATGCAGGCGGTATCGCCGAAATGGCGGAATTGCCAAAAGAAGTACGTAATCGTACCGACAAATTAGATGCTGTGGGAAATACCACCGCAGCCATTGGAAAGGGATTTGCCATCGGTTCAGCAGCATTGACAGCACTTGCTCTTTTTGCTGCATTCCGGACATCAATATTTGTTACTCGTATTGCAGCGGGAATTGAAGAAAGTGCGGCAGTTGTTAATATTGACGTAACAAACGCAAGTGTCATGGCAGGACTATTTGTTGGCGCGATGCTACCTTTCCTTTTTTCATCGCTTGCGATGGGTGCAGTTGGACGTGCCGCAATGGCAATGATTGAAGAAGTACGCCGGCAATTTAAAGAAATACCGGAATTAGCAGCTGCGTTAAAAATCATGAAAAAATATGATTCAGATATGGGAAAAGCAAATGATGATGAAAAAAAGGTTTTCCAAAATGCTTTAACCAAAGCTGACCATAATGCATGTGTAGAAATTTCCACGACGGCAGCTATACGGCAAATGGTATTGCCTGGAATGTTAGCAATATTAACACCCGTTGCGGTTGGGTTTATTTTTGGTGCAGAGACTTTGGGTGGTTTATTAGCTGGTGTTACAGTATCTGGCGTATTAATGGCGATATTTCAATCTAATGCCGGTGGAGCATGGGATAATGCAAAAAAATTGTTTGAAGAAGGTGTTGAAATCAACGGACAAAAATATTTCAAAGGTTCGGAAGCACATAAAGCTGCTGTTGTTGGAGATACTGTTGGAGACCCATTTAAAGATACATCCGGACCATCTTTAAATATATTAATAAAATTAATGTCAGTAGTGTCACTTGTTATTGCACCACTGATTGCTATGGTGTAATGATTTTAGTCGAAGGAGAATAAATGAGATATTACGAATTATTGTATATTGTTAACCCGAATTTAGAAGATGACAAAGTAAACAATATTATTGATGAGATTGGAAATGAAGTAAATAAATTTAAAGTTTCAATCATTAATCACAACTTGTGGGGAAAAAAAAGATTAGCGTATCCTATCAAAAACAATAAATACGGAACGTATATTTTGCTGCAATTCAGTGCAGAAAAGTTTGATTTTTTAATAGAATTTGAACGATTTCTAATACTGAATAAATCAGTTATCAGACATCAGGTTGTAAGGTTGGATGAAGAGCCGGCGAAGGTAGAGAATGTTGAACCCGTTGTTGATGAAACTAATTCACCTGAAGTTGAAACCCCCAAAGTGACAGAAGGGGAATCCAAGGTTGATTCAGAGAAAGTTGTTACGGTGGAGGAAGTAGAGAAGACTAAAGAGGTAAAAGAAACAGAAAAGACCAATGATGTTAAAGATATGGAGAATATCGACGATAGCGATACAGAAAAATCTGATGACGAAAAAGAAATCGATGTGGAAAAGAATGAGGAAAACAAATAATGACATTTACAAGTAAGAAAAAGTATTGTTACTTTAAAGAGAATGGCATCACGTTTGTTGATTATAAAGACGTAAAATTGTTGAGAAGATTTGTTACGGAACAGGGAAAGATCATCCCCCGAAGAGTAACAGGCTCAAGTGCCAAAATGCATCGCCAGTTAGTACGGGCGATCAAACAATCTCGCAATATTGCCCTAATGCCATTTACCAACATTAGTGTTGACGGCTAACCAGCTTAATAGCTGAAAATAAATAGGATTTAGATATGGATGTAATATTATTAAAAGATGTCGAAGGTTTAGGCTCGGCGGGTGATATTGTAAATGTCAAACCGGGTTATGCTAGAAATTTTTTAACACCACGAGGGTTGGCCCTAAGATCGTCAAAACGTAATTTGGCGGTAGCCGAAGAAAAGAAAAATGTCGCGGTTGCGCGAAAAGCACGCGCAAGTCAAGCCAATCAAGAATTAGCAGATGCCCTCATAAAGGTAGAATTAACAATTGAAATGCAAGTCGGTGAAGAAGAAAAACTATTTGGTTCTGTTACAACACAAGATATACATAAAGCATTGTTGGAAAAAGAATTGGACATAGACCGACATATGATTTTACTTGATGAGCCAATTAAGGCACTGGGTGTATATGATATACCAATCAAGGTTTCTGATGATTTACAACCGGGAATAAAATTATACATTATTAAAGCATAAGATTTTACCTCACTCCCTAATAAATCCCCCTGGAACTATAACATATTTTCAGGGGGATTTTTATAATTAACTGTATTGTTTATTTATTCTGATTATTGTTAATTATTTAATAATTGTATTGCTATAAGCGGTATCAATAATCTATTTTTAAGTATCATGTTTGTTGACGTTGCTTTTCCTATATCACAATATCAGGTTTTTACATATAAAATTCCTAAACAATTTGCTGAAATTGTAAGTGTTGGAGTACGGGTTCGTGCCCCGATAGGAAGGCGAACTGTATCGGGTATCATAGTAAGGTTGACAAAAGACACATCGTTTGCCGGAAAAGTAAAAAATATTTCTGAGGTGATTGATGAAACACCGATTATTGATGAGTCCCTATGGAAATTAATTAAGTGGATAAGTAAATATTATATGACCCCACTTGGAAAAGCAGCAACGGTAATTCCTGCCACCCTATCTGTAAAATACAAACCACAAGAACGATGGATAGTGGAGGTTGAAAGACAAAATATTTCTCCAGACAATTCAGTAAAGAGCGCACCAGCTCAGGCAAGTGTTTTGAGCAAGCTAAATGAGTATAAAAAGCCAGTCCCAATTACTGAATTCAATAAATTAGTTGCAAGTCCATTAACAGTTTGTAAGAGTTTAGAAAAAAAAGGGTTGGTAAAATTGTTCAAAGAAGCTTCTGTGCCCAATGCAAGTAATTTTGAGTTTGACCCAATACATAAAGAAATACAATTTTCAGACACACAAACTGTTGCTGTGGACAAAATCAAAAAATATATAAAAGAGACAAAATATAACGGGATGTTATTGCATGGTGTTACCGGCAGTGGCAAAACAGAAGTATATATAAAAATTGCCCAGGAAATATTAGAAAAGGGCAAGTCAATTATCATATTACTACCGGAAATTGCCTTAACACCACAGATCGCAGGACGATTCCGAGCAGTTTTTGGAGATAAGGTAGGATTGTGGCATTCAAAATTGACAGGAGCAAGGCGTGCATTCACGTGGACAAATATCTGCAATGGGAACTATAAAGTAATTGTGGGTGCTCGAAGTGCAATATTTGCTCCTTTACAAAACTTGGGTTTGATAGTTGTAGATGAAGAACAGGAAACATCCTATAAACAAGAAGCGCCTGATCCACGCTATAATGCACGAGACGTTGCCCTAGTGCGTGGTAAATTCCAAAATGCAGCTGTGATATTGGTTAGCGCCACACCGAGTCTTGAGAGTTATTATAATCAAATAGTTGGAAAACTCGACTATTGTTACTTACCTGAGAGATTTAATGATGCTGCCTACCCAATCGTAACTGTAGTTGATATGATTCAAGAACCGGAAGAGACCGGCAAAATCGGACAAATATTTTCAAGTTCCTTGCAACAAAAAATTGAACAAAGATTAAAAGATAAGGAACAAATAATATTATTACAAAACCGTCGAGGCTACGCCCCTATTTATCGTTGCCGGGATTGTGGAGAAATGGTTATATGTCCAACATGCAGCATACCTCTCACTTATCATCGCGTGGGCGAAAATTTGCAATGTCATTTTTGCGGATATTTGCAAACTAAAATACCGCAACAGTGCAGCCATTGTAGCAGCAGTAACTTAGCGCTGTCGGGAACCGGGACGCAAAAAGTAGAAGATATTATTCGCGAAACATTTCCTAATGCAACAGTGGCTCGGTTGGATATGGATACTGCAAAATCAGGGAAAATGCTGACTACTACTTTAAAAAATTTTAAAGACGGTAAAATTAATATTTTATTAGGCACACAAATGATTGCCAAGGGACTTGATTTTGAAAACGTTACGTTAGTTGGTGTCATTAATGCTGATACTGGTTTGTTTTTACCGGATTTTCGTTCAGGGGAAAGATCATTTCAATTGATATATCAAGCATCCGGTCGTTCAGGTAGAAGAAAGAAACAAGGCGAAGTTGTTATTCAAACATATAATGCAGACAATCCTGTTATTCGGTATGCTGCTAGGTTGGATTTAAAGAAATATTACAATATTATGATTGGAGAACGAAAGGAACTAAACTATCCGCCCTTTAACTGGCTTGCTAAAGCAGAAATTGCAGGAACAAAAAAAATTACAGTAGATAAAACGGCTAATGCAATTAGAAACAGCTTTCAAAAGAAATTTAAAGGATTGGAAATCTTAGGTCCGGCATGGTGTTATCGAGAGCGTTTAAGAGGTAAATATAGAATGCAGATTGTATTTAAATCACCAAAAGACCTAGACCCCAATGGCAGTAAATTGCACAATTATTTAATTAATAATTTGTTGAACAAGAAGCCTGTAGGTGGCATTAAAGTTAATATCGATATTGATCCGGTATCTTTGCTATGATAAAAAAAACTTTATTTCTATTCATAATGTTCGGTTTTGGTTTTTCGCAAACCACGCTCTATGGCTTAGATGGTTGGCATCATGTCGGTACTCTTGCAACGGCCGGTGGGACAGGAACGGTGCCAGGTCCAGATAGTGACAGAATTAATCCGGCTGGTATTGCAACAATGACAAAACAAATTCAATTCAATATAATAAAATATCCGATAGGAGTAAATGCCCAAAGCGTAATGCTTGTTAAGCCGCTAAACAGTTCTACTATTGGGGTTGGGCTGCGACATTTAAGCTATGGTGATTTTACTTCAATAAATGAGGACGGCGTTGAGGGTGGAACTTACTCTGCTGGTGATACATGGTTAGGTGCGGCTTGGGCACAAAATAATAAAAATATTAGTTGGGGTATTACAAGTGGAATGTTTGTTAGCAATTTAGAATCATATAGCGCAGCTGCGATAATTTTTTCAACAGGTATTATATATAATTATGAAAAAATGAGTGCAAAGATTGGAATCAGTTTATCAAATTTTGGGATGTTCATAAATCGTTACACCGAACAAAACGAAAAGTTGCCTACAAAGATTATTCTAAGCGCAAATAAAAGACTTGCTCATTTGCCTTTAGATCTAAATGTGGATGTTGGATATAATCCATATAATATAAACACTTATTGGCGATTTGGTGGTATTTTTATGTTACCCTATAATTTACAATTCACCTTTGGTATAAACTCTAATAATATTACACAAAGAACAGAGAATAAATCAATTAGCGAAGTATTTGGAAGTAGCGGAGTTGGGATAACATACACTTATAAACAATATTCAATTGAAATCGGTGGTTATTCTTTTGGGACTGGTGGTTGGATATACGGTACAGGTTTTAATATTAAACTATAAAACACAGCACCTATTAATAATATTAAGCATAATATAATATAATATTAATAATATCTTGCATTTATAAATATAATCTTAATATATTTATGTATTATGTTGGATGCCGTAAATATTGAAATACTAAATTTACTTCAGCAAAATGCGCGTATGAGTGCCAGCGAAATTGCTTCTGAAGTGGGATTGTCCGTACCGGCAGCTGCCGAACGGATAAAGAAGTTAGTTGAATCTAAATTTATTACTGGATTTAATACTAAACTCAACGCTAAAGAAATGGGCTTTGATCTGTGTGCGTTTATCGCAGTTGACAGCGCTTCATCTGACCGCTATCAAGATATAATTGACGCAGCAGAAAAGAACAATTCTGTTTTGGAATGTCATTCGGTAACCGGCGAAGGTAGTCATCTTTTAAAAATACGAGTCAAAAATTCTACCAAACTCGAGAAATTATTAAGTGATATACAAGCTTGGCCCGGTGTAATTAGGACGCATACAATGTTGGTGTTATCAACATTCAAAGAAACTACAGATATTGATTTAGAAGAATTGATTCATTAAGGAATTATTATGAATAAAGTAAAAGCAGAATACGTTTGGATGGATGGACATAAACCTACTGAAAAATTACGTTCAAAAACAAAAATACTTGACGAAAAGGTAAATAACATTAACGACCTACCCGTATGGGGGTTTGACGGTTCAAGTACAATGCAGGCAGTTGGTAATGATAGTGATTGTATGCTAAAACCTGTTAAGTGTATTCCCGATCCAATTCGTGGTGGTGACAATTTAGTTGTTTTATGTGAGGTGTTTAATGCTGATGGCACTGTGCACGAAACTAATACGCGTGCAAGGCTGAGAGAAATTTCCGAAAAATATAAAGAACATGAATCGTGGTTTGGTATTGAACAGGAGTACACATTATTTCAAGGTATTAAGCCTCTCGGTTGGCCTGACAATGGTTTCCCGGCACCGCAAGGTGGATATTATTGCGGAGTAGGTGCCGACGAAGTATTCGGTAGACCAATAGTTGAAGCACACATGGATGCATGTTTAGCTGCGGGTTTAGAGATGTCCGGCATCAATGCCGAAGTAATGCCTGCCCAGTGGGAATTTCAAGTTGGTCCGCTTGGTGCTTTGGAAGCGGCAGATCAAACATGGTTAGCACGCTGGTTTTTATATCGCATTGGCGAAGATTTTAAAGTAAGTGCAACCCTGCATCCAAAACCGGTTTCGGGAGATTGGAACGGTGCCGGAGCACATACCAATTTTAGTACAAAAGCAATGCGTGAGGATGGCGGTATTAAAGTCATCGAAGAAGCCTGTGAAAAATTAAGTAAAAAGCACACTGAGCATATGGCAGTCTACGGTGCTCATAATGAAGAACGGATGACCGGTTTACATGAAACCTGTAAGATTGATGAATTTAGATACGGAGTGAGCGATAGAGGCGCCTCAGTGAGAATTCCCCTGATGACAGACAAAGACGGCAAGGGATATTTAGAAGACCGCCGACCTTCAGCAAATATGGACCCCTATTTAGTATGCGCCAAAATGATTGAAACGGTCTGCGGGGAATAATCGTCTAGTTAATAGAGTTAACACAAGATTCTGCCGCTAACCATCCGGTAGAATACGCTATTTGCAAGTTGTACCCGCCGGTATTGGCATCTACATCAATAACCTCGCCGGCAAAGTATAGATTTTCAGCCAATTTAGATCGCATAGTTTTTGAATCAATTTCTTTGGTATTAATTCCACCGGCGGTAATAATTGCTTCCTTGAAAGGTCGGTTTCCTATTATTTCCAATCTTAAGTCTTTCATTAGAGATTTAATTTTGTTCCTTTCCTGACTCGTAACCTGATGCCCCTCTTTAGTGGGATCAATAGCACATTTTTCAATAAAAATAGGTATAAGCTTTGCCGGAAGCCATAGCTTAAAAATATTATCAATTTGCTTTTTACCGTATTCATTTAGATCGCGCAATAAACGTTTATCAAGTTTTGAATTATCAAGTGCAGGCTTTAGATCAATTGAAATATCAATTTTATTATTATTGATAAGTTCTTTAACAATAAATCTGCTTAAGGTTAGAATTATTGGTCCCGATATTCCAAAATGTGTAAAAAGCATTTCACCAAATGTTTCGGTTTGTTTTTTACCATTCATCCAAACTGAAGCATTAATATTTTTTAGAGCAAGTCCCTGTAATTGACCGGCAAGATTTCCTTTTGTTACAATTGGCACTAGAGAAGGAAAGGGTTGTTCAATAGTGTGGCCGACAGATTTTGCGAGAATGTATCCATCTCCTGTAGAGCCGGTTGCCGGATAAGATTTACCTCCGGTACAAACGATTACTTTCTTAGCTGTAATTCGTTTTTTTTGTCCCTTCTCAATTATTTCAACGCCGGTAACATCACCTTTATTAAATAATAGTTTGGTTACATTACAATCATACTGAAACTCAACATGGTGTTTCTTTGCATTTGACAAAAAAGCATTTAGAATATCTACAGACTTATTACTGACAGGAAAAACCCTTCCGCCCCGTTCAACGACAGTTTCCACACCATAATTATTTAGTAGGTCGATGATATCTTTTGAGAAAAAATTGTATAATGCATGTTTCAGAAAACGTCCATTAGGATGAACGTTTTTCATGAAATCTTCGATATCATCTGAATTGGTGACATTGCAACGACCCTTACCGGTAATTAATAATTTTATCCCGGGACGACGCATTTTTTCTATAACCAGAACATTTGCACCCAACTCAGCTGCCCGTCCGGCGGCAAGTAATCCAGCTACTCCCGCACCGATAACTATAACATCATAATTATTCAAAGAAATCTACTTGGCCTGTTTCGAGACTATAATAAGCAGGTATGATTTTAAGCGTTCTGCTATCTATTGCTTTTGTAATAATGTTAGAATCATTCATCAATTTTTCAGCTGTCAGCTTAACGTGTACATGTGCAACATCATCAACATCTATACTGTCTGAGTCGGCGATTGCCGGCTGAATGAAATTAAGTAAACGATCAAGGTTTTTTCCGTTATTATTACCTGCTAACGCCGCTGTAACAGCACCACAATTTTGATGACCTAACACCACAATTAATTTAACGTTTAAATGTGCAACTGCATATTCTATGCTAGCAATTGACGAAGGATTAGCAATATTTCCCGCAACACGAATAACAAATAACTCACCGATTCCTGTATCAAATATTAATTCCGAGACGATTCTACTATCGGAACAGGTGAGTATAACTGCAAATGGGTTTTGATTACCTATTACCTCCTGTCTTCGTTTTGAATCTTGTAAATTGTTATTTAGATTATCAGTAATAAAATTTTTGTTACCGGATTTTAACCGTTCTAAGGCGTTTTGCCATATTTTGTTGTTTTCCATTTTAGCAATTATAACTTATTTATATTTGTTTTATTGAATAAATAACTATACTTATTTCTCTTTAAATTTACGCCGATATGAAACTAATTAAGAAATGTCTTCCGGTATTGTTGGTGTTAATATCATTTCTAACTGCCCAAAATAATTATCCAATTGTATTGGTACACGGTTTTGTCGGATGGGGATCTGAAGAAATGGTTGGATATAAATATTGGGGTGGTTTTTGGGATATCGAAGAATATCTTGAAGAAAAAGGATACGATGTCATTACCGTTTCAGTTGGTCCAGTGTCTTCAAATTGGGACCGGGCAGTGGAAATTTATTATCAACTGAAGGGCGGTCAAGTGGATTATGGCGAGGCACACGCGAAGAAATATAGTTTGATCCAAAAACCTACCGGAAGAATATTTGACGGACTTTATCCCCACTGGGATACAGAACATCCAATACATTTGATCGGTCATAGTATGGGCGGGCAAACAGCTCGAATGTTGGATTATCTACTTGAGAATTCTTTTTACTCCGATTCACTAGAGACACAATATGAGAATAGTGAGTTACTCGGCGAATCACGTTCGGGATGGATAAAATCTATATCGACAATTTCAACGCCACATAATGGTACAACGTATATTGATGTTAGAACGAAAACCATACCGTTCTTCCAGAATTTTATTGGTTTAGCAGCTGTGATTGGTTCTGACTTTTATGATTTTGATCTGCAGCATTGGGATTTGGAACAAAAAGAAGGAGAAAGCTGGCAGGACTATTATGATCGCATGAATAACCATACGGCATGGAAATCAAAAAATATTAGTACTTGGGATACAAGCATTGATGGTGCACGGGAATTAAATACAAAAGTTAAAGCGAATCCAGATGTTTACTATTTTTCATTTGCCACGACGTGCTCAACACAAGACAAAGAAACAGGATACCATACCCCCGGTAAAAAAGTATATGTTACGTTAAGAGATAATGTAAAAAAGATTGGTCAGGAGATAGCTGTTTTTGCAGATGGGACCAAGACAGATTCAACTTGGTTTGAAAATGATGGGGTTGTTAATACCAACTCAATGTGGGGACCTACAACAGGATTAAACGGATCAGATAAAATCGTTAAGTATTCTGCTAATGAAACCCTACTTCCAGGACAATGGCATACATTTGATAAGTATGCAATGGATCATTACTATGTAATTGGACAGGCAATAATTACCATGAAAAAAAGGGATAAACTTTATAAAATTTATTCTGATCATTGTCAGTTGCTATATACTCTACCAAGATAAGTAATGTTTTATCAAAGTTGTTTCATTTGATACAAATATCTAATTTAGAGGCACATATTTCAATCTATGATGTCTCTTATTTTCAAAAATTTTAGAACATAAAATCAGGAAAATTTAATGAATATTAAATTATCTTTCTTTGGTGCAGCAAAAAATGTTACCGGATCACGTTATTTATTGAAAGCAAATAACAAAAATATTCTCATTGATTGCGGAATGTATCAAGAAAGAGATTATCGTGCTCGGAACTGGGAGCCGTTTCCTATAGAACCATCAACAATTGATACAGTATTACTAACCCATGCCCATGTTGATCATTGCGGATTTTTACCAAAATTAGTAAAAGACGGTTTTAAGGGTGATATTTATTGTACTTCCGCCACAGCCGAAATTGCTCAAATAGTATTAATGGATTCAGCTAAATTGCAATTTGAAGATGCCAAGTACAAGAAAAAACGACACAAAAGGGAAGGCAGAGTGGGGCCATATCCACTAATCCCCCTTTATACAGTTGACGACGCCAAAGATACAATTAGATTGCTTCATGGAGTACGATATAATAAAGAAACAAATATCGCCAACAATATTGACGCAACTTTTTACGATGCAGGACATATACTTGGTTCTGCAATGATCAAGATTATCGTAAAAGATGGCGATGAAAACTGGAGCATTTTATTTTCCGGCGATATTGGGCGTCCCGATAAAGTTATCTTGAATGATCCGACAGTTTTCGAAGAAGCAGATTACGTAATAATGGAGTCCACCTATGGTAATCGATACCATCAGGAAATTCGCGATATCGATGATAATTTAGAGGAGGTGGTAAACGAAGCTTATCAAGCCGGAGGAAATATTGTAATTCCAAGTTTTGCTATAGAGCGGTCACAAGAATTATTATATGAACTCAATTTATTACTATTGGAAAAGCGGATTCCTCCTATGGAAGTATTTGTTGACAGTCCGATGGCGAATAAAGTCACAAAAGTATTTCGTGACCATCCAGAACTTTTTGATAAAGAAATGAAAGATTTGTTAGAAGATAATAATTCACCATTTGCGTTTGCCAATTTAAGATATGTAAATACTGTTCAGGAATCCAAAGCAGTTAATAATAATCGAGGGACCTCAATTATCATAGCGGGTTCGGGAATGTGTACAGGCGGTAGAGTAAAACATCATATTGTGAATAATATTGCCGACTCAGCGAGTACGCTACTCTTTGTTGGTTACCAAGCAATAGGTACTTTAGGTAGAATTATATTAGATGGAGCTGAAGAAATACGATTATTCGGAAAGAAATTTCCGATGAAAATGAAAGTGAGAAGAATAGAAGGATTTTCCGCTCATGCTGGAAAAGATGAATTATTTGATTGGATAACAAATCTCAAAAAAGTTCCGCGAAGAGTGTTTATTACGCATGGAGAAGAAAAGGCCGCAGAGCATTTTAGCAAATATTTACAAGAAAAGACTGGCTGGAATACTTTTGTTCCTGAATATAAAGATACGGTAGCATTGGATTAAGAATGATAAAAATTAACGATTTCAGTAAACTTGACTTACGTGTAGGAACTATCATTAAGGCAGAATTATTAGAAAAAGCCCAAACACCTGCTTACTACCTTGAAATTGACTTAGGAAAAATAGGTATTAAAAAATCAAGCGCTCAAATAACTGACTTATATCAACCGAATGATTTGGTGGGAAAACAGATCGTAGCGGTTGTTAATCTGTCGCAAAAAAAAATTGCAGGCGTTACCTCTGAAGTGTTAGTACTCGGAGCAAATAGTAAAGACTGTGCTGTAGTCTTGCTTGAACCACAGAATAATATCCCCAACGGAGCTAAGGTAGGTTAGTTCTCGAAGTTATTTGTGAGAAGTATTCTTAAAAATATCAGTAGTTCTATAATAGCGATTGTTTTTTGGCCATTTGCTCTAATAGCATTTGTTATCTCTACCGGGATCTATTTATTTGTAGCGCTATTCATATCACCAAAGAAACTATACTCTTTGGCGAGAATATTATCTCGTTTTATGCTCTTGGGTGCAGGACAAATAATCAAAATAGAAGGTGAAATACCAGACCCTAAGGATGGCCCCCATTTATACTTATTTAATCATCAATCATTATTTGATCAATTTCTAATTGCCGGCACAGTCAAAGAATATATTACAGCGGTTGCTGCAGATTACCAATTTTCATGGCCAATTTGGGGCAGAGTAATCAAACGCCTGGGTGCAATCCCAATAGTAAGAGAAGATTTGACAAAGGCGATACATAGTTTATCATTAGCTGAGGATGAAATAAGAAATGGAACATCATTTTTAATTGCTCCTGAAGGAACAAGAACCTTAACCGGCAAAATGGGCAAATTCAAAAAAGGGCTTTTTCATCTTTCCTTAAATACAGGTATTACAATTATTCCTGTTGGATTAATGGGGGCATATGATTCAAAAAAACGCAATGATTGGCGTATTTATCCTGGGAGAATTACTGTAAGGATTGGAACTCCGGTAAAAAAAGATTATTATCAAAAAATGTCTGTTGATGAATTAAGAGATGATATTAGAGACAAGATTTCTATGCTCTGTGAAGATGATTCAGTAATTTAAAAAACCAAAGCTACATCAAAAGGACTAAGAATAGAAACAGTTCTAAAGATTAAAATTTTAGAAGTTGTGTGATTATAAAATTTCATTTTGATATTGGATTACTAACGAAAAATTGTTCTGTTCCATTCTATAATAAATTATTTGTGCTCCTATTGGAAGATATGTCCATGTACCAGCTCCATTATTTG
>CAZWKR010000002.1:0-188984 GCA_964634215.1 uncultured bacterium
AAAAATAAAGTTATAAAACAAACTGTTGATAAATAATATGTTAATAAAAAAACAATTAGTCATTATTCCTATTTTGATATTATTATTGTGTATCATTTTCTATCCGGTAATTTTTCAAGGGAAAATATTTAGCTCACCCGATTCACTAAATCCTAAAGCTGCAGCAATAATTTTAAGTGAAGCACAAAAGGAAATTGGTGAGTATCCACTTTGGCAACCTTGGATTTTTAGCGGTATGCCAACAGCCGAATCGTTTACGAATACAAGCAACTTATATTTCTTACAATATGTATTCCAAGTACTGCGTATTCCTACAATCATAATTCACTTACTACATTTTTTATTCGCTGGACTAGGAATGTTTGTTCTAATTCGCTATCTGAAGATATCGCAAATTGTTGCGATTGTTGGCAGTGCGGGATTTATGTTGATGCCATATCTCGTAACAATGGAAGTATTTGGCCATGGTAGCCAAGCGATGACAGCAGCGTATATTCCATGGGCGTTTTGGGCCACTCTTAAATTATTTGACAAACAAAGAATTTTGGATGTCGGAATATTAGCGATCCTTCTTGGACTTCAACTACAAAGAGCGCATGTTCAAATTGCTTATTACACATGGATGCTTATTGGAGCTTTGTTCTTATTTAAAACAATCATATTTCTTAAAGAAAAAGAACTCCGTAAAAATGCGATTAAAGGAAGTACTCTGTTTATTATTGCAATTAGTATTGCACTCGGAATAGCAGCTTTAGTTTATTTGCCTAGTTTACAATATTCTTCCGAATCGATTAGATCGGTTGGTCAACCAGGTTCCGCTAGTTATGATTATGCTACTAGCTGGTCTTTTCATCCTAAGGAAATACTTACTTTTTTCATTCCATCTGCATATGGCTTTGGAGGACAAACATATTGGGGCAAAATGCCTTTTACCGATTATCCAAATTATATGGGTATAATCTTTTTACTCTTGGCAGTATTTGCCTTTGTAAAAAATCGAAATATCATTGTGTGGTTTTTGACAGGAACAATTTTACTTGCTTTACTTATTTCATTTGGAAGACATTTTGGTATTATATACAATGTGTTTTACGATTTTATTCCATACTTCAGCAAATTTCGGATACCAAGTATGATATTAATTATCGTACAGCTAAATGTAATAATTTTAGCTTGCTTTGGATTAGAAAAGTTATCTGAACATAAGTGGCAAGATATACCAAAATGGTTTTGGTGGATTGCGGGAATTAGCGGGTTTGCGTTTTTAATCTTACTTTTCGGTGGAGGTTGGTTAAGAGAAATAGTCTCAAATGGTTTTACTCAGCCTCGTAATCAAGATCCGCGATTTGTTGAAGTAATAAATAATTTACGATGGAAAATGTGGATTAATGATGCCTGGTTAATGATATTGTTTATAGTCGGGGTGATTGGCACTTTTTTCCTTTTTGTCAAAAAGCACATTACAAAAATCATGCTCATTGGAATTATTGGTACATTGGCAATAATTGATTTAGGAATAGTTGATTATAAAATATTACAACCCGAACAAAATTCAGGGAGAACGTCCCAACTTATTAACAAGAAAGCGATTCCAAGATATTTCCAGCATGATAAAATAACCAAATTTCTAACCGAAGATGGAACAACTTTTAGAGTGTATCCTATTGGTCCACTATTTAGTGAATCAAGATTACAGGCATTTGGAATAGAATCGGTTGGTGGTTATCATCCTGCTAAATTAGGTATCTATAACAGATTTTTGTCCAATACAAATAATATTGGTACTATACCGCTAATGCGGATGATGAATATACGATATATACTTAGTCCGCAAGTAATTAACCACCCTGAGTTGGAGCATGTATTTACTGAAAATATGCAAACCGGTACAGGAAAAATTCAGATATGGGTTTATCTGATTGTAGATAGTTTGCCACGCGCATGGTTTATTGATGATGTTGAGGTAGTTGATGAAAATGTTTTATGGCAAAATATGTTGAGTGAATCATTTAATGCGGCACAAACTGCATATATTAATGAACCGATAGCTGAACAGTTTTATAGTAGTGGTGAAATTATTTCTGCTGAATATTCACCTAATGATATAAAAATAGAAACTAAGAATCCAGAGGCAGGTTATTTAGTAGTTAGTGAAGTACACTATCCATTAAGGTGGGAAGCAAAGATTGACGGGAAATCGGTTAAAACATTTGAAACGAATGGTATAATTCGCGGAATAGAAGTCCCTGCTGGAGAGCACATTATAGAATTTGTTTATGACAAATCAATGTTTCATAAAGGAATAATTATTTCAGTTTTATCATTTATCTTAGCAATTGGTTTGATAGGATTCGGATTAATAAAAATAAAAAATATTGAATGAATTGGTATAAATATTCTGTAAATATTAAAGCTGGATTATTCATTTTTGGAATAATACTCGTTTCTGCATTTGTACTTTTTACACAGAAGATCGTAAGCGATTTAAGAGATGATAATCGAGAAATTGTGCATCTATATGCCGAGATTATTGCCGGGGTTGCAACTTCTGAAAATGATGAAAGTCTAAATTTTATATTTGAAAATATTATTCAAAAAGTACAATTTCCCCTAATTCAATCTGATGCTGAAATGAAGCCGCTATCTTGGAGAAATTTACCAAATAACATAGATTCTGAGTCTGGGGTTTTCCGTTTGCAGAAAATAATGGATAATCAAAATGAACCTATTCCTCTTATTTACAATAATCCTGATACGGAAGAAATAATTACATTTGGATACCTTCATTTTGGGGATTCAAATCTAATTAATCGATTAAAGTGGTTGCCGTATTTACAGATTGGGTTGGTTGGGTTATTTATATTATTGGGATTTATTGGTTTTTCGGTTATACGGAATAGTGAGAAACGACATATATGGGCTGGAATGGCGCGTGAAACTGCTCATCAATTAGGTACACCTGTGTCAGCATTGTTGGGATGGATAGATCTAATAAAAAATAATCCAAATCGCACAAAATCAATAGTTAAAGATATGGAAATGGATTTAGATCGTTTACAGGAAATTAGTAACCGCTTTAGCGACATGGGTACTATACCTAAATTTGAAGAATTTAATTTAGTTGAGTTAATACAATCTGTTATAAGATATTTACAACGTCGAGTCTCCGGCATTAAACTACAATTAATCTATGATGATTCAGAATCGCATCAAGTTAACGGAAATAAAAAATTAATAAGCTGGGCTATAGAAAATCTTGTTAAAAATGGATTCGATGCGTCAAAAGAAGTGGACGGTGAAATCAGAATAAATTTAAAAACTGAAGGAACCAAATATATAATAGACATAATAGATTTTGGCGCAGGTATTCCAAAAAGAGATTGGAAGAATATTTTTAGACCTGGTTTCAGTACAAAAAAATATGGATGGGGATTGGGATTGTCATTGACAAAAAGGATTATTAGTGATTTTCATAAGGGTAAAATATTTGTTAAAGAGTCAAAAATTGACTCAGGTACAACAATCAGTGTAATCCTTTGATAAGATAGTAGAATTCCAAATATTACAGTAGTAAATTCCCCGCCGAATTTCAACCAATATATAATAAATAGGATAATAATTAGTATGACAACTTCTTTAATAGAACCACACGGTGGTGAATTATGTAATTTGTACGTTTCTGATGAACGTAAAAAAGAACTGAAAAGTTTATTGATTAACTATGAATCATGGACTGTTACAGATAGACAAATTTGCGATTTGGAATTAATTCTGAATGGCGGTTTTTCTCCTTTAAAAGGATTCTTAAATAAAAATGACTATGATTCTGTATTAAAAAATATGCGCTTAGCTGATGGTTCATTGTGGCCTATGCCAATTACGCTTGATATAACAAATGAGATCTCAGAGAAACTTTCGCAAGGTGATAAGTTAGTATTGCGTGATAAAGAAGGATTTCCATTAGCAATTTTACACATTGAAGATATTTGGAAACCTGATCTAAAAGCAGAAGCTCAATCTGTTTTTGGTACAATGGATGAGACACACCCGGCAGTTAATTATCTACTGAACTTTACTAATCCTACTTATGTCGGTGGAAAGCTAGAGGGTATGACATCTCCAAAACATTATGATTATCAAGGGCTTAGAAATACTCCATCAGATTTACGGGAGCAATTTACGAAACGCGGATGGGAGAACATTGTAGCATTTCAAACTAGAAACCCAATGCATCGAGCACATGTTGAATTAACTATGCGTGCTGCAAAAGAAATCGGAGCAAACGTATTAATACATCCTGTAGTTGGCCTAACCAAACCGGGAGATGTTGACCATTATACTAGGGTTAGATGTTATGAAAAAGTATTGCCAAAGTATCCTGCCGGAACAGCATTATTAAGTTTGCTTCCCTTGGCTATGCGAATGGGTGGTCCGAAAGAAGCATTGTGGCATGCAATTATTCGCAAAAATTATGGTTGCAATTATTTGATTGTCGGGCGTGATCATGCCGGTCCGGGAAACGATAAAGATGGAAATCCATTTTATGGTCCGTATGATGCACAAGATTTATTAGTGAAGTATGAAGACGAACTTGGAATCAAAATGGTTCCGTTTAAATTGATGGTATGGGTGGAAGATAAAGCTGAATATCGACCAATCGATGAAATTTCAAAAGATACAAAGACATTAAATATTTCCGGTACAGAATTACGCCGTAGATTAGATAAGGGTTTGGAAATACCTGAATGGTTTTCATATCCTGAAGTTGTGGAAGAGCTTAGAGAAACCAGACCACCTCTGAATAAAAGAGGATTTACAATATTTTTTACCGGTTTGTCCGGTTCGGGAAAATCAACATTGGCAAATGGTTTAATGGTAAAACTTTTAGAAGACGGCAGAAGACCGGTAACCTTATTGGACGGTGATGTGGTTCGTACCCATCTTTCAAGTGAGCTAGGATTTACTAAAGAGCATCGTTCGATTAACGTTCAAAGAATCGGCTACGTTGCCAGCGAAATTACCAAAAATTTTGGAATCGCAGTTTGCGCACCAATTGCTCCTTACAAAGCAGACAGAGATGCCGTAAGAAAAATGATATCCCATTTTGGTGGATATATTGAAGTGTTTGTAAGTACATCTTTAGAAGTATGTGAAAGACGAGATGTAAAAGGATTATACGCTAAGGCGCGCCAAGGATTAGTAAAGGAATTTACAGGTATAAGCGATCCTTATGAAGAGCCGCAGAACGCTGAAATTGTCATTAATTCTGAAGGCACAGATCCCGAAATTTTAGTTCAGGATATTTTACTTAAAGTTGAACAGTTAGGTTATATCTAAAACTAATAATCATAAAGATATAAAAAACGCTTGAGGCTATGGTAACTTTGAGCGTTTTTTATTGTTTAAAATTACGGTAATTTTCAAACTAATTAATAAGGAGAATGTTTTGGATATAATTTATGCGTCAACTCAAAGTGGTGCAGCAGGAGGAAGTGGTGGAATGCTTTCGATATTGCCCTTCATCTTAATTATGCTGATTTTGTATTTTTTGATGATCAGACCACAATCAAAACGACAAAAAGAAAAAAAAATAATGATAGAAGCGCTAAAAAAAGGAGACAGAGTTGTAACAATTGGTGGTATACACGGAACTGTTGTAGGACTAAAGAACCAAGGTAAAATTGTTGTGATCAAGGTTGATAAAAATACAGATTTAACTGTTGTTAAAAGTTCAATTGCAGGATTAGCGGAATCAGTTACAGAAGAAGATACAAAGATTGAAGCATAATAGATGTCAATTATCGATATTGTAAAATATGGCGATCCACGTTTACTGAAAATATGTAAAATAGTTGAAGATTTTTCAATATTGCCTAATATAATTATGACAATGTATGATTCAATGTATGAAGCAGAAGGAATAGGTTTAGCAGCTAACCAAATTGGTATTGATTTAAATTTATTTATCATCGATATCACTCATACAGATGAAGCAACTGAACCCAGTGAATTTATAAATGGTAAAATAGTTGACTCACATGGGGAGTCCGGATTTTCCGAAGGATGTTTATCTATCCCTGGTGTAGAATTTGAAATTAAACGTCCGGAGTTCATTACATTACAATATCAAAAAGTTGATGGCTCAATACATGAGCAAGAGTTTAGTGGTTTATATTCTAGGGCAATCCAACATGAAATGGATCATCTAAAAGGGAAATTGATCGTTGATCATGTAAATTCAATCGTAAAGATGCGCTATAAATCACAGTTGAAGGAAATCAAGGAAAATGCTGCACATCAATATTCTGATTTATTAAAAAATAGTGGTATAACACGTTTTTAACAATTTTTCATATAAAATACCTCGAGAGTAATTAGTTATGCGAATTGTTTTCATGGGTAATCCCGATTTTGCAGTACCTAGTCTGCAGCGTATTTCAGAATCATCACATGAAATAATAGCAGTCGTCTCAAATCCACCTAAAAGGATTGGAAGAGGAAACAAAATAAGTGAAACTGCCGTTGGTCTAGCTACTAAAGCGATAGAGATTCCATTACTTCAGCCGCCCAAATTAAATGATAAACATTTTGCACAATATTTATCATGGATGAAACCAGATATTTTTGTAGTAGTTGCATATAAAATATTATCTGATAGATTGCTCTCCATACCAAAATATGGAGCAATCAATTTACACCCATCATTGTTACCAAAATATCGTGGTGCCGCACCGATTCAATGGGCGCTAATTAATGGTGACTCCCAAACCGCCGTCACAACAATTTCTTTATCAAAACGAATTGATTCGGGCAAAATATATTTGCAGGAAACAGTTAATATTAATAATGATGATAATTACGGTACGCTTGCAAAACACTTGAGTGAAATTGGAGCAAACGTGGTTGTTAAAACGCTTGATAACATTGAAAAAGATAATATGCTGAGTATACCACAAGACGAATCTAAGGTAACATTAGCACCCAAGATTAAACCTAATGACTATAGTATTGATTGGTCAAAAACCGCAATACAAATACATAATTTAATAAGAGCATTTTGTCCTTCACCAGGTGCGTTTACAACATTTAATGGAAAGCGTTTGAAGATTTTTTCATCTTCAATTTTAGGTGCTATTTCAGAGAAACTAAAATGTGGTAAAATTGTAATATGTAATAAAAATCAACTTGTAATACAAACCGGCAAAGGATTGTTAGCAATTGAGGAAGTACAACTTGAGGGTAAAAAACGAATAAAAATTGAAGAGTTTCTGCGTGGTACAAAGATACAAACAAAAATGATGTTTGGAGATTAATGAAATCTACACGTGAGCAAGTTGTTGAAATAATTGATAGATTTTACAATACAACTCTTGATTTAAAAACAATTCAAAACAATCATTTTAATCAATATAATCTTAACATAGTAGACCGGAATCGAATTGTAGTATTGTCAAAAGAAATACTGCGTTGGAAGGGAAAATTAGATTTATTTATAAAGGGTCATCTCAATCATCCAATTGAGAGACTCCAATCACAATTACTGGTAATTTTAGAACTTGCGACCTACGAATTATTAGTAGATGATATGGTTCCCGACTATGCTGCAATTAATAGTGCAGTTGATATAGCAAAACATAAATTCAATAAGAAAACTACAGGATTAGTCAATGCCGTATTAAGAAAAATACATTCTATTGATGTAGATGAAAAACCTCAGCAAGTAAAAGATTTTGAATGGTTTTCATTTCCAAACTGGCTGTTTGATAAATGGCTAATACAATTTGGAGAATCTCGCACTCATCAACTATGTAATTATTTCAATTCTTCAGTACCATTAACAATAAGAAGAAATACTTTTAAAATTGATCATGATAATTTTAAAGAACGAATTGATGCGGATGGTATTCAATTATCTCAGTTTGAAAATTCTGAATGTTTTTATAATGTTGGATTAGGTGGATCTCAATTATTAAATCACCCCCTTTTTAAAGATGGATATTTTTCATTCCAAGATCGAGGAGCTGGATCTATTGTTGAAGTATTAGACCCGCAACCAAATGAAATTATTTTGGATGTATGTTCTGCTCCCGGTACTAAGACAAATTATATCGCTGAAATAGTAAAAAATACAGGAAAAATATTTGCAAGTGATATTGATGGGGAACGAATTAGGGTAGCACAAAAAGATGAGGTTAGGCTAAAAAATAGAAATATAAGTTGGAAACAAAAGGATGCCACAAAAGATACATTCCCCATGGCAAATAGGGTATTAATTGATGCTCCATGTACAGGGACTGGTGTTATCGGACGTAGGCCTGATATTAGATGGAGACGTAAACCTAAACATCTAAAAAGAATAGTTGCTTTGCAAAATTCTATATTAAATCACATGTATAAATTTGTAAAGCCAAATGGAATATTGGTGTACGCTACATGTTCATTGGAATATGAAGAAAATTGGCAAGTAGTGAATGCATTTCTTAAATTACACAATGAATTCAAAGTGGAATCAATTGAAAATCCCCAATTAGAAAATTTAATTGATGATAATGGTGCACTACAAACATTTCCTCCTGAGAATAAAATGGATGGTATGTTTGCTGTAAAAATGATTAAAGATAAATGAAAAAAATATTAAAACATATCGTAACAATTGTTATTATAACTATAATAATTATCACCTTATTTGAATTAATTATTATGCCGTTTTATGTGCGACATGGAAAAAGTAAGGCATTGGTAGATGTTACATCAATGGATATTAAATCTGCTATGATAATGATAAAAACATCCGGATTTAGATGTGCAGTAACTGATACAATTTATACTAGTGAAATGGAACCGAATATAGTTTTAGACCAACATCCTGAGGCTGGCTCAATTGTAAAAAAAGGTAGAACAGTAAGGCTAAAAATATCACAAGCAGATAAATTAGTGATAGTACCAAATATAGTGGGTCAATCGCAGCGAAGTGCGGAATTATTATTAAAAAAAGTTGGTTTGAAGATTGGGGCTACATCACATGAGTATAGCGTAACTCATCCAAATGGTGTAATAATTAATCAAATTCCCGATAGTACAGAAACACTTCCAAAAGGGTACAGTGTAAGAGTGGTTATCAGTAAGGGACGATCACCTAGTGATATTCAAGTTCCAACTTTATTTGGATTAAGTAAAGAAGCTGCAGAATTAGAGTTGCAAAAAGTCGGTTTGAGAATTGGCAAAATACATTATAAACAGAATGAAGATTTAATTCCTTATACAGTTCTGGATCAATCTCTTAAGGCAGGGACGATTTTAGAAAATACTCAAAGTATTGATATAACAGTAAGTGTACTTGATTTGCAGGATATATTCGATCAAATGATAGATCAGTAACATTTTATGCATCAAGAAATTATTCGGAAATCAATTCATTTAAGCATTAGCTCCATCATTCCGTTAGCGTACTTATTACTCAACATACCAAAATTTTGGATGGTTATACTACTAGGCATCGGTTCAGTAGTGATTGTAATAATTGATTTAGGACGAACTCGTAATGGATGGATATCAAAGATATTTGGAAAATTCTTTAACAGAATGCTCAGATCGCATGAACTCGATGGGAGGTTAACGGGTGCAAGTTATATTTTGATTGGTTCATTTATTGCAGTTGTAATCTTTCCAAAGGATATTGCAGTTTTAGCATTATTATTTACCGCAATTGGCGATACCGCTGCCGCTTTATATGGCAGAAAATATGGAAAACTTAGAATTTGGAATAAGACATTAGAAGGATCAATTGTTGGATTAATTACATGTGTTATAATTGCTTTATTTTTTCCACAAATTCCGAACATCCTCAAATTCAGTGGTGCATTTGCAGCTATGTTCATTGAATTATTGCCAATAAATATCGATGATAATTTACGAATACCGCTTTTTTCAGGAATTGTTATGTATAGTATTTCTTTTTTATTTATATGATTGATCAGCAAGGATCAAATAAAACAGAACGCGCCATGTTAGTTGGTGTAATCCACGGTAAACTCGATGAGCTTATTATTGATGAGCATCTTGATGAAATGGAATTGCTCGCCAATACTGCTGGAGCCAAAGTTGTAGGACGTGTTACGCAGCGCTTAAATAAAATTAATCCTGTCTATTTTGTCGGTAAAGGCAAAGCCGAACAGATAATGAATCAAGCTAAAGAATTGGGAGTTTCATTAGTTATATTTGATGAGGATCTAAGTCCGGCTCAAACAAAGAATTTTCAAGAACTTAGTGAAGAAGTCAAAGTTATTGACCGAAGTGCCTTAATTTTAGATATATTTCAAAAACATGCTAAAACTAAAGAAGCAAAAACTCAAGTAGAATTAGCACATTTGCAATATCTGTTACCACGTCTTACACGAATGTGGACGCATTTAGAGCGACAAATGGGAGGAATCGGAACTAGGGCAGGGGCAGGAGAGACGCAGATTGAAGTCGATCGCCGATTGATTGGACAAAGAATTGCTAAACTCAAAAAAGAGTTAGCCAAAATTGAAAAGGAAAGGGCTACACAAAGTCGACGGCGAAAAGATCAGTTTCGGGTGGCATTAGTCGGTTACACCAATGCTGGAAAATCAACATTAATGAATGCCATTACGGGATCTGAAGTATATATCCGCGATCAGCTATTTGCTACCCTTGATACAACTATACGTTCAACAATGATAGATGGTGAGCATGAGATTTTAATAAGCGATACAGTTGGATTTATCCGCAAACTTCCACACCACTTAGTAGCAAGTTTCAGAAGTACATTACAAGAAGTATTAGAAGCAGATTTAATATTGATAGTTTTAGATGCATCATCTCCGCAAGTGATTGAGCATTTAGATACTATTAACGAAGTCCTAATTGACCTTGGTGCCGATAAGAATACATCACTAATCGTTTTAAATAAAATCGATGTTATTGATGAGGATGTTCGTATTGCTTATTTAAAACGAAAATTTCCGGATGGTATAATAATTTCAGCAAAAAATCATTTACGAATTGATAATTTACTACAATCAATTAAGGAAAGAATTGATCAAGGTTTTACCACTACTGAGATTCATTTTTCTTTTGATCAAGCAAAGGAAACTGCCGAAGCACAGAATGGCGTAACTGTTTTAGAACGCGAGTACGATGAAGACGGTGTACGTTTAAAAATCCGTGGACCTGTTAAACGAATCAATCAAATCTTAAATTTTTAATTTTTTAGAAAACTCCTACCGACTAAAGTCGTCTCACCCTATTTAAGGAGAGAATTAAAGAAGGGGTATATTAAATATAAAATATGAAAAGAAAATTTGGGGATAGTAGTAAGATTTTATCCATCAACCATAAAAAAATCCGTACCAGGGCGTTTTTTAGGACCGTTTATGATTAACGGTGGACGCCTCCCGATTACAGCAAACTTCCCTGACAAGAGGGCATGCTTTTTGTAAGCGAAGTACAGCTTCCTATTGATTCTGACTTGTAGATCCTAAAATAACTAATCCTGGTACGAAAATTATCAAAAAGCTTAATAAAAATTAATATAAAAATTAAGTCAAATCAAATCTAATCGATTTATATATTGCTACTTCTGATTTGGATACAAATCTTTCTCCCCTTCACTCTTGGCGACTACAACTGCACCGATGCTATCACTAGTGATATTTACAACAGTGCGGTACATATCAAGCGGGCGGTCAACTGCTAACATCGTTCCAACGATCATTGCAGCACCGGGATGGTTTCCAAGTCCAACCGCATCTAAGACTATGAATATCATAACAAGTCCAGCTGAGGGAATTGCAGCGGCACCTACCGAAGCTAAAAAAGCTACTATTACTATAGTGAATTGCTGAGCAAATGTTAGGTCAAATCCAAGAGCTTGCGAAATGAATAAAACTCCGGCACATTCATAAAGAGCTGTACCGTCCATATTTATTGTTGCACCAAGCGGTAATACAAAACTTGATATTTTATTAGAAACACCAGCGTTTGTCTCAACACAGTTCATTGTAACCGGTAAGGTTGCTCCTGAAGAACTTGTGGAAAATGCGGTTGCCATCGCCGACGCGATTGCACGATAATGTTTTAATGGATTGATACGTGTAAGTAACAAGAAAATAATAGGAAGTACAACAAATGCATGTAAAGTTAATCCGATAGCAATTGTTACAATGTACCAAGCAACACCTTTAAATAGCTCAAAACCGGTTGTTGCTACTGCTGTGCTTATCAATCCAAAAACTCCAATCGGTAAGAATTTGATGACAGCTTGAGTTAAAAGCATCATGGCTTGGAAGCCGGCATTGAAAAATTGTTTGAGAAAACTGCGTTGTTTATCCGGTAATCGTGGAATTACGCTACCAAACACAATACACCAAAATATTACACCAAGAATATCGCCATTTACCGCGGCGGCGAACGGATTTAGCGGAATCATCCGTATAATAATTTCGAATGGAGAACTTGGTGTTGACAGTAATTCCGGATCAAATTCAGTTGCAATCGCACCAAGATCAATGCCAACTCCAGGTCTAATTAAATTTGCGAGCGTGAGTCCTATTACTATCGCTAGTAGCGATGTGAGCAAATAGTACCCAAAAGTTTTGGCACCAACTCTACCGATGTTTTTGCCGAGATTTATTACACCGGTGGTTATTGAGAATATTATAAGAGGAACAATGATCATTCTTAATAGCCGCATGAAAATTGTACCGAGTGGTTTTGCGATTAATGCTTGTTCCTTGAAAAGCAACGCAAAACTGATGCCGAGCACCATTGCGATTAGAACTTGCCAATAGAGTTTCATTTTCATAAGCATAAGTTAGTTAATGATTATCTTTAATTTCAAATTATTGGAAGTAATTTCTAACGTCCCACACCTCATCCTAATTTACGAGGGGATGAAAGGGTAGGTATGAGATGATTTTATTAGTATAGATGACTAAATTCACATTATTTATGAGGAAGAAATGGCATATATATATGTAATAGCAATTTATTTAGCAATATTAGTTGGAGTTAGTTTTTATAAAAGTCGCTTGGTAAAGACTCAGGAAGATTTTATGGTAGCGGGCAGAGTTGTTCCTTGGTATTTATTAGTCGGAACATTGGTTTGTACTTGGATTGGCTCAGGTAGTTTATTCGGTGGTGCAGGACGTGCTTACCGCGAAGGATTCTCAGCATTATGGATGAGTGCCGGTGCTTGGGTCGGAATTGCAATCGTATATTTTTTAGCTGGTAAAGTACGTAAAATTGCTCAATTCACGGTTCCTGATATCCTTGAAAAACGTTATCATCCTTCAGCACGATTGCTTGGTACCATCGCAATTATAATTGCGTATTTAACAATTGCGAGCTATCAATTTATTGGCGGCGGAAGGTTATTAAACTTGTTGTTTCCTAATTTAGACCCTGTTTACGCAAAAGCGATTATTGCCGGATTAGTTGTCCTATACACTGTAATGGCGGGCATGATGTCAATTGTGACAATCGATGTGGTAAACGGATTAATGATAATTGTAAGTATGTTAATTGCGGCACCACTTGCATTAAAAGGAGCCGGAGGTTGGTCCGAATTAACTGTAACTTTACCATCTACCCATTTTGATGTTTTTGGCAGATTAGGATTGTTGCCAGCTTTAGGATTGTTTTTTCCAACATTTTTTCTATTATTAGGGGAGAGTAGTATTTATCAGAAATTCTTTTCTGCAAAGGATGCTAAATCTGCTCGGAAAGCCGTAATTGGAATGATTATCGGTGTACTAATAGTAGAAACTTTAATGGCAGCTACAGCCATATTTGGTAGCGGTATTTATTGGAATGATCCAAATTTTACCGGGAATGGAGAAACAATATTATTACAAATTGCGCGGTATAATCTTCCAATGATCGCGGGATTACTATTACTCACAGGAGCAGTCGCAATAATATTTTCCACTGCGAACACGTTTTTAATGGTACCGTCAACAAATTTGGCTCGAGATGTTTATCAAAGATTTATCAATCCTGATATTAGTGAAAAGGGAATAATACGTTTTCAACGTATAATGATAGTGCTATTAGCAGTGGTTGCATACATTGTGTCATCATTTTTCACAAGTATTCTGGATATGGCTTTGTATGCTTATACAATGGTTGGAGCAGCAGTTACACCGGCTTTGTTAGCTGCGTTCTTATGGAAACGAGTTACAGTTGCTGGAGGTGTGTCATCAATTGCAGCTGGAATGATAGTGACAATAATATTTGGTGCATTAAATTCAGCAGGATTATCAAGCCTTAGTTACGATTATATTATTTATCCGGCTGCCGGAGCATCTATATTCTTTCTAATAGTTGTGAGTCTATTAACGTCTCATTCACCAGAAGAAAAATGGAAACCGTTTATAAAAAGTGGAGATTAATTAACTTTATTAAAATATTTAAAAAGTCCTAAATACTTTTAGGACTTTTTTGTCCTATTTCCTTTTTATTTGTTTATTTATCTCTGTAATTTAATTTATTCAAAGGATAGAAATAACTACATTTTCGGATAAATAGTAAGCGAATAAAGTGAAATTTCCCACCTTCAAAAGCGGTATTCATCCTGATGATTATAAAATCCAAACTAAGTCATTACCAATTGAAGTTCTTCCCACGCCTAAAGAAGTATTTATCCCATTACAGCAACACATTGGAGCTCCGTGTAAACCTGTAGTGGGGGTTAAAGAAGAAGTAAAGATAGGGCAGGTGATCGGTTCAACTGATGCCTACGTTTCAAGTCCTGTCCACGCAACGATTAACGGTAAAGTTAAGGTAATTGGTAAGTTCACCAATCCAATCGGCGGTCGTACAGAAATGATACATATAGTTGCATCTGAAACGGAAGAATCTAACATAGTTCATTCTGAAATTGATTGGACAAAACTATCTATTGATGATTTGAAAAATCGGATCAAGAAAGCTGGCATTGTTGGACTCGGTGGAGCTGCATTTCCAACTCATGTAAAGTTAAATCCACCAGATAATAAGCCAATTGATACATTTATTTTAAATGGTTGCGAATGTGAGCCATTCCTTACAGCCGACCACAGAACTATGTTGGAAATGCCTGATAATATTATAAAGGGTATGGCAATCATCATGAAGATTCTAGATGTTGAGAAAGGATATATAGGAATTGAATCCAATAAACCTGATGCGATTGAATCAATGCAAAAAGCTGCCAATAGTTATGGATTTGAAATTGTTACAGTAAAAACAAAATATCCGCAAGGTGCTGAGAAAATGCTGATTAAAGCGATCAAAAAACGGAAAGTGCCAACAGGTGGTTTACCTATGGACGTTGGCGCGGTTGTTCAAAATGTGGGAACTGCTGTTGCAGTAGCCAATGCGGTATCGCATGAAAAACCATTAACACAGCGAGTAGTGACAGTAACCGGAAATGGTATTAAGGAACCTAAAAATTTATTAGTGACAATTGGAACAAAATTTAGTGATGTAATTGAATTTTGCGGTGGCCTTGTTGATGATACTGCCCAAGTGTTTATGGGTGGCCCAATGATGGGCATTGCCCAATATGACCTATCTGTTCCTGTAATTAAAGCTACTAGCGGAATTGTCTGTACTACAAATTATAAACAAGTTGAACCAATGGCATGCATCGGATGTGGCAGTTGTGTGCAATCTTGCCCAATGTTTTTAATGCCAACTAGATTAGCTAGATTATCTCTAATTAGACATTGGTCCGATGCTGACAAAATGGGAATTATGAACTGCATTGAATGTGGTTCCTGTGCCTATGTATGTCCGTCTAATATTCCATTAGTTCAATGGATCAGAGTTGGTAAGCAAAAAGTTTATGAAATACAATGTGATTTAGTGGTTTAATTGTGAACGATATAATAAAAGAACAAGAAAACATAAAAGCTGAAAAAAAGGTCATTCCTAAAAAGAAACCTGACCCTCGCGCCAAGTTAGCAATACCTGAGCGGATGCTCATTCTCAATTCAAGTCCGCATTTACATACCACTAAATCTGTACCTAAAATTATGTGGTCAGTTATAATTGCGTTAATTCCCGCAATAGCGATGTCGTTTTACTACTTTGGAATTCGTGCAGTGTGGATGGTATTAACTTGCGTAGTCGCTTCTTTAATTACAGAAATAGTAATGAATTATATGAAGGGGGAAAAAATTACAATTTCTGATGGAAGCGCAATAATAACCGGTATTTTATTAGCTTTAACTTTGCCACCTTCGTTTAGGTTATCAAGTGCAGCATTAGGGTCTATTGTAGCAATTTCAGTAGGGAAACATATTTTTGGCGGATTAGGATATAATATTTTCAATCCTGCTCTATTAGGTCGGGCATTTTTACAGGCAAGTTTTCCGGTTGCAATTACAACTTGGACAAATCCTAATACAGCAAAATTTGCAGAGATAGATGTAGTATCTACAGCTACACCGTTAGGAGCGTTTAAATTTGAAAATATCTTAACTGATTATTCGGATTTACTTTTTGGAAATGTAGGCGGAAGTTTGGGTGAAACTTCTGCAATTGCCATTTTAATAGGTGGTATATTTCTGTTAATATTAAAAAATGCAGATTGGAGAATCCCACTTAGTTTTCTTGGAAGTGTTGCTATTTTTAGCGGAATATTTTGGATGATTGATCCGATACAGTATCCGAATCCATTATTCCATTTGTTATCGGGTGGACTTCTTTTTGGAGCATTCTTCATGGCTACCGATATGGTTACATCACCCATAACTCCCAAAGGTGGTTGGATATTTGGTATAGGTGCAGGAATACTTGTAATTATTATTCGTCAATTTGGTGGATTACCGGAAGGAGTTATGTATTCAATATTGTTAATGAATGGTGTTACTCCTTTGATAAATCGTTATACGAGACCTAGAATATTTGGAGAACCGCGTTAATGAATAAAACTGCCAAAATGGTCATCGTTTTAACGGTCATTACTGCATTATCCGGTGGAATTTTAGCAACTTGGGATGGAGTTACAAAGCCAATGATTGCCTATCATCAGTTACAAGCTTTGAAAGCAGCAATATCCGATGTATTACCTTCATACGATAATTATGAGGAGAAAGATATTAACGGAAATACAGTTTATATTGGAAAAATTGATGATAGTTCTCAGCCCGTAGGAATTGCTTTTAAAGTTGATGGTAGCGGATTCCAGGGAAATATTTCGATAATGGTTGGGGTTGATCCGAGTTTTGTTTCAATAACCGGTATTAAAGTACTTGGACAGATCGAAACTCCCGGTTTAGGAACAAAAATTGTTGTAGATCCTTCAAATAAAACTAGTCCATTTTGGTTTCCCGAACAATTTTCCGGTGTGATTGTGGAACCGGAAATTGTAGCGTTGAAAAACCAAATACCACAAAATCCAAATGAGGTGCAAGCAATATCAGGAGCAACAATAACATCAAAAGCTGTAGTGCGGATTATAAATGATAATATTCAACAAATTAAAGAATTATATCAATCAGCAAACTAATTATGGCAAAAACACCAATACCACTAAGTAAAGAATTTTTAAAGGGTCTGTGGGATGATAATCCTGTATTGCGAATGCTTTTGGGACTTTGTCCAACTTTAGCAGTTACCAATTCCGCAATCAATGGATTAGCAATGGGGCTGGCTACTACCTTTGTTTTAGTAAGTTCTAGTATTCTAATATCGTTATTGCGAAAGGTAATACCACATCAAGTACGAATTGCCAGCTACATTGTTATCATCGCAACATTTGTTACTGTTGCGGATAAATTCTTAGCAGCATATTTACCAGAGATAAGTAAAGCGTTAGGTCCCTATGTACCGTTAATTGTGGTAAATTGTCTTATATTAGGAAGGCAAGAAGCATTTTCGTCAAAAAATGGAGTAGGTCGGTCAATTATAGATGCACTTGGAATGGGCTTAGGATTTATTTTTGTACTGGTTGTGTTAGGAAGTATTCGCGAAGTATTGGGCTCAGCCACATTATTCAATTTACAAGTTTTGGGAGACTGGTTTAACCCGTGGATGATTATGATTTTACCACCCGGAGCATTTTTAACCTTAGGACTTTTAATTGGATTAGGCAATTGGCTGAATGAAAGGAAAGTAAAAATATGAACCTCTTACTGTTATTTATCTCAGCGGCAATTGTAAATAATTTTGTTCTTACTTACTTTTTAGGAATTTGTCCTTTTGTTGGCGTATCAAAAAGAGTATCATCCGCAGTAAGTATGGGAATGGCTGTTATGTTTGTTATGACGATTACAGCTGCAGTAACGTGGTTGATATATCATTTATTACTTGTGCCGTACCACATCGAAATTCTTGAATATGTATCTTTTATTTTAGTAATTGCCTCGCTTGTCCAATTAGTTGAAATGTTCATTAAAAAGGTCAGTAAACCGTTATATGATACATTAGGGATATTTTTACCGCTTATCACGACTAATTGTGCAATACTTGGATTGGCATTGTTCTCAGTCCTGAGGGAGTACAGTTTTGTTGAAAGCTTAGTTTTTGGTATTGGAGCTGGTGCAGGATTTACTTTAGCATTAGTAATTATGGCGGGAATTCGTGAAGAATTGGAATTATCAAATATACCAAAACCATTTAGAGGTGCAGGTATCACTATGATTGTAGCAGGAAGTTTGGCATTAGCATTTATGGGATTTGCCGGATTGATTTGAGGATTCACAACGAAAAACAAAAAAAATCTAACCACGAATTACACGATGAACACGAATAATATGATAAGAACAAAAAACAAAACTATATTAAGAAAATCTTTATTGTGTTTTTACAATTAATTACAGCGAAATGTTTTATTCAAAAAATATAAAGATTAATTCGTGAATTCGTGGCTAAATAAATAAAATATGGAATTAAATACATTATTAATCGCAATCGCTAGTATGGGAGGATTAGGATTACTCTTTTCTGCAGGATTATCACTTGCTGAAAGGAAATTTTATGTAGAAGAAGACCATCGTATTGCTAAGATATTAGATGAATTGCCCGGGGCAAATTGTGGAGGTTGCGGCTATCCCGGTTGTGCAAAATTTGCTGATGTTGTAGTCGCCGGAGAAGCAGAAATCAATGGATGTCCCGTTAGTGATGATGAAGCAAAACGAGCCATAGGAGAAATTTTAGGGGTAGATGTTGATTCCGGTGAAAAACAAATTGCTCGCTTAATGTGCCAAGGTGGTAATTATGAAACTGCCAAAAAAGCCGAATACGCCGGAATAAAATCATGTTTAGGTGCTTCGTACTTTGGTGGCGGCGAGAAAATGTGCGAATATTCTTGCTTGGGATTTGGCGAATGTGTTGAGGCTTGTACATTTGATGCAATGTATATGAGTGATAATGGACTTCCTGTTATTATTGATGATAAATGTACCGGATGCGGAAAATGTGCTGAAGTTTGTCCACAAGATATTATTGAAATGCATCCGGAAAGTCATAAATTATTTGTATTTTGTAAAAATCTTGATGGAGCAAAAACAGCTCGGAAAGTATGTATAAAAGCATGTATTGCTTGCGGTATTTGTGTACGCAACGTTGAAGAAGGCGAAATGGTGATGGAAGACAATTTAGCCATCGTCAATTATGATATCTTTGGCAAGGAAGCCAAGCTTCCAACCGATAAATGTCCTACTAATTGTTTGGTTACAATTAGTAAGCCGGTCATAGATGAACCTGCAGAAAAAGTAGAAGCATAATTTGTCCGATCAAGTATCTGACACCGGTATAATCACTAAAATTGATGATAATTTTGCTACAATCATTATAGATTCAACTGATGATTGTAAAGACTGTGGAATCCGATTTTTATGTTCTCCGGGATCTGAAAATCAAAAAACAATCACATTGGAAAATACGATTAATGCTAAAGTTGGTGATAGAGTATCTATTTCGGAAGCATCAAATATTTTATTAAAACTATCCTTTTTACAATACGGTTTACCATTGATTGGTTTTCTACTTGGAATAATAATTGCAACACAATTAAATATTAGTTTGCAGCCTGTTGAGTTGTATCAATTTTTATGTGGATTACTTGGACTTGGATCAGCCGGAGTGATATCTTATATAATTATTAAAGGGATGGCAAAGAAGCCGGGTAAATACTTTAAATTTGAGAAAATATAAAAATTAAATAGTATCCGCGTTTGGCGGAGTATTTGCCGTTGATCCAGTTCCATTAGGACGTAATTTACGTCTATAATATTCAAAAGTTTTTCCTGAATTTTGCCAGTTTTCTGTCCGATTTACAATCTTTATATCTGTAGAATAGAGTGAATTTGTACCGACCTGAACATGACCGGTAATATACCGGATAGAGCCACGTTTTTTTGCCCAATTTAAGAACACTCTTTTCAACATTTTAGCATAGCCATGTCCTTTATATTGCGTTATAATTACAAAGGCATAGGTATAAAGGGTATCATATTTTCCATAATTCTCATCCATCCTTGCCCACGGCTCTGAATTTAGTTCCTCTAATGGTACTCCTACGATGTAGCCGATAATATCACCGCGGTAGCGAGCAATGAAAGGTAAAGAACTCTTCTTATTAAAATATTTGTGGATTGTTGCCTTTGTAAGAATTGCTTTTGGTCCATACTCCTGAGCCAAATGCTTGGAAATTTCTATTAGAGTAGAGAAATCATTTTCTCCAACATTTTCCAAAAGTTCAATTTGGAAAACACCGCTAGAAGCGATTATTCGCATTGTAGATTCTTTTTTTGACGCAAATTCTAATTGTTCCATGTTGCAAAGTTACAAATTACATTCTAAATAATTGTATCGATATTAGTATAAAGTTGCACTTTGTGGAAAATGATTGACGGAGTAAATTCTTTACTCATGAAATCATTTACAACGCGCTTATCGGAACAAATAACTAAGAAAAAATCTCATCTCTGTGTTGGTCTAGATATTAGTCCAGAGGGGCTTGGCAATAAAAATGCAAAGATATCTGATCTAATTAACTATTCCCTAAAAGTTGTAGATGCTACGATCGATCTTGCAGTAAGCTACAAACCGAATTTAGCATTTTTTGAAAGATGGGGTTCCGACGGTTTTAAGTGGTTAGAGAATGTTGTTAAATATATTGGAAATGATGGAATTATTATTGCCGATGGCAAACGGGGAGACATTGGAAATACCGCCAAACAATATGCAATCAGTCTATTTGATTATTTCGGATTTGACGCTGTTACTATAAATCCTTATATGGGTAGTGATAGCATTAAACCCTTTATTAAAAACCCTGAAAAAGGTGTTTTTATTCTATGCAGAACCTCAAACAAATCTGCTTTAGAATTACAAGATTTGCATGTTGGTGAAAATAATCTATATGAAGAAGTTGCAAAATTAGCTGTTGAACTAAATATTAATGATAATATTGGATTAGTAATTGGTGCTACTGCACCATCTGAAATACTTAAAATCCGTAAGATTGCGCCTAATTTGCCATTTTTAATTCCCGGGATTGGTGCACAAGGCGGTGACTTAGAAAAAAGTATGCAATATGGGAATAAAAACGGTATTGCCATTATTAATATATCGAGGGGAATTAGTTTTGCAGGAGATATGAGCAGTCAGGCTATTAAAAATGCTGCTCAAGATTATGTAGATAAAATGAGGGAAATCGTAAATGGATAAAAATGATATTTTAGAAATATTTCGTAGCACTGGAGCTTTATTGGATGGACATTTTGTACTCACATCAGGAAGACATAGTGATACATATTTCCAATGTGCAAAAGTTTTGCAATATCCGGAATATTTAACTTTATTTAGTAGGATCATAGCCGACCATTTTGAAAATGATAATATTGATACTGTTATTTCTCCTGCTATAGGTGGTATTGTTGTTGGTACGGACGTAGGTCGACAATTAGGTTTGAAAACAATTTTCACTGAAAGGAAAGACGGAAAAATGAAACTTCGTAGAGGTTTTAGTATAGAAGAAGGTGAACGGATTTTAATTGTTGAAGATGTACTCACCACCGGCGGTTCTATAAATGAAGTAGTAGAAATTGTGAAAGAACATAAGGGGAAAATTGTAGGAATAGGCTTGGTTGTGGATCGTAGTAGCGGAAATATTAAATTACATAAAAAACTGATGTCGGTATTGGAACATAAAACTGCAAGTTATGCTGACGGTGAAATACCGGATTATCTTGCTGAAATTCCTATTCAAAAACCGGGAAGTAGAAATATGAAAAACGAATTAAGGAGTAAAAATGCTTAAGAAACTAATATTAATTACATTGATAGGAGGAATGGTTATGGGTGGTAATCCGAAAGAAGTGGTTGGGGTAATTTCGACGAACAAAGGAGATATCGTTATAGAATTTTATCCTGATATTGCACCGAAGCATGTAGAGAGTTTTATGACACATGCGGAAAATGGATATTATGATAGTACAACATTTCATAGGGTAATCCCCGAGTTTATGATTCAAGGTGGTGATCCTAATTCTAAAAATGAAGACCGTAGAATGCATGGAATGGGTGGTAATGCAGGGAAGTATTATGGCATAGGAGATGAAAACAATTCAAAATCATGGATGTTGCCGGAGGAATTTAGTTCTACACCGCACAATCGGGGAATATTATCTATGGCAAGGTCACAAGATGTCAATAGTGCCGGAAGTCAATTTTTTATTTGTGTTGCTGACGCTCATTTTTTAGACAATAATTACACTGTATTTGGTAATGTATTAAAAGGAATGGATGTTGTGGATCAAATAGTTAATTCTCCGCGTGATCAAGGCGATAATCCACTTGAACGTATTGAAATGAAAATTAAAATAGTTCTAAAATCGTCGGTTGAAGGGCTTGAGTAAATTAAAAATAGGATTAGCATTAGGTGGCGGCGGAGCACGCGGAGCAGCTCATATAGGTGTAATAAAAGTTTTACACAATAACAATATTATCCCCGATGTTATCGGCGGTACAAGTGCCGGTGCCTTAATAGGTGCAATGTATGCTGCCACTCAAGATCCGGAATGGGTTGACCAACGTTTCAAGGAGTTTTTGAGTAGCGATGCGTATGAAGAAATGGGAGTTGGTCGGTTACAATCAGATCAGAATCCTGAATCTGTAATTGGGCAAGTAACAAAATATGTGCAAGATAAATTGGTATTTGCGATGGCATTAACTCGTACATCGATAATAAAAAAAGATCGTTTAACAAAAGCGTTCGACTATTTAATACCGGTGAAAACATTTGAAGAACTACAAATCCCTCTCAATGTATATGCCACAGACTTACACTCTGGTGAAACTATTTGTTACAGTTCCGGCGATTTAATCGATGCTGTAACTCAGAGTGGGTCAATACCTGGTTTCGTGGAACCAACGGAACAAGAAGATAAATTAATTGTTGATGCGGGTGTTAGCGCTCCTCTCCCTGTTTGTGAACTTAAAAATAAAGCTGATTTTATAATTGGAGTTGATATATCTCGTGGTGCCCCAAAAGAACCAATGAAAAAAATAAATATTATTGAGATTATTACCAGAGCTGATCGTGTTACTTCTCAATACTATACCAATTTATTAGCAAATAGAGCTGATTTCTTAATTCGACCTGATGTCCTCGGTTTGCATTGGTCTGCTTTTAACAAATGTGATATATTAGTAGAAAATGGTGTTAATGCTGCTAAGGATAGGATTGTTGAATTGAAGAAAACAATTAAATATCGAAAAAGTTTGCGTTACCGATTGTTCCATTTGTCATCCAACTGACTATACGTTATTACATATAGCATTAATTTCTAACGGAATTAAAAATATAATTATGAATATAAAGACAATATTAACAGGAATATTAATATTTACGACATTCCTATTTGGGCAGTTTGAGGATCCTGTATCTGTTACAAGTTCGGTTAAGGAAAATGTGCGAGCTGGCGAAGTAATTGAAGTGCAGGTAATTTTATCCATAGACAGAGGATGGCATATTTATGGAATGGAAAAGATTGAATACGGTCCAATTCCAACTTCTATTCAAATCGTTGGTGAAGCGATTGAAAAACGAGGAATTATTGTTGAACCTGAACCGATAGTATCTTATGACGAAGGTTTTGAGATGGATATTCCTCATCATGATGGTCGGACAAAATTTATTGTTCCAATTAAATTAAAAAAAAATATTGAATCTGGAACAATTTCGTTGACCGCTATTGCGACTTACCAATCGTGTGATAATACAATTTGTTATCCACCGATGGATCAGACGGTTGAATTTGATTTAATAGTAGAATCTGGAGAAGCTCGGTCTGATAAATTATATTTAGTTGAAGAATCAATAATTGAAGCAAGCATCAATGAATTAACAAGCCTAGAGAGTGCAATAGCGAAGGGGTTTTGGTCATTTATATTATTGGCTGCATCAATGGGGTTCTTGGCTTTATTAACACCGTGTGTATTTCCAATGATACCAATCACAGTCTCATTTTTTACTCAGCAAGGTGAAACTTCCGGTAAGAAACCAATTAAGAATGCTTTAGTATATGCTCTTGGAATTATCACAACATTCACGCTTCTAGGGTTTTTATTAGCTGTATTTTTGGGTGCATCAGGTGCTAATCAACTTGCATCAAGTCCGTGGATAAATTTATTTATTGGTGCTCTATTTATATTTTTTGCATTATCATTATTTGGTATGTACGAAATTCAGGTTCCAGCAAAATTACGTAATATGTCAATGCAGCAGGAAAAACGTTCTGGCTATTTGGGTATACTGTTCATGGCATTAACATTTACTTTAGCTTCTTTCACTTGTACTGTTCAATTCGTTGGTTTACTATTAGTCGCTGCAGCACAAGGACAGTGGTTTTGGCCAATGATTGGTATGATTGTATTCAGTACAGCATTTGCATTACCATTTTTCTTTTTAGCAATGTTTCCGCAATACCTTGCGAAGTTGCCAAAATCTGGCGGATGGCTGAATGCCGTGAAAGTCGTATTGGGATTCCTAGTATTTGCAGTTGCATTCAAATTTCTTGGAAATGCTGATTTAGTATGGGGTTGGGGAATAATTACTCATAGCGTAGTTTTGGTAATTTGGACAGTTACAATGGTTTTCACGGGAATTTACTTGCTCGGTAAAATACGATTACCACATGATTCACCGGTCGAATCAATTGGTGTGGGAAGAATGATACTTAGTTTATTATTCATCGTATTTGGAATTTATTTGGGCACAGGATTATTAGGAAGACCTATAAATGGAACGATTGAATCATATCTGCCACCAAAAGTAGAATCAGAATCAGGTATCGTAATGACCGGTAAAGACACAGCCGTGGAAGCTCAAAAATGGTATTCTGAAATGACTGATGCCATCGCCGAAGCAAAACGAACCGGAAAACCTATCTTTCTCAGTTTCTCAGGATATACTTGCACAAATTGTCATTGGATGGATGCCAATATATTATCTGAGTTAGAAGTGAGAACTTTATTGGAACAATTTGTTTTAGTAAAATTATATACTGATGGCGGAGAAAACTATCGCAAAAAGCGGCAATATGAAATTGACAAATTTGGTACAGCCGCCCAACCATTTTATGTGATATTAGATAGATCAGAAGTAGAAATTGTACGTTTTCCCGGAATGACACGCGATGTAAACGAATTTGTAGAATTTTTAAATAATGGATTAAATAAAGGATAAAGTTAATGAATAAATCATTATTAATATTATTATTAGGAAGTGTACTAATTGTTTCAGGTTGTAACGCAAAGGATGATACTAATAATAGTTCATTAGATAATAATATTAAAGAAACAGAAGAAACAAGTTTGAAAAATAAGTCAGTTAGAGAGCGTAATAATGAGATCAAAGCTCCTGATTTTAAATTAGCAACGATTGGTGGAGAAGAGTTCTACTTGTCTGATTATGCAGGAAAGGTAGTCATGTTAAATTTTTGGGGTACATGGTGTCCACCATGTAGAAAGGAAATACCTGATCTAGTTAACCTGCAAGCCAAATATAACAAAGATGGCTTGGAAATAGTTGGAATTACACTAAACTCCGGTTCAGCAAAAGAAATTCAAGAATTTGCTGACAAGAAACAAATGAATTATACAATTTTAACCGATTTGGACAACGATGAAACTCATGCAGTTACAAATATGTATGGACAAGTTATGGGGCAACCAATATCTTCAATTCCAACTACTTTGGTAATTGATAGGGAGGGATATATTGTAAAAGGATATTTAGGGCCACGTTCTGAAGAAGTCTTTTATAACGATTTAAAAGAATATTTATAAACAATAATATAGTCAAATGTAAAAAGCCCCAATATAGGGGCTTTTTACATTTTTGAAACTTTTTAAGTTTATCAGCATAGAATTGAAAGAAATATCTAGGAGATACAAAATGTATAGACGGTTTATTATATCAATAATTTTATTAATAGGAATTTTATCGGCACAGAATTCTATCGTAAAACAATTTAGTTCAGTTTTTGCCGATGTCGCTGAAAAGGCGAATCCTGCTGTTGTAACAATTACTGCAGAAAAAGTAGTAAAAGCTGAGGATCAATTCAGACAATTTGGTGATTTTCCATTTCTTCATCCGCAATTACCTGACCAAGAATTTTCAAGTCAGGCACTAGGTTCCGGTGTGATCGTTGATGCGAATAAAGGTTACATCCTCACCAATAATCATGTGGTTGAGAATGCTGAAGAGATTCAAATCAAACTAATTGATAAACGAATTATTCCTGCAAAAATATTAGGTACAGACCCAAAATCAGATTTAGCGATATTACAGATTGATGCCAAAGACATAAAACAGATTGCTCTAGGTAATTCTGATAAATTACGTGTAGGCGAGTGGGTGTTAGCAGTAGGAAGCCCATTTTCTACAAATTTAAGTCATACTGTAACTGCAGGTATTGTTAGTGCTTTAGGACGTAGTTATGTAATGCCTGGGAACGATCACTATGAGAATTTTATCCAAACAGATGCAGCTATCAATCCTGGTAATAGTGGTGGAGCTTTACTCAATCTTGACGGTGAACTAGTTGGAATTAATACCGCTATTGCAACCGGTGGAATGGAAAGATCTAATCGTGGAGTGGGGTTTGCAATTCCATCTAATATGATTAAAAAGGTTATGAGTGACTTGATTGAAAAAGGATACGTAGTACGCTCATGGCTAGGAGTATATATTCAACCGGTAGAAGATAAAGTTGCACGAGCGCTAGGTTTAGCTAATCGCGATGGAGCACTTGTCACCGAAATTGTGGACGATAGCCCAGCAGATAAAGCAGGTATAAAAACCGGTGATATTATTACTGAATTTGATGGTAAAAAGATTGTTGATACATCTCACTTGAAAAATGTAGTTTCTTCAACACCGCCCGGGAAACATAGTAAAATAAAAATTATAAGAGACGGAGACTGGAAAACTATAAATATTACATTAGAAGAACTTGAACAGGAAAACCAAACATTTGCAACAGTTAGTGATGATAGATCGAGTTTAGGTATTGAAGTTCGAGATATATCTAATGTACTTGCTGAAAGATATGGAATTGACCCAAATAGCAAAGGTATTTTAGTAACTGACATAGATAAAAAAAGTAATGCATTTGAAGCTGGAATTAGAGTTGGAGACATAATTACAAGAGTTGGAACAAAAAAAGTAGCCTCGAGCGAAGATTTTGTAAATCTAATTGAAGAATCAAAACAACAATCCTCTTTATTATTACTTGTAAAGCGAGGTGAAAGATCTAGTTATTTTGCTTTTGAGATTGACTAGTAATTAATTGGATTTTAGTAAAAAAACCCTCGTCATCTACGAGGGTTTTTTATTAAAATAACAAAATACTGTAATCGTTGGAAAAACTTTGTATTTGACCTAACTTCGACGTCTAAAAAATTTAGGAAATGATTTAATATATTATAAAGTAAATGGCAATAAAGAAGGTAAATGCAAAGGTCGATTTTATAGCTTTAGAGCATGAGATCATGGAGTTTTGGGAAACCAATAATATTTTCCAAAAACGTGTAGAATTAAATAAAGGTAAACCGCGTTGGAGTTTTATTGATGGTCCTATCACTGCCAATAATCCAATGGGTGTACATCATGCCTGGGGTAGAACATTGAAAGATCTTTACCTTCGATATAAAGCCATGACGGGACATGAGGTGCGTTATCAAAATGGATTTGATTGCCAAGGATTGTGGGTGGAAGTTGAGGTTGAAAAAGAACTTGGATTCAAAACTAAACGCGATGTGGAAAAATATGGTATTGAGAAATTTGTTAATCTTTGTAAAGAACGTGTTTATAAATATGCCGATGTAATAACTGAACAATCAAAACGATTGGGCTATTGGATGGATTGGGAGAATTCATATTTTACAATGTCCGATGAAAACAATTATACTATTTGGTCATTTTTAAAAAAACTTTTTGAACAAGAGAAAATATACCGTGGAAATGATGTAGTCCCATGGTCAGGTCGTTCAGGTACATCTTATTCACAAATGGAAATTATTGAGGGACGTAAACTTGTTGCACATGATTCAGTATTCGTCCGTTTTCCGTTAAAGAATAAAGATAATGAATATTTATTGATATGGACTACAACACCATGGACATTGACATCAAATGTTGCAGCAGCTGTTAATGTGAATCTTGATTATGTAAAGTTACAAGCTGTCGATGGTTCAATTTATTATTTTGCAAATGATAATTTAGAATTCCAACGCCTTGAAAAACAATTTGATGATAAAAAACAGTGGGTTGATGGTGTACCTAAACTAAAGACAATAGCACAAATATTTAAGGAGCATGGGGGGTATAAGGTATTAAATACATTGAAAGGCTCCGATATGCTAGGATGGGAATATGAAGGTCCGTTTGATCATCTGGATGCTCAAAATCAATCCGGTGGATTTCCATTTGTTAAAGACGAATTGAAAGAGAAGGGTATCAACAGTGTAAAATGCCATAAAGTTATCGATGGTGGAAAAGATAATATTGGTAATGATAATGTAGTCGCAGGCGAAGGAACCGGTATTGTGCACATTGCACCGGGCTGCGGTGATATTGATCATAAAATTGGAAAAAAAATCGGTTTGGTGGATATAGCTCCTCTAAATGAAGAATCAAAATTTATTGATGGATTTGGTTGGCTTTCAGGTTTGACGGCAACTAATCAGGAGACAACTGACAATATTTTATCTGATTTACGTGATAGAAAAATACTTGTACATACTGAAAAATATCCGCATATATATCCGCATTGCTGGCGCTCAGGCGATGAATTAGTTTTTCGCATTGTTGATGAATGGTACATAAATATGGACTGGCGGGGAAATATTAAAAAAATTGTCGATGATATCAATTGGATTCCTGAATGGGGGAAAGAACGCGAGCACGAATGGCTCGACAATATGGGTGATTGGATGATATCGAAACAGCGGTTTTGGGGTCTTGCATTACCAATTTGGACATTCGAAGATGATTCCTTTTATGTAGTAGGATCGAAAGAAGAACTTAAAGAATTAGCGGTCGAAGGCTGGGATGAATTTGAGGGTCACAGCCCACATCGACCATGGATTGATAAAGTAAAAATTAAACATCCGGAAACCGGTTTGATCGGTACTAGAATTCTTGATGTTGGAAATCCGTGGTTAGATGCTGGAATTGTTCCGTATTCAACCATAAAATATAATGAAGACAAATTTTATTGGGAGAAATGGTTTCCTGCAGAATTTATAACGGAATGTTTCCCCGGTCAATTTCGTAATTGGTTCTATTCACTTTTGGCCATGTCAACTGTAATGGAAAATAAAGCTCCTTTTAAAACGTTATTAGGTCATGCACTTGTCAAAGATTCTTATGGTAAAGAAATGCATAAATCAGCTGGAAATGCTATTTGGTTCAATGATGCTGCTGACGATATGGGTGTTGATGTGATGCGTTGGGTATTTATTAATCACAATGTTGAGAATAATCTAAATTTTGGTTACGAAGCTGCTAATGATGTACGAAAGAAGATAATTACCTTGTGGAATTCTTATTCTTTCTTTGCTACTTACGCAGCAGTTGATGGATTTAATCCGTTGAAATCCAAAATTCAAGATAGCGATTTGACAATAATGGATCGTTGGATTAAGGCAAAATTGCATCAACTTATTCAAGATATGCATTCATCCTTTGAAATATACAGATTAGATAAATCAATGCGTAAGATTGAGGTATTTATAGAAGACTTATCAAATTGGTATATACGTCGGAATCGGCGACGTTTTTGGAAAAGTGAAGATGATTCAGACAAGCAAGCTGCATATCATACGCTATATGAAGTCTTGTTAACTCTGTCAAAATTGTTGGCACCGATAATGCCGTTTTTAACTGATGAAATGTATAAAAATTTAGTAGTAAATATAGATGAATCAGCTCCTGAAAGTGTACATTTATGTGATTATCCAAAAGTTATATCAGATTATCTTGATGATGATTTAGTAAAGAAAGTTGATGCATTGAAAAAAATTGTGGAGTTAGGACGTTCTGCGAGAAATAAAGCTGATTTAAAAATTAGACAGCCACTGCAAAGTTTGTTTTATGTTATAAATGATGATAACTTATCTAAGTTTCTAAGTGATAATAAATCTGTTATTTTAGATGAATTGAATATAAAAGAGATTAAACGTGTGAAAAATGCAGAAGAAATAATAACCTATAACATAAAACCGAATCTCGCGATTTTGGGAAGGACCTTTGGGAATGCGATACCATCGATTCAAAAAGCACTTGCTGATTTAAATGTAAAAGATGTTATTAATCAAATTCAAGTCAATGGGGAATTAATACTAAATACAGATTCCGGTGATTTAACTCTAAAACAAGAGCATCTCTTGATAGAAACGTCATCCGCGGATGGGTTGATTTCTGCACAGGATGAAGGGTTTACCATCGCTTTATCTACTGTTTTAAATAATGAACTTGTGCAAGAAGGACTTGTAAGAGATTTAATACGACAAGTGCAAATTATGAGAAAAAATGCTGATTTTGCCGTTGAAGATAGAATAGTAGTTTTTGGTGATTTTGATGACGAAATTGGTGAAGCATTAAATGTATATAAAGATTATTTTTGTAATGAAACATTAACGGTGGCTATCGAACCTAAAAGCTCGGAAATTGAATTTTCCGATACAATAAAAATTAAAGGTGAAAAGACTACACTGGGTATATCACGAATTATTAAGGACTAAGAAAAAGATATGGCAAATCCAAAAAAATATAGTAAATCAAAACTAAATAAATTTAGAAAATTAATCCAAAAAGAAATTGAAACTGTAAATCAGGAAATGGATGAAATAAAAGAGGGGGTCCTTGAAACCGGAAAGGCTAGTGAAAGTTATGTTCCAGACTCGGTTTATAGTGTTCATATGGCGGATGCTGGAACTGATTCACATGAAAAAGAGAAAAACTTTCAGTTTATGGTACGAGAAAATAGTTATTATCAAAATTTAGTAAGTGCTTTAAAAAGGATTGATAACGGAACATATGGAATTTGTAAGGAGTGTTCAGAGGAACCAAAAAATTTGTGTGACACATGTCCATTAATACCTGAAGCTCGACTCATGGCTGTACCAATTGCAACAATGTGTGTTGATTGTAAAGAGAAGGATAAAATGGGCTTGCTGTGATTGTTTTAACTATTAGTCTAATAATAGTCATTATTGATCAGATTTCTAAATATTTAATTCGCTCCACGATGGAATTGCACGAATCAATTCCTATTATCACTGATTTTTTCCATTTGACATATGTGTCTAATGATGGAATGGCATTTGGTATCAATTTTCCGGGAGGCATATATATATTTACAATCGCTTCGTTTATATTAACAATATTTCTTATTGGGTACTTGTGGTACGAACGGAAGGGAGGCATTGTTTTAAGAATTTCTTTGGCGCTTATTATCGCTGGAGCGATTGGTAATTTTATTGATCGTGCTATGTATAAAGAAGTTGTGGATATGTTTGACTTCATTTTTTGGGGATACCATTGGTATATATTTAATGTTGCAGATTCAGCTGTAACCATTGGAATGATACTATATTTAATTGATTCATTCTTTTTACAACCAAAAAAACAGACCGTATAAACAGCCATTTGAAAAACGATATCTTAATCGTTGATAAAATTGGGATTCGCCTTGATAAATTCTTGGCGGATAATCTGAATGAATTTTCCCGCTCCAAATTACAAAAATACATAAAAAATGGCGATATCACGGTAAATGGAGAAATTCAACCGGCAAAATATCGCTTAAATCAAAATGATACGATTCATATTGATATTTCTGAAGAAATTTCTGATATTGATTTTCTAGAACCGCAGGAAATACCAATTGAAATTATTTTTGAAGATGATGAGATTATTGTAGTTAATAAACAAGCCGGTATGACCGTACATCCTGGGACAGGTAATAATGATGGAACACTGGCAAATGCTGCCTCATTTCATTGTAAACAATTATCTGATATAAATGGACCTATACGACCGGGCATTGTACATCGGCTGGATAAGGAAACTTCCGGAATTATTATTATTGCCAAAACAAACTTTGCCCATATGAAATTAGCGGAACAGTTTGCTAACCGACTTGTAAAAAAGGTATATTATGGAATTACATGGGGAAATTGGAAAGAAAAAGAAGGACTTATCAATCAACCTATTGCAAGAAAACGAACTGATCCGACATCATTTAATATAAATATGACTGGGAAGGAAGCTCAAACTAAATATCAGATTATTAAAGAATCGCAATATTTTAGTTATATTAATTATTTTCCGAAAACAGGACGTACACATCAAATACGAGTTCATTCGGAATTTTCCGGAAATCCAATTATTGGAGATATAAAATACGGTGGGGGGGTATCACGTATTAAGGGTTATATACCTGAAATTTCAAAAAAAATGGAAATGTTATTTAAAATAGTAAAACGCCATATTTTACATGCACAAAAAATATCCTTTATACATCCACGCAGTGAAACTGAGATAAGTTTTGAAGCTGATTTACCGGATGATATCCAAATTGTTATCAATAAGATTGAATCATTAAATGTCTGATAGTTTTAAACATTATATTGCTGATTTCCATTCCTATTTGGAAAAGGAAAGGGGTTATTCTGAGCATACATGTACTTCATATATTCATGACTTGCACAGATTTAATAACTTTTTAGTTGAATATGTTGGAACTAATGATATTTCAATTGAAAGTATTGACAAGCAAACCATTAGACATTTCTTGGGCAAGGAATTTGAAGACGGATTCTCCTCAAAAACAGTTGGCCGTAGATTAGCGTCAATTAAATCACTTTATAAATATTTAATTAAGGCAGAAGTCGTTGAAAATAATCCGTCTATCTATGTAAAAACACCAAAAGTTCCAAAACCGCTCCCAAATTATGTTGATGAAAAAATGATTGATGCATTAATGGAAGCTCCACCGATGGACACCATAAAAGGTTTGAGAGATAGAGCAATATTGGAATTGTTTTATAGTACAGGCATACGTTTAAGCGAATTAATCAATATTACTTTTAGAAATATTGATTTTGACAGAAATCTTATGAAAGTTATAGGGAAGGGGAACAAAGAACGATTGATTCCGTTTGGTCATCGAGCAATGAAGGCGATGGAAAATTATGTCGCAAAAAGCGGTAGATCATTAAAAACTGCTGACAAAAATGATCCATTATTTGTAAATTCAAAAGGTGAACGCATATCACAAAGGACAGTACAACGTAGTGTAAATATGTATTTACGACTAGTAACAGAAGGGGAACATCTTGGACCTCACACCTTACGGCATTCATTTGCAACCCACTTGTTAGATCGCGGAGCAGACTTGCGCGCAGTTAAAGACTTATTAGGACACAGCAGTTTGTCGTCAACACAAATCTACACGCATGTACAACCTGAAAGGATGAAAAAGATCTATAAAAAAGCGCATCCGCATGGTGATAATTAAATTAAAAATATCAAAAATAAAAGGAGTTTGAATTGAACATTGAATTTACCTCTCGTCACTTTAACGCACCTGAAAATTTAAAAAACTATGCTATTAGTGAAGTTCAAAAAATCACTAAACTTTATGACAGGGCGATACAATGTCAAATTTTGTTATTTCATGAGAATGATCAATATACTACTGAATTGAATTTATCTATACCAAACCATAAGCTCAATGTAAAAGAATCGACTGATAATATCACCAAATCAATAGACCTTGCTGTTGCAAAAATGATTACCCGTGTTAAAAAAATTAAGGGTAAACAAAATAACCATCATTAAAAATTAGATAATTTTGAAAGCAATAATCCCTGTAGCCGGGTACGGTACCCGATTAAAACCGCATACGGATCGGTATCAAAAAGCACTTTTGCCGGTAGCCGGTAAACCTGCGCTTGATTTTATACTAGAGTCATTTTTTGATATCGGTATAACTGAGGTTACTTTTATCGTTGGTCATTTGAAAGAGCAGGTGATCGATCATGTGAAGAAATACGAGGGTAAATTTTCATTCATCGAACAAAAAAAGCGCTTAGGGTTAGGACATGCAATTTTAACCGGACTAGAAAATACCAATGAACCGGTTTTAGTTCAGCTTGGTGATACAATATTCAATGTAGATTATGACAAATTTTGCTCATCAGCAGATAATGTGATAGGTGTATATGAAGTGGACGATCCCACAAGGTTTGGTATTGTTGAAACGTCAAATAGCGATATAGTTAATTTTTATGAGAAGCATCCCAATCCGCCTAGTAATTTGGCAATCAGCGGATTATATTATTTTCAAAATGAAAATAAAATTAAGTTAGCCATTGAAGATTTGATTGCTAAGGATATAAAAACAAATAATGAATATCAAATTACAGATGCTTTACAATTAATGGTTAAAAACGGCGAGCTATTTAGAACATATGATACCTCGAATATTTTTGATGTAGGTGTGCCGGAGACTTTTCTTTCTTCAAATCGAAAATTATTAGAATCAGAACATGCTGAGTTTCCAACTTCTAAGATAATTGAACCGGTATTCATAGGTGACAATTGCAGTATCGAAAATTCAATTATCGGTCCCTATGTTACAATAATGAATGATTGCATTGTCCGTAATTCGAAAGTTGAAGATAGCATCATATTAGAAAACTCTCATATTTCTGATAAACAAATAATTAACAAAATTGCTGCCAATGATGGAAGTGAATTCTGTTAATTAGCAGAATTAAATTTACTGTTCTGTATTTCCTTTTTTTGTAAATTTCAAGTTCGTTAATTAAATTATAATGGAGATTTTATGAGTCGGTATTTATTTACATCTGAATCTGTTACGGAAGGGCATCCTGATAAGGTCTGTGACGCAATTTCTGATGCAATATTAGACAATTTATTAGAACAGGACAATGAATCGCGAGTAGCATGTGAGACATTGGCAACCAAAGGTTTAGTTGTGGTTAGTGGGGAAGTAAACACACATGGTTTTGCCGAAGTAGAAAGAATTGTAAAAGATACATTATCAGAAATTGGTTATACCAATATCTCTTACGGAATGGATGATGAATCTGTTACAGTTACATCACGATTACATCAACAAAGCCCTGACATTGCGCAAGGAGTTGACACTGATAGTGGAAAAGAGCAAGGGGCAGGTGACCAAGGTTTGATGTTTGGATTTGCCTGTAAAGAAACTCCTGAATTAATGCCATTACCTATTCAATTAGCTCAACGCCTAACTGAAAAATTGGCGAAAGAACGTAAGAATGGCAATATGTCTTGGTTAGGACCTGATGGCAAATCTCAAGTAACAGTAGAATATGAAGACGGAAAACCTATTGCAGTAAAAAAAGCTGTTATTGCAACGCAACATAACGATATGCTCAATAAATTTGGTAATGAGGAAGATGAACTAAAATTTGTTCAGAATGAAGTTATTAAAAATATCATCAAACCGGTTTTAGAAGAAAGTAATGTTGATTATGATGAATCATTTATCGTTAACGGTACGGGACGTTTTGTTATGGGTGGACCGGAAGCCGATACCGGATTAACAGGACGAAAAATTATTGTTGATACATATGGTGGATACGCACCACATGGCGGTGGTGCATTCTCAGGTAAAGATCCCTCAAAAGTCGATAGATCTGCTACTTATATGGCACGTTATATTGCAAAGAATATTGTGGCTGCGGATTTAGCGGATAAATGTGAAGTTCAATTATCATATAGTATAGGCGTTGCAGAACCGACATCTGTTAGTGCCAAATCATTTGGAACAGGAAAAGTTAATGATGAAAAATTGACAGAAATCATCAAAGAAATCTTCCCACTTAAACCTGCTGAAATTATTGCACACCTTGATCTGAAGAAACCGCGTTATCGTCAAACGGCTGCTTATGGTCATTTTGGTCGGGACAATAAACTATTTACATGGGAAAAGACAGATATGGTTGAAACATTAAAATCATATTTATAATGGGTTAAAATTGTGTCAGCACAACCAATAACAGAAAATCTAAATCTAAATATTTCAAAAAATTTATCTGAGGAAGTAAGGAAAGAAATGGCATCTATAGTTGAAAATTTACCAAATAAAATTGCAGACATTTCGTTGGCAGAAGCGGGGAGGAAAGGAATCGTTATTGCAGAAAAGGAAATGCCGGGATTAATGGCAATTCGCGAAAAATATGGAAAGAAAAAATCATTGAAGGGCTATCGGATTACTGGCTCCCTGCATATGACGATTGAAACGGCAGTTTTGATTGAAACACTAAAGGAATTGGGAGCAGATGTACGTTGGGCCAGCTGCAATATATTTTCTACTCAAGATCATGCAGCAGCTGCAATCGCTGACGGTGGAACTCCTGTTTTTGCATGGAAGGGAGAAACACTTGAAGAATATTGGTGGTGTACATTACAGGCTTTGACTTTTCCTGAAAATCAAGGACCGCAATTAATTGTTGATGATGGTGGCGATGCTACATTAATGATTCACAAGGGATATGAGTTAGAGGAAATTTATCAAAAAACAGGGTCGTTACCTGAAATAACAACTAAGGTTCGCGAAGAACAAGTTGTCGAAAAATTATTGCGGGAAGTACATGCAAAAGATCCAATGCATTGGCATAAGATTACGAAAGATATCATCGGTGTTTCTGAGGAAACAACAACCGGTGTACATAGGTTGCATCAGATGGCGAAGGAAAATAAATTATTATTCCCTGCTTATAATGTGAATGATTCAGTAACAAAATCAAAATTTGACAATATTTATGGTTGTCGTGAATCACTTGCGGACGGATTAAAACGTGCCATGGATGTTATGATTGCAGGTAAAACAGTATTAGTATGCGGTTATGGTGATGTAGGTCGCGGCTGCGCGCAATCTATGCGTGGATATGGCGCACGTGTATTAGTTACCGAAATTGATCCAATTTGCGCCTTACAAGCGGCAATGGAAGGGTTTGAAGTAGTTACTACCGAACAAGCTCTGCCGGAAGCTAATATTTATGTAACCGCAACCGGAAACCGTGACGTGATCACAGTTGAACAAATGCGGAAAATGAAGGATCAAGCCATTGTTTGCAATATTGGTCATTTTGACAATGAAATACAAGTCGACCCATTAAATGATGCTAAAGATATTGACCGTGAAACTATCAAACCACAAGTTGATAGATACACTTTCCCGAGTGGACATCAAATATTCATGTTAGCAGAAGGAAGATTGGTTAATTTAGGCTGTGCAACCGGTCATCCAAGTTTTGTTATGTCAAATTCATTCTCAAACCAAGTATTAGCTCAGATAGCACTCGCAAAGGACAGACCTGAAATTGATGTTTACATGTTACCAAAAATTCTTGATGAAGAAGTAGCGCGATTACATTTAGGTAAATTAGGAGTTACATTAACAGAAATGACTGACGATCAAGCTGATTATATTGGAATTCCTAAAGGCGGACCGTACAAACCGGAACATTACAGATATTAAAATCAATATCTATTGAATAATAAAAAGCCACCTAATAGGTGGCTTTTTATTATATAACGAAATATTTTAACTAAATATTCTGTTTTATCCTATCCGCTACTCGGAATGAATTGGCGTAGATCGTCCAGGTATATGGGACACTTCCTCCGGTTGGCATAAAACTTGCATCAGTAACATAAAGGTTTTCGACATCGTGTGCACGACAATCAGAATTTAAAACAGAAGTTTCAGGATCATCACCAAAACGACATCCACCTGCAACTAAATTGGGTGGGGGAGAGCTACTAATATTTGAGCTAATATTTTCAGCCCCCATTTCTTTTAAAACAGCTACTGCTTTATTAGCTAAATGTCTGCCTACTTTTAGGTCATGCTGATGGCTTCCAATGCGTATTCGCGCGACCGGATTGTCCCATTTATCATTAACCTTTGGATCAAGGGTCACAAAACAATTATCGGTTGGTAACCAATCATTAAATACCTCAAATCTTAAGTGCCTTCCTTCAGTAAAATATGATTTTATTTTATCTTTGAGAGGATTTCCCCACATTAAACCATCCGCTCCCCATTTTTGTGAATTAGCCTTAGCGATTGGGTTGGCATGTCTATATAGAAAATCTATTGTGCCACCTTTTGAGAGTTTCCCAAATGAAGGGTCATCTATTACATACCAATCTTGTAATGAACGATTAACAAATAAGCCACGAATTTTTAACTGTGCGATTTCAGTATCATTATAATTTTTATATAAAATATCACCGTTTCCCGATCCACCGCCTGAGTAAATTAAATTTTTACCGACTTGGTTGTTATTATTTGCCAAACCGTTTTGATGTTTTGATCCGGAAGACATAAGAAGTAAGCGAGCTGATTCGGAAGCTTGACATGCAACTACAAAAATACGAGCTGAGATAGAATTAATATTTCCGGACTCATCGTAATAGTTTGCAGTAACCACTTTTCCGGTGTTATCGCTAGATAATTTATATACGATAGAATTTGGTTTTATTTCACAATTTCCGGTATGTATAGCCGGATTTAGTAATGCAGCCCTAGCACTTCCCTTGGCGTCAGTTGAACAACCATAGCTGCCGCAATAATTAGAATATGAACATGCATTACGTCCTAACGCATTCTGCGATAATATTGCTCGAGGAGTTGGAATGGAATGAAATCCTAGATTATTACACGCATTATCGATTATCTGTGCAATGGGATTTTCTGCTGTCTTTGAATATGGAAAATCAATTGTCGAACGTGGTTCAAGATGCGGATGATTTACTACCTTACCGGATACCCCAATTAATTTTTCTACTTTAGTAAAATATTGTTCTAAATCGTTATAAGAAATTGGCCAATCAACAATGTTTGCTCCTTCAATTGGTCCAAACTCTGATAATAATCGAAAATCCTCTGGCTTCATTCGATGAAAATATCCACTCATCAAATTGGATGAACCTCCAACCATATTACCATTCCAAAAATCACGTCCAGTATCATAGGTAGACTTTCCAATCCATTTGCTATTAGTATTTATATCTTCAAGTACGTGGCGTTCATCTCGTAAATTTGGTGTGTAAACACTCCTTCGACAACAAGTAAGTTCATCTTTGGTAAAATCATCAGTTTTGAACCATGGTCCCTTTTCAAGTACTACAACAGATTTCCCCGCTTTTGCTAGCTCATAAGCGATTGGTGCCCCACCTGCTCCCGAACCAATTACACAAATATCATAGTCGTAATTCATAATTTGCCGTACATTTTATCAGATGTTGGACGTGGTAGTCCGGGAGTATGTTCTAACCATTTCCAACCAATTTCATTTGGGTTTCCACCATAAATTGGGTCAGCTAACAATGCTTCAAAAATGTATATTAGATTTAGAGAAAGCCAACGATAACCCCAATTTGATTTTTCTATAATATGAAATATTTTATCTTTTTCTTCGGATGATAAATTTATAAATGACTTACTAAAATTTGATTGACATTCATCTTCAAGCCAACTTACACCGTTAATAAGTAAGTTTTTATTATCTTCGTCAATATCAGGATCGGTTAATACAAAATATAAGTATGGAACTGAATTAATTTCGTTTGCACCCGGCGAATCATCTGACTTAGGAAAAAGATGCTCTTGTACTTCCTGCAATATTTTATCCTGTGATTTGTTAAAGTGATGGGATTTTCGAGAACTTTTATAATAATATGACAGTAAGCTACCGAATGTAATACTACCCGCAAAAACGCCTGTCGCCAATAAAAAGGACCGGCGGTTAATTTTATAATTAATATACTTATCTGTAACTGATTTAACGTCAGGATCTAACATAATGAAACATCGTATATTACTACTAACCGCCGATATTATTAACTATTTATTATTATAGAACTTTTTAATCAGTGTATCGAGACTAAATTTACCAGGACCTGTAATTAACAAACTGAATAACATAAGTATATAATAAGTTGGTATTTCAAAGCCATTATTTCCAGCCTCAAATCCATTGCCCAAGTGAACTGTGGTGATTGCAACAACCATCACAATCAATAATGGAATTGAAATTATTCTCGTCGCTAAACCTAGAAATATTAGTATAAAACCGGCTGTTTCAGTTCCTGTTGCCAAAAATGCGTTCAATTTTGGTAAAGGCATTCCCATGCTAGTGAACCATTCGACGATACCACCAAAATTCTTAAGTTTCATTGTAGCAGGACCATAAAATCCGTACGCTAATACTATACGGAATAATAATGGTGGAAAATCTTTTAACTTTTCTAGATAACTAATAATTCGATTAAATAATTTCATTGTATAAAACTCCTTTTGAATAAAAAAGGCAGGCGTTTTTGTCGCCCGCCTTAAATAACATAGTTAATTGCTAAGCGCCTAACCGCACTTACCTTCGCCACATTTCATTTCTTCAGCACTCTCTTTTGCTTCAGAAACTTCTGCTTTAGCATCGTCACCACCACATTTGCCTTCCCCGCATTTACCTTCACCACATTTAGCTTCATTAACGGATGCTTTGGTTTCATCGACTTGATTGGAAACCGCTGCTTTAGTATCATCAGATGAACTGCTGCAACCTGTCATTGTTGACATACCAACTGTAAGACCAACTATGGCTATTACAATTAATAATACTTTTGAAAAATGTTTCATTATTTATCTCCTGTTTATTTGTATTTATCTTGGTATAATAATAGGAATGAAAGCGTTCTTTTAATGTCGTATGAATGACAGAATGGGAACTTTCCGTTAATTATTAGCGGGCAATAATAGGAATTTTAATAAGGAAATAAAAATAATAAAAAAAGGCAGGAGCATAATGGCCTGCCTTTTTCCATATTCTATAATAAATAAGTATTTAGCCGCACTTACCTGCACCACATTTGGCTTCGTCTGCTTTTTCAGAAACGTCAGCTTTAGCGTTATCACCACCGTATTTACTTTCGTCGCTTTTACCTTCTCCGCATTTTGTGTTTTCAGACTTGTGCATTGCTTTAGATTCATTAACATCTATGAATCCATCATTATTTTTGTCCATTTTTGAGAACATTTTATCATGACCTATTTGAAATTCAGTTTTTGTTAGATGGTCATTTCCATCTGTATTAAATGAATCAAACATCACACATTCATCACTAGTGATTTTACCATCATTGTTTGCATCTTTATTTGGAAATTCATTTGTACCGAAATCAGTAAATTCAGCTTTTGATACTTTCTCATCTCCATTAGCATCTATGTCCATAAAATTTGAACTTTTTGCACGTGTATTGTCTCCGCCACATTTACCTTCTCCACACTTACCTTCGCCGCACTTGGCGTCTTTAACATCTGCTTTTGCCTCATCGCCTCCACATTTGGCTTCAGTAGTGTTTTCTTTAGTATCGCCACCGCATTTACCTGATCCACAATTACTATCCATTATTGAATTTTCTGAACTAATGGTTACCATAGTGTTATCGGATAAACCTGATACTGATGACATACCAATTGCAAGACCGGCAATAGCCACTACAATTAATAATATTTTTGATATTTGATTGAAATGTTTCATTATCATTCTCCAGTTAATTAATGATTATATTTGAATGATATTAGGATTGAAAGTGGCGACTTACTGTCGCATGGATGACACTACGTGTATTTCGATATTATTTCCTAACTGAGAATAATAAAATTATTCCGCCGATGGCGAAAATTATATTACCGATCCAAGCAGAAATAAATGGATCGAGGACTTCTTTATATCCCAAGGATTGTCCGAATTTAATAAATGCATAATATGCAAAAATAACAAAGACACTCATACCAGCGGCAAATGCCAAACCGCCTTTTTGTTTAGAAACTGCTAGGGGTAATCCGAATAATATGACAATTAAACTTGTAAGAGCAAAAGATACTTTATTATAACGTGCAACTTCCCACCTAACTGTTTTTACACCATTTTCTTTTAACAATAATATTCGTTCAGTTAATTCTTTGTAATTCATTTCATCTGGTGGTTTGAATTGTTTTGTTATATCATCTGGTATGAAATTGGCATTAATAAGTGTATCTTTTGCTGAAATGAGTACTTCAATTTCTTCGCCATTGTTGTCAAAGTTACGAATAGAATAACTATTGATATTCCAGAGCAAAAGTGAATCATTCCAAAACATTTTCCGCGCATCAATCCTTTTGGATATGAATCCTTCCTCTAAAGACAATATTGTTGCGTTATCTGCTTCCATTCCGTTAATAGAATATTTAGCTAGAGAAATATGCGTGGTCTCATATTTTTGTAAAAGCACATCATGCAGAATTTTATTTGTGCGGAATGTATTTCTTCGTGTTTTACGGCGCATATGCTTTTGTTCGATCTCAGTTACCTTTTCATTTCCTTGGGTAACAAGATTGTTGTCGAGTTCATAGGATATAAAACTGAGGACAATACCCGCTAATAATAACGGAATAGCAATTCTATAAAGACTAATCCCGGAAGATTTCATTGCCGTCCATTCGTTTCGTTTCGCCATTAATCCGATACTAAAAACTGTGGCAATTAGTGTCGCCATTGGTAAACCGATACTAAAAAACCAAGGTAAAGTATAAAAATAAAATAGAAATATGATTTTTAATTGTACTGAATTATCGATGAATTTGTCGATGTTTTCAATCAAATCAACAATAACAAAGACAGTGACGAAACCCAATATTGCCATAGTGAGAATTGTTATGAATTGTCGCAGTAAATATATATCGAGTTTTTTCATCTACAGATGTTAGTTCTAAATAATTTTCTAAATATAAGTTTGCAAATTTAAGTTATAAACATGATATTTTTATGCGATAATAAATTGCACAATATTGTTAACTCCTCTAAATTTAACGATTATATGTCGAACCGAATAAAAATTTCCGTTGCAATTCTATTCTCTTTTGGATTCCTGCTTGCTGAACAAAGCGGCGTTGAAAGCTCACCGAATTGGTTATCGGTTTTACCGCCTTTAGTTGCGATTATCTTAGCTTTAGTAACTAGGGAGACCTTAGTATCATTATTTGCGGGAATATGGATCGGTGTAACAATTCTTAAAGCTAATTTAATTGATGGTTTTCTTACCACACTCGATACATATTTAGTCGGCTCTTTGGCTGATACAAGTCATGCATCTATAATATTATTCACTTTGGGGTTTGGAGGTATGATTGGCGTTATTTCAGCAAATGGTGGTATGCGCGGTATTGTAGATATTGCTGTTCGTCATGCTAAAACACGACGCCAAGGACAGATTACGACGGTGTTTATGGGTGTCATTATATTCTTTGATGACTATGCAAACACCTTACTAGTTGGTAATATGATGCGACCATTAACCGATAAATTGCGTATTTCACGTGAAAAATTATCATATTTGGTTGACTCTACAGCAGCGCCAATAGCAAGTTTAGCGGTAATAAGTACATGGTCAATATTTCAAATGAGTTTACTTAACGGACCATATGAGCATTTTGGTGTAACTGAGAATCCATATATAACATTTTTAAGAAGCATTCCCTACTCATTTTATTGTTTATTGACACTTGCATTTATTTTGATAAATACAATAACTCGCAGAGATTATGGCCCTATGTATAAAGCAGAGCGGAGAACTGTACTAACCGGTGCTGTTATGCAGCCGGGGGCCAATCCAATGACTGATACATCGCAAATCGATTCTGATGATCATTACGGTAAATCATCTCATTGGACTAATGCGATCATACCCATAATTGGTGTTGTACTAATAGCTATGTTAGGATTATTTGTAACGGGAAAACGTACATTGGAAGCAGGTGTAACTCCTTCAATTCGTAATATAATTGGTGGCGCTGACTCTTATGCAGCCCTGATGTGGGGATCATACTCTGCCGGTATTATTGCAATAATAATAACTGTTAGCAAAAGATTGTTATCGCTTAATAAAGCGGTGAATGCATGGCTAAATGGTGCTCGTTCAATGCTTTTAGGGTGCGCAGTTTTAGTTTTAGCTTGGACACTTGGAAAAGTTTCTGAAGATTTAGGAACAGCACAATTCCTAGTTGAGATTTCATCAAATTTTCTAACACCGCAAATATTACCGGCAGTGATATTTCTTACTGCAGCTGCGATAAGTTTTTCTACGGGAACATCATGGGCGACAATGTCAATTCTTGTTCCGATTGTAATGCCGATGGCAATGCAACTGATACAAGGAACTCCCGATGAAGTGGTAGCTTCACCAATTTTTGTGAGCACATTTGCAGCAATACTTTCCGGTTCGGTTTTAGGAGACCATTGTTCACCAATTTCTGATACAACAATTTTATCCTCAACTGCCTCAGGATCCGATCATATTGACCATGTACGTACTCAATTACCCTATGCATTAACCGTGGGTATTATTGCATTGTTTGTAGGATATCTTTTTATTGGATTTGGTGGCAATTTGTCGATATCTATCATTTTAGGAATTTTATTATCCTTTACAGCATTGATAATATTCGGAAAACCGATTCGTCGTGATATGAAAACCTAGTTAGAAGTTCTGTGCGTAGTGACCTAATAACAGAAAAACAAAATCCACATTCAATGGATATTGATAAGTTCACAACTTTAGAAATACTTGAACTTATAAATAAAGAAGATAGTTTAATATCATCAGCAGTAAAAAAGGCAATACCTGAAATAGAAAAAGTTGTTGAATTAGCAGTTGCAGCCCTTAAAAATGATAATCGTATCATATATATTGGAGCAGGAACAAGTGGAAGATTGGGAATTCTTGATGCATCGGAAATACCGCCAACTTTTTCAGCACCACGAGGATGGTTTACCGGAGTTATTGCCGGGGGAGCTGAAGCAGTCTTCAGGTCAATTGAATCAGCAGAAGATATCCCAAAAGATGCTGAGCGAGATTTAAATAAAATTGGAATAAAAGGGGGAGACCTGATAATTGGTATTGCTAGTAGTAGTACCACTCCCTATGTAATTGCCGGATTGAAATATGGTAAACAAATTGGCTGTAATACAGTTTTTTTGATTTGCAATCCAAATCCCGTAGAATCAACAAATTATGATGTAGTTATCTCAGTAGATTTAGGTCCGGAGATAATTACCGGCTCAACTCGGATGAAAGCCGGAACCGCTACAAAATTAATATTAAATATGATATCCACTACTACTATGATTAAAATGGGGAAAGTATATGGGAATCTTATGGTTGATCTTCAAGTAGTAAATGAAAAATTACGTGATCGTGGAACAAGGATTATAGAAAAGTTGGCAAATATTAATTATCAAGAAGCTAATGAAATTCTGAAAGAATCCGGCGGATCAGTGAAAACAGCCGTGGTTATGATAAATAGATCTTGTTCAAAATTAGATGCAGAAAAATTAATTGCTAAATTTGACGGAAATTTGAGACAAATAATAGGTGATATTTTAATCTAAATAGTTGAATCAATAATTCGTTAAATCAACGAATTACCTTAATTTTAACCCTATAATAAATTGGAAAAGGGAACGATGAACATTAATAAATATATATTTAGAGAATACGATATACGTGGGGAAGTAAAGACAGATTTTCCTCCTCATGTAGTGGAAATGTTAGGACGCGGATACGGAACTTATGTATCAAAACTAGGCGCAAAAAAAGTAGCTTTAAGTGGCGATGTAAGAATGACCACTCCTGAATTGAAACAAAGTTTTATGAAAGGATTGCTATCAACAGGTCTTGATGTTGTAGATATAGGAATTTTACCATCGCCAGTTAATTATTATAGTATGTTTAAATTAGATATAGACGGTGCAGTTCAGATAACGGGAAGCCATAATCCTCCGGAATTCAACGGATTTAAATTATCCCTTTTTAAAAAAGCTGTATATGGTGCAGCAATACAAGAAATTCGGAAGATAATAGTGAAGCAAGATTTCATTGAAGGAAAAGGAAATTCTTCCGAATATAATATTCTACCGAATTATAAAGAGATGATCCTCGATAAAATCAAAATTGAGAAACAGATGAAGGTTGTAATGGATTGTGGTAATGCAGCAGCCTGCGTAAATGGACCTGAAATATTTAAAGCACTTGATATTGAAACAAAAGAATTATATTGTGATGTAGATGGAAATTTCCCCAATCATCACCCTGATCCGACAGTCAAAGAAAATTTAACAGATTTAATTGAATTAATGAAAACAGGTCAGTATGATGCAGGAATTGCATTTGACGGTGATGCTGATCGCATTGGTGTTGTTGATGAAACCGGCGAAATAATTTGGGCAGATCAATTAATGGCATTGTTTTTACCGGAAATCGTTGAAAAAGGAGATGAAATTCTTTTTGATGTAAAATGTTCACAAGCGTTAGAGGAAATGATAGTAAAATACGGTGGTACGCCGGTAATGTGGAAAACGGGACATTCATTAATAAAACAAAGAATGGCAGAATTAAATTGCAAGTTTGGTGGGGAAATGAGCGGACATATTTTCTTTGCGGATAATTTCTTTGGTTTTGATGATGCATTATATGTGGCAGCGCGCTTAGTACAATTATTATCAAGAACTGATAAAACACTATCAGAATTGAAAGCAATCTTACCTAAGTATTATTCAACACCGGAAATGCGTATGGCATGTGAATCTGACGAGGAGAAATTTCGTATTGCAACAGAAGCGGAGGAATTTTTTAAAGCGAATTATGATTGTTCAACTGTTGATGGAGTTCGAATAAAATTTGGAGATGGTTGGGGATTAGTTCGTTCCTCTAATACACAACCCGTAATAGTCTGTCGATTTGAAGCTAATACTCAGGAACGTATGGAAGAAATTAAAGATTTAGTATTATCTAAATTATTAACATTCGGAAAACTGGAGATAGAAGTTGGTCACTGATTCATTTTTAGATCACATAGAGCAACTCCGGTTTGAGATCAATGAAAAACTTCAAAGTTTTCCATTAGACTCTGAACCAAAATATATTTATGATCCAATCAGATATATAATGGAGGGGCAGGGAAAACGCCTTCGACCGATTATCGTAAATCTTGTAGGTGCTGTTTATGGAGCAAGTAAAGATGATCTGATAAATGCCGGATTAGCAGTCGAATTATTGCATAATTTTACTCTTGTACACGACGATATAATGGATAGCGATTATATGCGTCATGGGAAAGCAACCGTTCATACAAAATGGGATGACTCTACAGCTATACTTGCCGGAGACGGTATTTATGCAATTGGTCAGATATTGATAACAAAAGTTAATACTAATCCATTAAAGGCAGTGCATGCTTTCAATAAAGCGACATTATATGTTTGTGAAGGGCAAGCATATGATAAGGAATTTGAGCACAATTATGGAATAATATTAGATCAATATTTAACAATGATAAAAAAGAAAACAGGTTGGTTAATCGGTTTTTGTGCTGAATTAGGTGGTATTCTAGGTGATCAACCTGATACTGTGTTAGATGAATTACATTCTTACGGATTAAACTTAGGAATTGCGTTTCAAATTCAAGATGATATATTGGAAATATTTAGTGATTCTAAGTCAATGGGTAAAAGTTTAGGGAGTGATCTAATCGCCGGAAAACAAACAATATTGACTGTGCTAGCGCGTGAAAATGATGCAAAAGGGTGGAAACAAAAATGGGATGAAACAATAAATTGTGATATTAAGATAGCATTAAAGAATTTACGTGATTATTTTATTGATAATGGTATTTTGGAATCTGCAAAAAATATGGCAAAAAATTACACAGAAGCCGCTCAAAACAATCTATTAATTATACCTAAAGAAAAAAGAGAACAATTAGAGCAATTAACTGAATTTGTTTGGAAAAGGAAAAAGTAAAATGGATAAATCAAAAATTGATCCTCAAGATATGTTTGGAGCTATTTATAGATTTGCAAACCAAATCAAAGAAGCTATCACAATTGGTGAACAAATAAATTTGCAGAACGATTATTCCGCTTGTACTAATATTGTGGTTGCTGGTATGGGTGGTTCAGCTATTGGCGGAGATGTCGTAAAGACAATCACCCACAATGAATTAACTGTCCCATTTTATATAAATAGAAATTATTCATTACCAAATTGGGTAAATGAAAAAACTCTTGTAATTTGTTCTTCATACTCCGGCAATACCGAAGAATCATTAAGTGCATATGAGGATGCACTGGTAAAAGGTGCAATGATTTGCGGTATCTCAACAGGTGGAAAATTATCAGAAAATATTCAATCTGAAGGATTTGACCTGATTAGAATTCCTGGAGGACTACAACCTCGTGCTGCATTGGCCTACTCTTTTGTTCCAATGTTATATTTACTCAATAAAATCGGAATAATTTCTGATACTCTTATTGATGATCTTTCAAGTTCAATCAATTTTTTAGATAATAAACGTGATATCAACTCGGTTGGAGACAGGTCAAATCCTATCTATAAAATGGCAAAAGAAATTTACGGAATGATTCCAATAATTTACGGGATTACTGACACAACGGGTGTAGTTGCTTTGCGATGGAAAGGACAATTGTGCGAGAATTCTAAAATGTTAGCTTATTACAACGAAATACCGGAATTGAATCATAATGAAATAGTAGGTTGGGGGAATAATCATGATTTATTATCTGAGCTAGCGGTGATTTGGTTAAGAGATAAAAATGATAATGAACGAGTACGTGCTCGTCAGAATATCACAAAATCACTTTTAGATGATATTAATATTATTCAGCATGAAGTACACGCCGAAGGTGCCAATAATATGGAAAGATTACTATATTTAATAAATTATGGTGATTGGTTAAGTTATTGGTGTGCTATTCAGCACAATACGGATCCGTCTCCCGTTGAAAAAATAAATAAGTTGAAAAATGCTTTAGAAGAAATAAAATAGTTTATTAACGATCAATTCCATTCAGAATTGTAATAGCATTAGAAGCTGCAGTTTGTTCTGCAGCTTTTTTATTTGATTCGATAGCCGTGGGAAATATTCTTTCGCCAATTTGAACATGAATCTCATAAACCTTATCATGATCGGGACCGGAGACGTTTGTTGTATGAAACACCGGACTCTCAAACGAGTTTGAATGACAATATTCTATCAATCTACCTTTATAATTTGATGCTTTCCAAGCTATTCTTCGATGTGACCAAATTGTTCTAAGGACTAACGCTCTGCATGGCTCCAATCCACCATCTAAGTAAACAGCACCAATGATTGCTTCAACCAAGTTAGCATTTTGCTTAGTTGCGACTTTATTTTGTTTTATATCAATCCCTTGATCAATACGGAGATAATTTAATAGGCTGAGTGATTCTCCTACATAAGCTAAAAAGCTTCTTTGTACAATTGCTGCCCTTTTTTTTGTCAATAATCCTTCATCTCCGGCAGGAAATTCAGCCATAAGTAATTTGCTTATGATAATATCAAGCACAGCGTCGCCAAGGAATTCCAGACGTTCGTAATTCTTCTTTGGTTCGGAATTGAGGGATCGGTGAGTAAAAGCTTGGTGAAGTATGTTTAAATTATTGAACCGATATTGAATAACTTTTTCAAGTGTCGAAAAATCATGTTTAACACGAAAAAGTTTTTGAAAAAACTTTAAGATAATTAATCCTAAGAATTATTTTCGTATTTTTTGAATACTAGAACTCCGTTATGTCCGCCAAATCCGAATGAATTAGACATTACTGAATTTATCTCAAATGACTGTGCCTTGTTTGGAATATAGTCTAACAAGCACTCAGGATCGGGAGTTTGATAATTTATTGTCGGTGGTGCAATTTGTTGCTGAATTGCCTTAACGGATGCTATCGCCTCAACAGCGCCACTAGCACCAAGTAAATGACCGGTCATGGATTTTGTTGAACTAACTTTAAGTTTATCTGCATATTCTCCAAATACAGTTCTAATTGCTTTTGATTCGTTTTTATCATTATATGGAGTAGAGGTGCCATGAGCATTTATGTAACTTATATCAGTCAGTTTTAATCCGGCATTTGCGATTGCAATTTGCATTGCCTTTGCACCGCCCGCACCACCCTCTGAAGGTTGAGTGACGTGGTATGCATCATCAGATGCACCATAACCTGCTAATTCTGCAATAATTGGAGCATTACGAGCCAATGCGTGTTCTTCTGTCTCAATTACTAAAAGTCCACTTCCCTCGCTTAGAATAAATCCATCACGATCTAAATCAAATGGTCTGCTTGCAGTTTTGGGGTCGTCATTTCGTGTTGACAAAGCTCTCATATTTGCAAAACCGGCAATCGTTAATGGCAGTACACTTGCTTCTGAACCACCCGTGATTATGGCATCGGCATCTCCGGCTTGTATTAGTCGTAGAGCGATCCCAATTGCATCAGTACCGGAGGCGCAAGCAGATACGACAGTTTGATTTGGTCCCTTAAGATTCCATCGGATTGCTACATGTCCAGCAGCGATATTGGCAATCATTTTTGGTACGAAATGTGGAGAAACCCGCTTTGGACCTCGGTCTAGTATAACATTTTGTTGTTCTATTAAAGTTGCAACTCCACCAACTCCTGAACCTAGTATTACGCCAATTCTATCAGGGTCTAATTTGCTTGAATCTAATTTTGCATTATTAATTGCTTCCTTAGCAGCAACAAGCGCCAAAATTGTAAAACGATCAAGTTTTCGAGCTTCTTTTCGTTCGAGATGATCTTCGTAGTTGAAGTTTTTTATTTCACCAGCGATAGTGACAGAATGATCAGTCGTATCATAACTTTTGATGGAATCAATACCACTTTTACCTGCTACTAATGCAGACCAAAATGTGTCTACATCATTGCCATTGGGGGCAATTGCCCCCAAACCGGTTATAACAACTTTAGGTTTTGACATAAAATATTATCGTTATTTCAATTTCTCTTCAATATAATCCATCACTGCCTTAACTGTTGTTAAAGTCTCGGCATCTTCATCAGGAATTTCCAGATCAAATTCTTCTTCTAGAGCCATAATTAATTCAACTGTATCAAGAGAGTCAGCACCAAGATCATCAATGAAAGATGCTTCAGGTGTAATCTGAGATTCTTCTACTCCAAGTTTATCAATTATTGCTTCTTTAATTTTATCAGCTGTATTCATTTTTACCTCTCTATTTATGACATGACCATTCCACCGTCCACGGTGAAAGTTTGTCCAGTTATGTACCCTGCATCCTCAGATGCCAAAAAACACACAGTCGAAGCAATATCTTTCGCTTGGCCAATTCGGCCGAGTGGAATTTGCTCAATCAATGCATTCTTTATTTTTTCAGGCAACTGATTAGTCATGTCGGTTTCAATATATCCAGGGGCGATACAATTTGCTGTAATTCCCCTAGATGCCAATTCTTTGGCAGTTGCTTTAGTTAGACCTATCAAGCCAGCTTTAGATGCTGAATAGTTAGCTTGTCCGGCATTTCCAATTAATCCAACCACCGATGAAATATTTATTATCCGACCGCTGCGCTGTTTCATCATATGTCTAGTAACCGCTTTGGTTCCGTTAAATGCACCCTTTAAATTGGTATTAATAACAACATCCCAATCATCTTCTGACATACGCATTATTAAACCGTCTTTTGTAACTCCTGCATTATTAATTAGTATATCAATAGAACCAAATTTTTCATTAATAGATTTAACGAGTTCTTGATATTGCTCTCCGCTAGTTATGTCGCAAGCCATTGCGATAGCAGTAAAACCCTGATCATTAATACCTTTGGCTACTCTCTCAACATCCGAAAGTGACCTGCTAACGCAAATTGTTTTAGCACCAGCTTTAGCAGTTTCCTCTGCAATAACTTTGCCGATACCACGTGATGCACCAGTTATAATCGCAACTTTATTTTCTAAATTATTCATTAGTATAAGAATTTACATCATTATTTGTTTCAATGCCTGATGAATTAATATTTCTATCGATTCGCTTATTTAATCCTTGTAAAACTCGTCCAGGACCTACCTCAACAAAGTTAGTGACACCGTCCTTAACCATGTTTAGTATAGTATCCTGCCATAAAACAGCGTTTTCTAATTGTTGAATTAATCTTTCTCTGATTTCTTCTGAATTTCTAACAGATTTTGCAGTTACATTTGAATAGATTGGAAAATCTGCATCAGATATTTCAATTGAATTTAGTTTGTCTGTTAATGCTTCTTTTGCATTTGTCATTAATGGTGAGTGAAATGCACCGCTAACATTTAATTCGATAACTTTTCTAGCACCTGCTTCTTTTGCTATATTCATTGTATTTATTACTGCTTCAGCATCACCGGAAATTACAATTTGTCCCGGGGCATTAAAATTCGCAGGGACAACAATTTCATTTCCACTACTTTGATTGCAAATTTCTTCAATAATATCTCTATCTAAACCAATGATGGCAGCCATGGTACCATTCATAATTTCTCCGGCTTTTTGCATACTTTCAGCACGGAGTTTTACAAGTTGTAACCCTATTTTAAAAGAAAAAGCACCACTAATTGTTAAAGCTGAATATTCCCCTAAACTATGACCTGCTGCAGCAAATGGAGTTACATTATTCTTAAGAAGTAATTCTCCTAATATTACACTAACTAAATATATGGCAGGTTGCGTGAATTGTGTTTGTTTTAAAGTTTCATCAGGACCGTTAAAAATTATTTCTTTTAGATCTAATCCCATTGTTTCATTGGCTAAATCGAAATACTTTTTACCTAAATCCGTTTCGTGATATAAGTCTAATCCCATACCGACTTCTTGAGATGCTTGTCCTGGGAATAATAGAGCGGTTTTCAAATTATTTACCCCACCTAATTAGCATTGATCCCCACGTGAAACCTGCACCAAAAGATGCTGTTAATATTAAATCACCGTCATTAATAATACCATCCGATACCGCTTCATCCATACAAATTGGAATTGTACCAGCAGTAGTGTTACCATATTTTTCAATATTAATTGAAACACGATCGTTGGGAATTCGGCATCGTTTTGCAGCAGCATCAATAATTCGTTTATTGGCTTGATGCGGAATAAATAATTTTACATCATCACCGGTGAAATTATTCTTTTTCAGAATATCAGAGCTAATATCTGCCATTCCTTTCACAGCAAATTTGAATACTTTTTTACCGTCTTGTTGGACATAATGCATTTTTTTCTTTACAGTATCGGCTGAAGCTGGATGCAAGCTACCACCGCCTGGCATAATCAGTGAATTACCACCGGCACCGTCAATCCTTAATAGAGAATCAATGACACCACTTTTACTTTCTGTAGGCTCAAGAAGCACTCCACCGGCGCCATCACCAAAAAGAACGCATGTATTTCTATCAGTATAATCAATAATGGAACTCATTGTATCTACACCAATAACCATTACTTTTTTGTAATCACCAGATTCAACAAATCTTGCACCAGTTTCCAAAGCATATAAAAATCCGGTACAGGCACCAGAAAGATCAAATCCCCAACAATTTTGCGCATCTAAGTTGTGTTGCACTCGTGCTGCGGTTGATGGAAACAAAGTATCAGGTGTAACAGTTGCAACAATAATTAAATCAACTTCATTTTTATTGGTACCAGAACGTTCCAATAGAATATTTGCAACTTCGGTTGCCATATCAGCTGATGCTTGACCTTCAGAGACTAAACGACGAGTCTCAATGCCCGTTCGTGTTCTTATCCACTCATCGGTTGTTTCGACCATTTTTTCCAAATCAAAGTTTGATAAAATTCGCTCAGGAAGATATTTGGCTGTTGCAGTTATTGTTGCGTTCATTTGTATGCTTCTAGGTGTGCTGCTAATTCGGTTTTTGTATATTCAATTAATTTATTATCAATACTCTTCTTTGCCAATAATATAGAGTTTAAAAATGATTTTGGGCCAGAACTTCCATGACATACAATAGAAATGCCATTCACACCTAGGAGGGGAGTGCCACCATGTTCCTCATAATCATATTTTTTCTTAATATTATTAAATATGGGTTTTATAAGTAATCCACCCAATTTATATCGTAAACTACTTCCAATTCCGGATTTGATAGAATTATAAAATACATTCATCCAGCCCTCACCGAACTTGAGAATAGTATTTCCAACAAATCCATCGCAGATTAATACATTTGCTTCACTATCAAGAAGATGTCTTCCCTCCACGTTACCGTAAAAGTTTGAGAGTTCTTTTTTTAATAATTGGTTTGCTTTTTTATACAGCTCACTTCCTTTACTAGGTTCTTCACCTATATTTATCAATCCAATTTTTGGGTTCTTTTGTTTCTCAACGAATTCTAAATAGTGTGAAGCCATAATTGCAAATTGTAATAAATGTTCAGGTTTAGCGTCCGGATTGGCACCTACATCACAGATGACTTTCCCACCGGATTCCGATGGAATATAGGCAGCAAGAGCAGGTCTTTTTACATTAGGAATACGACCAAGTAAGAGTGTTGACGCGGTCATAACAGCTCCGGTATGCCCGGCACTTATAAATCCGTCAGCTTCGCCATTTTTCACTATCCGTATACCTTGAACAATAGAAGAATCAGGTTTATGCTTAATTACCTTGGAGCCTGAATCATGCATATCGACTGTTTGAGTGACATGATGTATAGAAATTCGATCGGGGATACTGCTGCTAAATTCATTGGCAATTGCATTTTTGTCACCAATTAGTATTAAATGTACATCATTGGGCGTAATAGATAGGGTGTTTATTGCACCCTGTACTGCGGCACTTGGAGCATTATCGCCCCCCATGGCGTCTAAAACAAATTTCATAAAATAGAGTTATTCAGCAGCAGAAATAACTGGTCTTCCTCTATAATATCCGCAATTTGGGCATGCGTGATGCGGCATCTTTGTTTCACTGCATTGTGGACATGTCATATAAGAAACATTTTGCGATTTATAATGTGTGCGACGTTTACGACCACGTGCTTTTGATATTCTAACTTTTGGTAGTGCCATTTTTTCTCCAAATAATTTTGGCTATTTGCCTTGTAAATTTTTTAATACTTCCCAGGGATTATCATCAATTCCAATGGAACACTTGCAATATCCTTCATTTAGATTATTACCGCAATTGGAGCAAAGTCCTTTACAATCCTTACTACAAATATTTTTCATTTGTTCTTCTAAGAGGATAAGTTCTCTGAGTAATATTTTTAAATCAATTTCATCATCATCTCTGGAGAAATACAATACATCATCAGAGTCATCTTGTAATAGTTCATTCTCATCAGTAAACCAAAATTTAAATTCAACATTTTTCAGTTTATGAAATCTAACCAAACAACGGTCACAAGTTTGTTCAAACGGAATATTTAACATACCACCAATATGATAACCATTTGAACTTCGTTCAGCAGATAATTCTCCTTTTATCGTATTTTCATAAAAACTTAATTCATCTAACTGAAATTGATTTGTATCAATATCAAATAACTTTTTGCTAATTCCTTTATCTAATTCAGTACGATAAAGCTTCATATTTTGGCTGCAAAAGTAATGATTTAATAAAGTTTAAACAAGTATAAATAGGAGAAAATTAAGCGGTAGAATCGTCTTTTACTTTTTCAATTTCATCATCAATGTTTTCTTCAGATTCCTTTTCAGAAACGTCATCTTCGTCGCTACGATCTAATAAGTTTTCGTCATTAGATTTTTTCATAAATATTGTAAACATGATTGTCTCACCAACAGATAATATTGACAGACCATATGAAAAAATGGACATTAAAAGTATAAAAAGAACTATTGCAACAATTGTACCAGCAATATATTCAGTATTTGATAATAAAACCCCATCTTTTAAAGATAGCAAGGTTTGTTGGCTTACTATATTCTCAACTGTGGTTGAGCACTTTATAAAATTACAAAAGCCAAATTGCGGGTTAACTAAATCGGTTGCCAATCCAATTATTTTATGAACTTTTGCACCCATTAACCCCTCAGCACCAAATATTACATTTATTAATTTATATCCACCAAACCAGAACCATTTAAAAATCGTAACTCCAATCACTAATATGGGTAGCAGGATTAGGTGATATAGCACTAATCGCCAGGGTTGAGACCATGTAATCGAATAACTTTGGAAAACAGTTCCCATTGTATCTTCTTCTAATGTTGCGACTATCGAGGGACTGTAGATCAATGAAGTGATAAACACTACTAATGTATATATCGTAAATACAGATCCAAAGAAATATAAGATATAAAATAATGCAAACAGTATTTCGCCGATATACGGAATTTTTCCAATTAGTGCAAAGATAATTGCTCCAAGACTAAAAAATGCTGCAATTAGTAGGATAGAAACCCAACTTAATATAATCGGATACCGATGATTTTTAACAAATTTTCTTGCATCAGAGACGGAATAGAAATCATCCCCTTTTAGTTCCTTGTATGTAAGCCGCGAAACTGCTGTACAAGCAAAATATATTGAGACAATCCAAATTGCTATACCGATCCAATATATTAATTGAGATATTAATGAAATATTTTCTGCACAATATAGACATGGATATAATCCATATATATGCACTGCATTAGGGAAATCAATACCTCCCAATACGAGAGAAATATATGATGAAACCCAATAAACTGTGAAACCAAATAAATTAGCTTTTAAAAATAACCAAATCTTCTTTCCGCTGAGTGCTAACCGTGGAGACCGAAAAACATCTCTGACATCAAAATATAATTTCACTGGTTCCATGTTTTACCTCAAAATTTATTTTTGATATTGTGTAACCCAGGTTGATAACCCTTGGTCATTTGCAATTTTATCAGCTGCTTGCAATGCATCTTCACGAGTTGCGTATTTACCAATTCTTATACGGTATAGAGTTTTATTTTCAGTAGTTGTGTGTTCAAGCGAATACGCATCATATCCTGCATTAATTAGACGATTGACATGCTTTGTTGCTGCATCTGATACTGATTCTGCAGCAACTTGTATTGTATAATTAACTTCAGTAATAGTGGTTGGCTGTTCTTCTGTGACTATCGATTTTTCTACAATAACATTGGATTCTTGTATAGGCACTGAACTAGGTTCTTCACCTACAACTTCATCTACAATTTCACCAACATCTTCTTCAATTTCATCTGCTGTATCTTCGGTAGTAGGAGCCGTATCGACACTTTCATTCAGCCAATCATCTCTAGATTGTTGCTGTGCAGTAACTTCTATTGGTGTATCTGTGATGTCATAATTATAGACGAATGCTCCCAATTTATCATTGTATTTCCAAACTGTTACTTGGATTGTAAAATGTCCTGCCACATCCGGTACAAAAATTGCTTGTGACTCATTCTCAGAAAACTGAATATCAGACAACATTAGTTCGCTGTTCTCAGGTAAATCAGTAATTTTCCAAATATAGTCGAATGTACCGACTTCATTTGGTACATCTGCCTTTAGCACGAATTGTTGTCCAATAACTCCTGTTTTGGATTCTTGCTGGCAACCAAAAAGTAATAGTAAAAAAATTCCTAATCCAAATAATCTATTCATACCACTATCCTGTTAATTATTTTTTATGACATATACTCTAAATTTGACGCTCAATTTTGAAAAAAACAATATCTATTGACATGCTATCAATTCGGCATCCGAAAAGAAAAATCCAATCTCAATTGCTGCATTCTCATCACTATCAGAACCGTGCACTGCGTTTTCACCAAGACTTGTAGCAAATAATTTACGAATTGTTCCATCATCAGCATCGGCTGGGTTTGTTGCTCCAATTGTTTTACGCCATTCTTCAACTGCATTTTCCTTTTCCAAGGTTAAAACCCAACAGGGAGCAGAAGACATAAAAACAGTTAATTCTTCAAAGAATGGTTTGTCCTTATGAATTCCATAAAAACCTTCAGCTTGAGAATTAGTCATATGTGTCATTCTCGCAGCTAATATTTTAAAATCAGATTTTAAAATATGATCAATAATCTTGCCGGAATATTTGTTTTTTACAGCATCAGGTTTAATTATTGCAAATGTTCTATTTGTCATTTTTCCTCTATTTTATTAAACTTTTCATTTTTATGCCAATTTCAGCTGGATTTTCCACAACAGTTATATTCGCAGCTTGAAGGGCTTCCATTTTGTCTTGTGCAGTTCCTTTTCCACCTGCGATTATTGCGCCGGCGTGTCCCATGCGTCTTCCGGGCGGGGCTGTTCTACCGGCAATAAACGCAACAATTGGTTTAGTGAAATTATTATCAATTACCCATTGTGCTGCATCTTCTTCCGCCGTACCACCGATTTCACCAATTAATACTACACCTTCAGTTTCATCGTCTTTAGCGAATAGAGCTAATGCATCAACAAAATTAGTACCGTTTACCGGATCGCCACCAATACCAATTGAAGTAGATTGCCCCATTCCATTGATGCTGATTTGATGAACTGCTTCATAAGTCAATGTTCCTGACCGCGATATAATTCCAATATTCCCCGGCTTATGGATGAAGCCTGGCATAATTCCAACCTTTGCTTTCCCAGGTGATATAACTCCCGGACAATTTGGCCCGATTAAACGAGTCTTTTTATCTTTTAGAAATTGATTGACAGCCACCATGTCTTTTGTTGGGATACCTTCCGTAATGCATATAACTAAATCAAGTTCTGCTGCAACTGCTTCCATTATTGCATCGGCAGCAAATGCCGGTGGTACAAATATTACTGACGTATTAGCATCGGTAGCGACTTTGGCTTCAGAAACTGTATTAAAAACCGGTATGGCTAGGTGGGTTGACCCACCTTTCCCAGGTGTAACACCTGCTACTACATTGGTTCCGTAATCAATAATTTGACTACCATGAAATGATCCTTCCTGGCCTGTAAACCCCTGTACAATTAGTCTTGTTTCCTTACCAACTAAAATACTCATTATTTTGCCTCCTGTGCTGCTTGTACAGATTTCTTAGCGGCATCTTCAAAACTTGTAGCTACAAGAAATTCTAAAGTAGTGTTGTTTAATAATTCAGCAGCTTCTATCGCATTGGTTCCTTCTAGCCGTACTACCACTGGTATTTTGACGGCAACGGTTTCCATCGCATCAATTACACCTTGTGCTACACGATCACAACGGACTATTCCACCAAAAATATTAATTAATATTGATTTAACATTTGGATCAGATAAAATTATTTTAAAACCATTGGCTACTGTTTCAGCATTTGCTACACCGCCCACATCTAGAAAATTAGCAGGTTCTCCACCATATAATTTTATAATATCCATTGTTGCCATTGCCAAACCGGCGCCATTCACCATACAGCCGACATCCCCATCTAATTTAATATAATTTAATTGATATTTCCCTGCTTCAACTTCGGCTGGCTCCTCTTCAGTAGTGTCACGTAAATCCACTAACTCTTTCTGACGAAATAAACCGTTATCGTCAAAGTTGATTTTAGCATCCAGAGCGATTACATTATCATCCTTTGTTACAACTAACGGATTAATTTCAATTAGTGAGCAATCTTTATCTACGAATACTTTCCAAAGCGCATTAAATATTTTTATACCATTTTTAACTTGTGCGTCTTTCAATCCCAAACCAAAAGCTAAATTCCGTAATTGATAGCTCTGTAAACCAACACTCGGATCAATCCATTCTTTAATGATTTTTTCAGGTGTTGCTGCTGCTACTTTTTCTATTTCCATACCACCTTCGGTGGAAACCATAAATGCATATTTTCGACTTTCTCGATCAAGCACAATTCCTGCGTAGAGTTCTCGATCAATATCAATTCCTTGTTCAATTAACAAGCGTTGTACTTCTTTACCTTCCTGTCCGGTCTGGTGAGTAACTAAATTCATTCCGAGTATTTCGTACGCTAATTTTTGTACTTCATCACGACTGTGAGCAAGTTTTACACCGCCACCTTTTCCACGGCCACCGGCGTGAATTTGTGCCTTTACAATAGATACTTTCGAATCTAATTGATCATAAACTTTTACAGCTTCCTCAACAGAAAAAGCCGGTAATCCGTTAGGAACGGCTACCCCGTATTCCCGTAATATTGCTTTCCCTTGATATTCGTGAATTTTCATAATTATTTCCTGATTATAGTTCCAGAATTACCATCTATTGCATTTTTAATATTTGGAATTGAAGTGATAACAACTTTTTTGCCATGATGTCTTAAAAAATAAATTCCTGCTTCAATTTTTGGTCTCATACTACCTGATTGAAAATGTCCACTATCTAAATATTTCTGTGCTTGTTCAGCTGATATTACACCGATTTTTTCTTGGTTTGGTTGATTGTAATTAATATAAGCGTGATCAATATCCGTGATAATCCATAATTCTTCTGCTTTTAGAACCCGTCCTAACAGAGCTGCGGAATAGTCTTTATCAATAACAGCATCTAATCCTTCTAGATTACGGTTCTTATCAAAGTATACGGGAATTCCTCCACCACCTGCAGCTAAAACGATTGTTCCGTGATCTATCAACTTTTTTACACTAATCCCATGCCGAATGTATTGAGGCAGGGGAGATGGAACAACTCGGCGCCATTTACCGGGATTTTGTTCAGCAATCTGCCAATCAAATTTTTCTGCTAACTCTGTAATCTTTTTCTTATTATAGCGATGACCGATAAATTTAGACGGATTTTTAATAGCAGGATCATGGTTGTCGACAACTACTTGGGTAATTATAGTAACAACTTCCCGATCAATATTCTCACTCTGAAGAATATTTTGCAAAGACTGTTGGATCATATAGCCAATAGTTCCTTGTGTACCCGCAACACATACTCCTAAAGGTAATGGTGGAACTTTATCATGAGTTAAATCCATACGCAATAACTCATCACCGACTTGCGGTCCATTTCCATGTGTAATACACAATTTATAGTTATTCTCTACAAAATGCATGATTTGCGAAAGACTCTCACGAGTTTTAGCGAATTGTTGTGTGATAGTACCGGCTTCACCTCGGGGGGAAAGTGCATTCCCCCCGAATGCTATCATCGCAGTTTTCATTTATTTTAAAAATGGTTTTAAAACGTCAACTAAAGTCGGTTGCCCGATTTCTTGTAGATCATATGTCACACGAACCGATGGTTGTTTAATATTAATTATTCTTCTTAAATCGATTGGTGTACCAATTATTACAACTTCACATTTTGTATTTTCGATGGTTTTTTCCAAATCTTTCATTTGCTGGTCACCATATCCCATTGCTGGTAAAAGTTCACCGATATCAGGATATTTTTCGAATGTCTCAGTGATAGATCCTACAGTGTATGGACGTGGATCTACAACATCTGCTGCTCCAAATTTTTCTGCTGCAACCATTCCTGCACCATATGTCATTTCACCATGTGTTAAAGTCGGACCATCTTCGACTACCAAAGCTGTTTTACCAAGAATTAGCTCGGCTTCTTCAACTGAAATAGGTGAAGCAGCATCGATGATAACGGCGGTAGGATTAGCTTCACGAACGCTCCAACGGACTTCATCGATATCTTCGGTATCAGCAGTGTCGATTTTGTTAATTACAACAACATCTGCCATTAATAAATTTGTTTCTCCCGGGTAATATTGACGCTCGTGTCCTGCACGGTGTGGATCAACAACGACTATGTTTAGATCAGGTTTGTAGAAAGGCATATCATTATTTCCACCGTCCCACAGAATGATGTCAGCTTCTTTTTCAGCTTCACGTACAATTGCTTCATAATCGACACCGGCGTAAACAATTGTTCCGGTATTGATATGTGGTTCGTACTCTTCCATTTCCTCGATAGTACATTTATGTTTTTTTAGATCATCTAAAGTGGCAAAACGTTGTACTTTTTGTTCTGCTAAATCACCATATGGCATTGGATGACGAATTGCGGCAACTTTATGTCCGGCATCTTTCAATATTTGTGCAACACGACGTGTAGTTTGACTTTTTCCACATCCGGTTCGAACTGCACCAATGGCGATGACAGGCTTTGTGGATTTTACCATTGTTGGTTCTCCACCCAAAATTTTAAAATGCGCTCCCCAAGCCATTACCTTAGATGCTTTGTGCATTACATCTTCATGCATGATATCTGAGTATGAGAATACAACTTCTTCAATATTATTATCTTCGATAAGCTGTTGTAGATCAGATTCATCGTGAATTGGTATTCCGTTCGGATAAAGTTTACCTGCTAATTCTGCCGGATACTTCCGACCGTCGATATCAGGGATTTGAGTTGCAGTGAATGCAATTACATCGTATTTATCGTTATCACGATAAATTAAATTGAAATTGTGGAAATCGCGTCCTGCGGCTCCCATAATTAGTGTTTTTACTTTTGACATTTTTTATTCCTTTTAAAATTTGTTAATGTGTTTAATAATAGTATTCGATTCAGGTTATCTGATTAACAAAATCCAAATCTTTGTTGATAAAATAATGTTTGAAAAATAAATTGTCTCATTAATTAATTATCCTCATTACCATGGTTCAATATAAATTAAAACAGCCCCAGTCGCATTGTGATAATTAGAGGGAATAAGGAAACTAGTAGATTTAATATCAGAAATATTACCGGGATCAACAATACAATAAATATTATGTGATGTGCGTAGTTGTGATCCGATTTGGAAATTAACATTAAAACTAACCGACCATCCTCTAATTGATTTAGTTCCTAAATTTTCAACAGTATACTCGATAACCGCCCATTTTTTGTATTCGTCTTCATAGGGAGTGCTTCTATTTTCAATAGTTGTTGATACAACAGAAACATCAACTGCTTCATATTCGTTAGTCTTATCACATGCAACTGTAAAACAGGACAGTAGGAACAATACGGATAGTACAATAAAAAACTTAAATTTCATTATAAAATTGTGATCCTAATTACCTGTTTTTATTCTTTTTCCATGAATGGATATTTATAATCTTTTGGCGGAACAAATGTTTCTTTTATTGTTCTTTGAGATATCCAACGCAATAAATTAAACATCGAGCCGGCTTTGTCATTTGTACCGGAAGCTCGTCCTCCACCAAATGGTTGTTGTCCTACAACTGCTCCGGTTGGTTTATCATTAATGTAGAAATTTCCTGCTGAATGTGTAAGAGATTTTGATGCTTCGACAATTTTTTCACGATCATTTGAGAATACAGCACCTGTTAACGCATAAGGCGATGTTGAATCAACTAACTTAAGCGTTTCTTCCCACTTCTTTGGATCATAAATATATATTGTTAATACAGGACCAAAAATTTCCTCTTCCATTGTCTTAAAATGCGGATCAGTTGTTACGATTGTTGTAGGTTCAATGAAATATCCTTTCGAGTCATCATAGTTACCGCCCGTTATTATCTCAGCATCATTTGACGATTTTGCATAATCAATATATTGAGTAATAGAATTGAATGCCGCTTGGTCAATTACCGCATTTACAAAATTGCCAAATTCATCAACATCGCCCATTTTAATTGATTCAACTTGTTTGATATATGTTTTGCGAACGTCATCCCAAATTGTTGAAGGAATATATGCACGAGAGAGCGCTGAACACTTTTGTCCTTGGTATTCAAACGCTCCGCGCGTCATCGCTGTTGCGAGAGCATCAGTATCGGCAGATTCGTGAGCAATAAGAAAATCCTTGCCACCTGTTTCACCAATAATTCGCGGATATGATTTGTAATTATGAATATTATCACCCACAGTTTTCCACATATTTTGAAACACTGCGGTTGAACCAGTAAAATGCACACCTGCTAAGTTTTCATTATTCATAACTACCGGACCAACTTTTGAACCGGGACCCGGAATAAAATTGATAACCCCATCGGGCATACCGGCTTCTTTGAACATTTTCATTAAAAAATAACTTGGATATACTGCCGATGATGCAGGTTTCCACAATGCCACATTTCCCATTAAAGCGGGAGCAGCTGGTAAATTCCCCGCGATACTCACAAAGTTAAATGGAGTTACTGCAAATACAAATCCTTCTAGTGGACGATGTTCAGATTGGTTCCACATACCATCAGGAGAGATGGGGGGTTGCTGTTCATAAATTTCTTGTGCGTAATAGGCATTAAAATTATAGAAATCAATAAGTTCACAAGCAGAATCAATTTCTGCTTGAAAAGCATTTTTACTAACATTAAGCATTGTGGCAGCGTTTATTGTATAACGATAGGGACCTTGCAACAAAGATGCCATTTTCTTGAATATCGCTACTCGCGATTCCCACGGCATTGTTGACCATGTTTTCCAAGCTTCCATAGAGGAATCAATTGCCATTTGTACTTCTTTTTCACCAGCAAGATGATAAGTGGCTAATACATGTTTATGATCATGCGGTATTACGCATTGGGCAGTTTTACCTGTATGAACTTCCTTACCACCAATTACTAACGGAATTTCAATTTCTTGTGATTTTAATTCTTGTATTTTCTCTTTTAACGCAATTCTTTCGGGAGTTCCTGGTGCATATGAAAGAATTGGTTCATTGTCAGGAACAGGAACCATTACAATTGAATTTGGCATAAAATTATCTCACCTATAAGAAGTTAATTATTTCATTAAAAATCAGTTTCAAATTTATCTGATTAGGGTAGTGAAAATCAAGGTTAGTAAATCACTGTAATTCCGCACTTGATGCGGAATCCACAAATTTATATTTCGTTTAATATATCTTTAGCAATCTCAATACTTTTAGCAGTCACTAAACGGATTCTGTAATCTGCCGCACCCGGAAATCCCTTGATGTACCACCCAAAATGCTTGCGCATTAAGTACAACCCCTTTTTTGTGCCACGACTTTCTAATATCAAATCAAAATGTCGTTTACAGAGATCAACTTTTTCCTCAGTTGATGGCTCAATAACGGGTTTCCCGTCCAATAAATTCCGAGCTTGATCAAATATCCAAGGATTTCCTAATGCAGCTCGACCTATCATAACAGCATCGCAATTGGTTTCATCAAACATTCGTAGAACATCATCTGCAGTTTGGATATCCCCATTGCCAATTACAGGAATCAATACAGTATCCTTTAATAATTTAATCAACTCCCATTTTGCATGCCCTTTAAGTGTTTGTAAAGCAGTCCTTGGATGTAATGTGACAGCTTTTACACCCGCATTTTCTAATAAAATACCTGCTTTTTCAACAATGATTGATTGTAAATCCCAACCGGCCCGGAATTTAACGGTTACCGGAACCTGCGGTACCGATTGCACTACGGCTTGCGTAATATCTTCCATTAATCCTAGATCTTTTAATGCTGCAGATCCGGCACCTTTTTTTGTTACTTTTGGAACGGGGCATCCATAATTGATGTCAAGAATATCCGGCTTGAACTTATCAACGATATATTTTGCTGCATCAGCCATTACCTGTGGCGAATCACCAAAAATTTGTATACCGAGAGGTCTTTCAGCTTCTTCAAATTTGATAATGTCTAAAGATGTTTGGTTCTCTCGGATTATTCCGTGCGCTGAAACAAATTCCGAATAAACAATTCCAGCACCTTGTTCTTTACACAATATTCGGAATGAATAGTCAGTTACGCCAGCCATAGGAGCGAGGAGTACCGGAGCGTCTATTTGTATATCACCTATTTTAAATGATTTACTCATTTGACCAGTCTTCCTCAAAGAAAATATAATTTGATTCTTTCATCCCCATTTTTGAATAAACTTTTTGTGCAATATTATTATCTTTATCTACATATAATCTAATTCCGCATACATTTTCAGATTCTTTCGCTAACTTAATTGCCTCATTATATAATTTCCGATATATATTATTTTTGCGATATTCAGGTCCAACATAAACAGATTGAATCCACCAAAATTCTCCATTACGCCAATCAGACCATTCCTTTGTGATCATTAATTGTCCTACAGGATTATCATTGTTTTCGGCGATTAGATAAAAACCATGCTCACTATTATTTAACAATTCATTAACTCCATTGTTGACTGTAACAGGATCGAGTTGTTTGTTCTCTGTCTCCATCGCCATAGCAGAATTGAATTTTGCTATGGTTGATATATCATCTTTGTTGGCATTTCTAATAATTATCATAGTTAAAGTTAAAGCTTTTCATTTGTGTATTCATCTTATTAGTGTAAATTTCTCGGCTGTAATTTTATATAACTAGATGTTTTTGAGGAAAAAATGAGTAGACATTGTGACGTAACAGGCAAAAGACCGATGTTTGGAAATAACGTAAGTCATGCCCATAATAAGACGAGAAGAAGATTTAATATTAACCTGCAGAAAAAGAGATTTTGGTTGGCAGACGAAAAACGTTTTATTACCTTAAACGTATCCACAAAAGGTTTAAGAATTATTGATAAACGTGGAATTCGCCGTGTTGTCAATGAATTACGTGCTAAAGGTATGAAGATTTAAAATATTTTTATTTTAATTACTATCTAAACCTTCTAGAAATTGAAAATCTAGAGGGTTTTTTTATAAAAATGGATTTACTCAACTATTTTACTAAACTAACCCGCTGCGATAGCGTTTCGCTATTAGCTTCAACTTGTATAATGTAAATACCGGATGACCAATTGCTTCCATTAATTTTGTGAGAATGGGTTCCTGATTGGAATTCCCCTAAGTTAATTTTATCAATTAATCTACCGGTAGTATCAAACACGTGAATTTTAACCGGACTTTCGTTAGGCAGAGTAAATTTAATAGTAGTTACCGGATTAAATGGATTTGGAAATGCCGGCCCAACTTTAAATGATTTTGGAATCGTATTTGTGTCTGATGTAGAAAGCGGTATCAGGGGATCTTTTACAAAATTAATATTTTTGAATAAATCTTCAGGATCGTTAAAGATTTCATTGGCAGTTGATTTCGGCAATCCAAACCAATCGTTAATTAGTGTAGAATAAACCTGACGATAATCATATTGCATTTTCATATTATTGTCATTGTCCAAATCACTAAGATCGGGATGAGTGCCATAAAAACCACCATTTACTCCGGCACCAAATACCATAACCGGAGCACTGGTTCCATGATCCGTACCATCGGAACCATTTTCATAAACGCGACGACCGAACTCGGAAGTAGTAACCACCATTATTCTATCACCAAATCCCTGACCCGTAATATCCTCTATAAAAGCACCCACGGCTTCTGATAATTGTTTGATCAATGATGAATGAGCGTCAGGTTGTTGAGAGTGTGTGTCAAATCCCCCTAAATACAAGCGATAAATCGGTGTTGTAAGTTCACCAGAAATCAATTTTGCAACTGCTGATAATTGATTTCCTAAATTAGTATCGGGATAACTTACAATATTAATACCCTCAGAGGCAGCATCATGAACTTCTTCGGAATATTCTAATGTACTTGCATCAAGACCACGAACATACGCTAATTCTACACCACCATATGTATCAGGCGGCGAACCATTCGTATCATGAATATAATTATCTTTGATAAGCCAATACATCCAATCAGCATCAAAAGTCATTGTAGCAACATTAGATCCATCAGTCTGGAATTCTAAAATTTGAGCACTACCCATCTGAACAGCGATGGGATGTTCCGGAGCGCCATCCGGTAAATTAGGATATTCTTTTGTAAATAGGCGTCCCAACCAGCCGGTTTGCCAATATTCATTTGCGGGAGAGCCTGTGTCCCAGATATCAGATGACCGAAAATGAGAGAGATTCGGGTTCGGATAACCAACACCCTGTATAACTGCCATATTACCTGCATCATAAAGTTCTTCAAGCTCCGTCATATTTGGGTGAAATGCAGTATCGTTATCAAGTGGGATGGCATCCTCAGCAGCTATCGCCTGCTCGGGGCGGGCATTGTAATAATTTGAATCACTGATTGGTATAATTGTGTTTAGCCCGTCATTACCGCCATCCAATTTTATTAAAACTAGAATTCGATCAGAATCCCACGCAGTTTTGTTCTGCTTTGGCAAAGCATTATTACGATTGATCGCCAATAGCGGCATATTACTACCTAATACGGACAGAGCGGTTGCAGCCTTTATAAAGTCACGACGTTTCATTTTAATTGATACTCCGGCAAACGCATCATATATCGGAATAGATCCCGCAAACGATCTTCTGCTCCGACAATGTTGATATTCCACTCACCGGGTGACATTCCACCGAGAAGTGAGGTTAATAAATTGTTTTGCAGAATGTCATTCATTGGTGTGCCTAACATTAATAATGCTAAATCTTGAACTAACGTTTCAGCAGTGTTAGGAGCGGTGGTAGATTGCGCAATTGTCATAACATCAATTTTGAAACCCAGGTTTTCCCATCCATCACCATCTAAAAGATTAATTGAAGCAATCTTTCGAATTGGTATCGTTATTGAATTCAACCAGGAACGATAGCCGGGCCAGCCAGCCACATTTGGCGGTTCCAGTGGCATCATCCCCATAAACCATTGCCAACCGATTAGAAAATGTTCTGGAAATATTTTTTCATGCATTTCAAACTGGCGGACACCGCCTTGAACAATATTCAAAGGGTGCTTGATCATTGCGCCACGGAAAACCGGATCATAAAAATGCTCACTTGTCAGTAAGTATTCCATAACAGATTTAATATTGTGATTACTATTGCGAAATACTGTAGCCATGCTTTCCACAAAGTCTTCATCTATCTGTTCATATAAAAACCATTGGTAAATTTTCTTGCAAATGAAATAAGCCAATGCATCTTGTTCAAAAATTATATCGATTATATCGTCTCCATCCCAAGTGCCGGTTTGTCCAAGAAATGTTTTTTCATCAGAATCATGATTGTCAGAATAATAATTCCACCATTTATTATTACCTGTCTTTCCATCATAGTCATAATTTGTTTCAACACCATCAGTATTGTAACCGGTAAATGCTCTGGCAGCTTCAATTATATCATCCTGTGTATAATTATCTACATCCAAAGTGAACAACTCAAGAATTTCTCTGGCAAAATTTTCATTTGGAGCATCTTTTGTACTGTCAATTGTATCTAGCCAAATCATCATTGCTGGACCGAAAGTTATTTTACGAACCATCGATTTAAACTCCCCAAGACAATTATCACGTAATACATTGTTTTGTTCATAAACCGCTTGTGGAAAAAATACTTTATTGGCACCTGTAGCAAAGTGATCATGCCAAAATAAAGTCATAACCTCTCGGATGGAGAGGGTGGTAGCTGTCATCAAATTCATCCACCATTCGCGAATAATATCATGGCGTTCAAAATATGTGTCAACTAATTCATTAATTTCCTGCTCAGATAAATTGCCCCAGTTCGGAGCGGCTTCGTTGGTCCAATCTCCGGGGAGATCAGGTAATGTTTGATCGGATAATAATTGATTTACAGTTTCCTCAAGTGTAGAATTTGCAGCCGATTGTATCTCTGTATAGGTTGGAGCGAACAATGTTCTACGTAATAAGTGAGCCGCGGTTTCCTCGTTCCAATCTACTACCCTAGGATGTGTTTTTGATAGTCTAACATTAAGTTTTATTGGTGAATCAGAATATTCATTAAGTATAGTGATTGGTAATGTATCATTTAATATTTGCTTGATCTTTTTGGCAACATGTATAGTAGGCCAATTGGGATTTAAATGATCTAAGTTTTGCTTCTTCTTGAATTGCCCCCTGAGCAAGTCTCTGCGTGAAATTTTACCTGCCATAGTTAATTTTACATTATATATATTATTTTATCCAATAATTATTTTGACACACTCATTGGGAATATGTTAAGTTCATTTTAATGATTAAGAAAAGCCCCCGCAACCGAAACGGGGGCTTTGTTTTCAGCGTCCTTATTAATGCAAAAAGGAGTTACTCACTCTGACGCCGAAGAAAGGCAGGTACTTCTAAATCCTGATCTAGCAAACTGATTTTATCACCTTCGAAACGGAATTTAGGTTTTGATTCTATCGGTTGAATAATCTCAATATTTTCTTCCTGTTCATGCAATGGTGTATTTTTCTGTTCAGTAAGATAACGAGTATGTTCGGTTTGAGGAATGCGCGTATATGGTGTTTCCACAATCGGTTCCTCGATCGGTCTTGGTTTGCTAAATCCGGTTGCAATAACGGTAACTTGTAGTTCATCTTCCATTGAAGGATCAATTACTGCACCAAATATTAAATTCGCATCTTGACCGGCTTCCTCAAAAATGATAGATGCTGCTTCATCGACTTCGAAAAGCGTCATTTTTGAACCACCTGTAATATTAACTAAAACACCTTGTGCACCACTGATGCTAGCATTGTCCAATAATGGACTTGATATAGCTTGTTGAGCAGCTAGTACAGCCTTTTCATCTCCACGTGCTGTTCCTGTTCCCATGATTGCTTCACCCATATTACTCATTATTGTTTCAACATCAGCAAAGTCAAGATTTATCATACCATGAACATTAATTAGATCAGATATGCCTCTAGCAGCTTGATGGAGTATTGAGTCTGCAATTTGGAACGAATCAGTTAAAGTAGTTTCCTTGTCAACAATTGACATCAATTTTTGATTTGGAATTACAAGTAATGTATCACAAATCTTACGTAGTTCTGTGACACCGGTTAAACCACGAACCATCCGTTTAGGACCTTCAAAAGAAAACGGCAAGGTAACTATTCCTACTGTCAGTATTCCCATTTCCTTAGAGATCTCAGCTACCATTGGTGCTGCACCGGTTCCGGTTCCTCCACCCATTCCTGCAGTGATAAAAACCATATCCGCGTTTGTAAGCAATGATTGGACTGCTTCACGATCTTCGGTAATCGCTTGCCGTCCTAATTCAGATTTAGCACCGGCACCCAAACCCTTGGTAAGACTTTTGCCGATTTGTATTTTCTTTTGAGCCAAACTTTTTTCGAGGTCCTGGGCATCGGTATTGATAACACAAAAATCAACACCCTCCATACCTGAATTTATCATTCGATTTACAGCATTACCACCGGCTCCACCAACACCTACGACTTTTAGTTCTGCTTTTTGCTCAAATATTGAATCGAATTCAAATAACATGAGTTACTCCTTTTATTAATTGCATAATTATTTTAGAAAAATCCTCTAAACCATTCGGATATTTTCCCTATTAAATCTTTTGCTCCAAATCGGATTGGTTCATCTAGCAGTATGTCATCAGACCTTGATGACCACAATGCTAAGCCTATTACGGATGACAATTGTGGACTATTTGAAGTATCAATTGAGCCGGTAATATCACGTGGAGTACCAATTCGTACTCTCATTCCTAATATTTCCTCGCCAAGATTTGATATATTCGGTAATAAAGCACCACCACCGGTTATTACTAATCCATATGTCAATTTATCAAAACAATCGGTGCGAGAAATTTCGCGACCGATCAATTGGTATATTTCTACCATCCGTGCTTCCATATAACGTGATAATTCGTGTTCAGAAACTTTTATCGGTTTACCGTTTTCATTATTTGCTATTTCAATTTGTAATTCCGGTGATGCCATTGAAGCTTTAGCAGAACCGTATTTTAGTTTAATTCGCTCAGCTTCGTTTTTTGAAATACGCAGCATAACTGCTATGTCATTTGTAACACTATTAGCACCAATCGGAAGAACTCCGGTGTGACGAATACTCCCATCATAATAAATTGTAATATCGGTTGTTTTTGATCCAATATCTGCCAATACAATACCACTGTCTCTTTCATCGCTACCTATAGTTGCGATACCGGAGGCCAAACCTTGGAATACTAAACCATTAACGATAAGTCCTAGATCTTCAGCACAATTAACAAGATTAGTTGCAGCTGAAGTTGTTACAGTTACCAAATGTACTTGGGCTTCTAGTCTCCGTCCCGACATACCAATTGGATCTTTGATCTTATCCATCATATCCACAACATATTCTTGTGGTAAAATATGGAGAATTTCTCGATCTGTAGGAAAAGAAATAGCTTTTGCCATTTCCAATACACGTTTTACATCGTTTTCATCTATCTTGTTTATCAAAGATCCGGAGCTGTTACCATCGATTGCAATTGCTCCTTGAGTATTAATTCCTTTGATATGTTCACCTGACACTGATAACCAAATCTGTTCAACTTTTGTATTTGCCATTTTTTCAGCTTCAACCAGAGCATTCTCCATCTCTTCTAGAAATTTTTCGCGACTAGTGATACTTCCGCGATTTATTCCTGTTGAAACAGAGGATCCTAGTCCTAATAATCGATTGGTACTTTCAACCACGTCGGTTTCAATTATTGCGCATCTGATTTTTGCTGAACCAATATCTATTCCGGTATGGATATTTGTCTTTTTGGTACGCACGTTTTTCATTAGACTTGTCGTTCCTTTGTTATCACCTGGTTGTCGTACCGTAGATCAAGGTATGCATAATCTGTTAGCAATTTCTGATTTCTAACACTTTTCTCAAATTCTTTAAGTACCAAAATTTTTGACCATGACATATATTTGCCTATCACTATTTTTGTTGGCTCTTCGGCAAGAATTAACTCATAATCATTATACTTACTTAATCTTACCTCAGATAAGTTTTGATATAGTTGTGGATATTCTTTTTTAATTCGGTTAAGAAATTGGACTACATTAATTGCAACAGAGGATAAAGTTTGTTTTCCAACTGGAAATAAATCATCCGTAATCTCAAAATTTGACAAAATGGGTATTTGAAAGTCAAAAGAATTATTTCTAAAAGGTAACACAGTATTATTATTATCGATAAGTAATAGTGGATTATCATTAATCAGTGCTACCGGGTATCTTTCAGATACTTCTATTAAAATACCTTTTGGAAATTGCTTGCTTACACGTGCTCCAGCAACGTAAGGATGTTCTTCGATCCTATTTGAAATCGCAGATAAATCTTCAGCAAAAATGTTAGAACCATCTTCTTTTAATAAAAATGATTTGTACTCGGATTCATCGACAATTGAATTCCCTGTTATAACAAAATTAGGATTATTGAATAATTGCGTGTATTCTGCCCATGAAAAACTTCCCCAGATCAATGTTCCAATAACAATTAGTATGCTGATGGCAATTATGCTATTAATTATACTTTTGAGATATTTATGCATCAAAAGTTCCTTTTGAAAATCCCAACGTAGTTATTTCTAATTCGAGAGCTATCGAATACTTTTTTAAAATTGTATCTCGAATAATTTTAACAAGTTGTACAATATCATCGGCTTTAGCACCAGTCTGATTAATAATAAAATTCGCATGAATATCTGAGACCATCGCACCACCAATTGATTTTCCCTTTAATCCCGCTTGATCAATTAAATAACCTGCTGAGAAGTCTTTAGGATTTTTGAAAACACTACCCGCAGAACGAGACTTTAGAGGTTGTGTGCTTTTCCTCTTGGTATTCGCTATATCACGGTTTTGTATTATCTTGGTTTGAGGAGCTCTTTCTAGACGAAATTCTGCATTTAGAATTATTTCATCTTTATCAAAAGTAGAAGAACGATATTTAAATTCAATTTCATTAGCAGATTTTTTCTCAACTGTATTTTTGCTGTTTAGTAATTCTATACTGATCAAATAATTGGATATTTCATTTCCAAAAGCACCCGCATTCATAATCAATGCCCCACCTAAAGTACCTGGAATACCGATTAGAGTCTCAAGTCCAATCAAGTTCTGCTTAATACTTTCTTTAACTAGTTTCGACAATTTTATACCGGCTGCTGCGTGACATTTGTTTTTGTCAAATGTTAAATATTTAAAATATTTTTCTAATGATACAACAAATCCATCTACACCCTTATCAGATACAAGCAAATTTGAACCACTCCCAATACAATAAAGAGGAACTTTATTTTTTTCTGAAAATGATTTAACTAGTTTTAAATCATCTACGGAATTTGGTTCAATAAATGCCAATGCAGGTCCACCAATTCCATACGAAGTATGATTTACCATCGATTCATTTTCCATAATTTTACCGTTTAGCATATCTTTTAACTGGTCTAAATCCATTAATTATCTTTATTTATATCTTCTAAGTGATTAAAATAATTTTCTATGTAGCGCCATATTGTTCCTGCACCAATACCGATTACCATATCATCTGGTTGTGTTATTTCGTCCAATTTCTCATTTAGATCATCTTCATTAGGGATATAATGCACATGCCTATGGCCCAATTTCTTAGCCGCTTGGGCAACTAAATTTCCATCAATACCGTCTATTTTATCTTCACGAGCAGGGTATATATCTGTCACAATTAATATATCGCTATTTAGAAATGATTCAGCAAACTCACTATAAAAATCCCGTGTTCTTGTGTATAAGTGTGGTTGGAATACTGCTACAATTCTTTTATTCCAACCGCTTCGTGCCGCGTCAAGGGTTGCTGAAACTTCTGTTGGATGATGGGCATAATCATCCACTACCATAATATCATTTACAATACCCTTAATTTCAAAACGACGTCTTACGCCTTCGTATTCGAGTAAACCTTTCTCTATTATACTAAATGGAATTTCCATTTCCATTCCTACGGCAATTGCTGCTAAGGAGTTGAGTACATTATATTGACCTGGAACATTTAATTTTATTTGCCCCAATTTATCATGATGATAATATGCAGAATAAGTAATCGAATTATTTTTAAATTGAATATCTTCTGCACGATAATCAGCTTGACTATAAATTCCGTATGTTGTTATAGGACGATGAATATCTGCAATAATTCCACGAACACCGGGTGAGTCCAAACAAACAATTACGCCACCATAAAATGGAACTGAATTACAAAATTGGATGAATGCATTTTGTAATTCTTCCATATTAGCATAGCAATCTGTGTGTTCAAGTTCAATATTGGTTACAATTGAAATCGTTGGACGTAAAGCCAGAAAACTGCGATCAAATTCATCTGCTTCGACAATTATTATATCACCAAGACCTAATAATGAATTGGTACCAATAGTTTTTACTAACCCCCCTACTACTAATGTTGGATCGTAATCTGCGGCATTTAGTAAGCTTCCAACCATGGAACTAGTAGATGTTTTTCCATGAGTACCGCTAACAGCGATGGATGTTTCCTTAACTGCAATAAGTTCTCCAAGCATTTCTGCACGACGAATAACAGGAATTCCTCTATCTTTAGCTTTAAGTATTTCAGGGTTAGTTTCTTTTACAGCACTTGAATAGACCAACACTTCACTATCACCAACATTTTCAGCCTTGTGCCCGTCAGTATTTATCTTAGCACCCTTTGTAATTAGATTCTGTATTATTTCGGAATCTTGAATATCTGAACCACTAATCTCAAAATCTAGGTTCAGCAGTAATTCAGCGATTCCACTCATACCTATTCCACCAATTCCTACGAAATGAATTTTTTTTACTTTTCTAAACATCTGTTTTTACTACCTCTAAAATTTGATCTATTATTTTATTTGTAGCATCCGGTATACCTATTTTTCTTGCATTATTTGACATACTGTCTAATTTATTATCATCATATAAAATACTGATTGTGGTCCGGAATAGTTGTCGAGTAGTTAATTCCTTCTCAGGTAATAATAATGCAGCATTTGCTTGTACTATAGATTCTGCATTTTTAGTTTGATGATCACCGGCAGAGTGGGCGAAAGGCACCAAAATACTAGGTTTCCCACATGCAGTTATTTCTGATAAAGTTAATGCGCCCGCTCGGGAAATTATTAAATCAGATATTGCATAAGCTTCCCGCATATTATGGACAAATGGTCGTACTTTTATGAGTGATGAATCTAAATGTTTAAACTGTTCATACTGATTCTGTCCTGTTTGCCAAAGAATTTGTATTTTTTCTGAATCAAACATAGCTATACATTTGTTCATAATTTTGTTTAAAAATGCTGAACCCTGACTTCCTCCGAATAAAAATATAGTTTTTTGTTCTGGATTCAAATCAAATAATAAACCACCTTTTTTTCTGTCACCATTTTGGATGTTTGCGCGAATAGGGTTACCTGTTAATACGGTATTACCGTTCAGTTCATCTTTTGCTGCATCAAATGCGATACAAATTCGTTTTGCCTCATTAGCAAAATAAGTAGTTGTTAACCCCGGATGGGAATTTTGCTCTTGTAACACAATCGGAATATTTCGTTTTACCGCTATTTTTAATGGAATCGCACTTGCATAGCCGCCTGTTCCAACAATTACATCTGGTTCAAGTATTCTAATGGTTTTTTTGGCAATCCTCATTGAGTTATATAAGCGCCATGGCAGTAATATATTTCTTGAAAATGCTTGTAAACTGTATCCCCGCTGTAATCCTCGAATTGGTAATAGGGTATGCGGAAGGGCCTTTACCGGTAAAACTGTTGCTTCTATACCAAATTTTGATCCTATGTAATGCACTTTGATATTTGGATGTTTTTTCTGCATTGATTCACCAATAGCTATTGCCGGATACAAGTGTCCACCTGTACCTCCGCCGGCAATTATAACTGTGAATTGTTTATCCATTGTAACTTGGTTTCCATCCCTGATCATGAGTTACAGATCGTTTAGATTGACTGATATTCAGCAAAATTCCGAGAGCAATCATATTGGTTAAAACGCTTGACCCTCCATAGCTGACAAGAGGCATTGGAAGACCGGTAACAGGAAAAATATTAGTTACGACTGCTGCATTAACAAATGCATATAGTATAATACTAAAAGACAAACCCAGAGCAAGAAGTACACCAAAAGAATCATTTGATTCTTTTGCAATTTTGATTCCGCGTTGGAAAATTATTAAGAATATAGTAAGAAGAATTAGTGTTCCAATCAAACCGATTTCTTCTCCAATTATAGCTAGAATGAAATCTGTATGTGGAGTAGGTAAAAATTGATTTTTTGCGATACTATTACCCAAGCCCATTCCAAATAAACCACCATTACTCAGGCTTATCAATGATTGAGTAATTTGATAACCAGCACCAACGACATCTTCATTACCGCCTAACCACGACATAATTCGTGATCTACTATATGGTACAGATAGCATTAGCGGAATTGTTATTAATGCTGCAACAGCGCCAGCAGCAGTCAGCTGAATAAAACGTGCGCCGCCAATAAATAACATCATGGTTCCTATTATGCAAAGCATGATACCCGTACTAAAATCAGGCTGTAGTATAATAAGTCCTATTAAGAGTGACATTATAAGTAAAGGAGGAAAAAATCCTGAATAAAAATCATCAATTTGATTCTTCTTTTTTGCCATGAATGCTGCAAGGTATATTATTAATGCAATGCGGGCAATATCGGAAGTTTGTAGCGAATAAGTCCCTAAGTATAACCATCGTCCAGGCGAAGAGATTCCATTAAGTAAATACCAAACTTTAGTATAAATAAGAAGCATTACCGCAATGGCAATTAAAAATGGGGCTAAGAACTTTAATTTACGGTAATCGAATAACATAAAAAATCCTAATGCTAAGACACCGATTATTAATCTTTTTAAATGGGCTATGATGAAAAAAGTATCGGTCTGACCATTGGTTTTGACTAGCGAAAGTGAAGTGCTAGAACTGTAAAGCATAACTGTGCCAATTACAATTAGCGCAATTACAGACCATAGCAATGGTTGATCAAATCGTTTCTTGGTTATATCTAATTGTCTCATTTGCTCAATTCTCTTACCCATTGAGTAAATTTAATTCCACGATCCTCAAAATTCTTAAATTGATCGAAGCTAGCACATCCTGGAGATAATAAAACAATTTCACCTCTATCAGCTTTTTGAACGCTTAGTTTTACTGCATCTTGCAACAATTCAGTTTTACTAACTGTATATTTGGTAGATAACTCTTTATGAATTAGTTCTCGAGCATCACCGTATGTAATAATATGCTTAATCTTGTTTCTAAATATCAATAATTCGGCAAAATCGTTACCTTTTGCTAAACCACCTAATATTAGAATAATTGGTTTTTCGTAACTTTCAATTGCAACTTTTACTGCATCTATATTTGTTGCTTTTGAATCGTTTATGTACTCGATTCCATTTATTTTTGTAATGTATTCTAATCGATGTGGGATTCCCTTAAATGATTGCATAACATTAGCAATTTTTGCATCTGAAATCCCCAAGTAATGGGCGCCTGAGGCAGCAGCAAGGAGGTTGTAAATATTATGCTGCCCAGGCAACCCAATGTTCTTGAGTTGTGTGAGTGTGGCGTACTCTCTATTAATAATTTTTGAATTGTTAACACTATATAAACTAAGATCGGAATATTCTGGACCGAATGTCAGTTTATTGGCTTTATGTGTTTTAAACGCATCTATTAAAAATTGATCGTCAGCATTAAATATTAAATAATCTTTTTCAGTTTGGTTTTCAGCTAATCTAAGTTTTGCTTTTAAATAGTTATCAAAAGTTTTATGACGATCTAAATGATCAGGTGAAATATTTAGAAATATGGATATAAACGGATGAAAATGCTCAATAAACTCCATCTGAAAACTTGATATTTCAAGTATATATACTCGTTTGGAATCGGGATTTTGTAATTCATCTAGAACTTTCCCAGAGAATGGTACACCTATATTTCCCGCTAGAACTCCATGTATTTTATCTGTTTGACACATTTCAACAAGAGCATTGACAGTTGTGGATTTTCCATTGGAACCAGTAACTCCAATTATGAGGGAATTTGTAAATAGACTTGCAAATTCAATTTCTCCGATAACTTTAATACTACGTTTTTGTGCTTCTAAAATGATTAGCGAGCCAGCGGCAACTCCAGGTGAAATAACCATTAAGTCTGTATTAAAAATTTTATCACTATGACCGCCAATCTCACCATCAATACCAATGGATTGTAATGATTCTAAATTTTGTTTAACTAAATATGACTCAGAACTGTCACTAATAAAAACTTTTGAATCCAAATATTTTGCCAATCGCGCTATTGCAATACCACTCTGTCCTAGTCCAATAACGGATATGGAACGATTTTGTATATCACTAATATTTCTTTCTGCTCTACTCATCGGATCTTAAACGTTGTAAGTGAAAACAATGCAAGTAATAAGCCAATTATCCAGAATCGTGCTACAACTTTAGTTTCTGGCCATCCTTTTAATTCAAAATGATGATGAATTGGAGCCATTTTCCATAATCGCTTCCCCGTGCCGGTTTGCTTTTTAGTGTATCTAAAATAACTCCACTGTGATAAAACTGAAAGTGCCTCCCAAACAAAAACACCGCCAATAATAAATAATAGCAATTCTTTTTTTAACAAGACTGCCATTGTGCCGAGAGCGGAGCCCGTGGAAAGTGATCCGATATCACCCATAAAAATGGAGGCTGGAGCAGAGTTAAACCATAAAAATCCGACACATGCTCCTACTGTTGCCGCAGCAAAAATTGTTAGTTCTCCCGCTCCTGGCAGGTATACAATATTTAAATAATTTGAAAAGTCAACACGTCCTGAGACATAGGCGATCCCTGCAAATACAACAAACGCTATAGCGAGTAAACCAGAAGCCAACCCGTCTAAACCATCAGTTAAATTGACTGCATTTGATGTACCAGTTATAACTAATATTATCATAATTGGATAGAACCATCCCAGGTTCAATACGTAATTCTTAAAAAATGGTACAGACGTATAACTCCATAAATCGGCAAATTCAGGTCGGAAAAACATCCAGGCACTGATTATAATTCCAAGGGTGATTTGACCTGCCAGTTTATAACGGGCAATTAATCCCGATTCCTTCTTTTTAATGACTTTTAAATAATCATCTATAAATCCAAAAAATCCCATCCATAAAGTGGCGATTACAATTATTTGGATATAGATATTATCCAATTGTGCAAAAAGGAGGGTAGGGAGGAGTATAGTGGTGAGTACCAAGACTCCTCCCATTGTTGGCGTGCCCTTTTTGATCTGGTGAGATCGCGGTCCCGTGGATCTTATCTCTTCGCCAATTTGATGGTGAGCCAATTGACGAATAACCCAAGGACCTATGAGGAAGCTTATGACCAACGCAAATATCGCCGCCATTACCGATCTAAATGTAATGTATTGAATTAGATTCAGCGGCGACCAAGTATCAGACAATGGAAATAGAAGGTGATATAACATTATTTCTTGAAAACCTCCTGAATTATTTTTTCCATTTCCATACTGCGTGATCCTTTAAATAAAATGATATCATCATTTTTTTTATAATTAATTAATTCTTCAGATAATTGTTCTTTACTATCAAAATGCTTATGATAGTTTAGTGTATCTAAAATATTATCCATTATTTTGGTTTGCGTACCAACCGTAAAAACTGCATCTAAATTATTTTCCAAGCATTTTTCACCAATTTTTTGATGAAAAATTTTCGAAGAATGACCCAACTCTGCCATATCACCAAAAACAAATATTCGTCGTCCATTTTTTGTGGGATATTGAGATAAATGTTCTATTGCTGCTAATGTGGAGATATAATTGGCATTATATGTATCGTCGATTACAGTAATATTTTCATACATTACTATCGCACCTCTGCCATAAGTTGGTATAAATGATAAGACTCTATCCTTAATAGTATTCCAATCAATATCGAATGAGTTTGCCACAGCAGATGCAGCTAAAATATTTTTAGCAAAAACGATATTTTGTGAATTTGTATTTATTTCTTTAGTATTTATAATTAAAATGATATTACCATTGGATTCGCGATAGCATTCTGCACTAAAATTGCATCCTGTGGTACAACCGTAGGTTTTTGAATGTGAATTTGTAGTAAAAGTACTAATCCAGTCGTCGGATATATTTTTAAAAGCTGTACCATTACTTAAATATGTAAATAATTCAGATTTCTCCTGCGCGACCATTTCAATAGATCCAAAACCTTCTAAATGAGCAGGTGCTATGTTTGTGATTAGACCATCCGTAGGTTCTACAATTTGGCAAAGCGTTTTAATATCACCGGATTGATTCGCACCCATTTCGATAACACTAAAGTTATGTTTTCCTTGTAATTGAAGTAGAGTTAACGGTACGCCAACTGAAGTGTTAAAATTACCTTTAGTAGAATGAACATTATATTTTGACTTTAGAATATGCCTCATTAAATCTTTAGTCGTGGTTTTCCCATTAGAACCGGTTATCCCTATAATAGGAATATTGAATTTTTTCCGCCATGCATTGGCAATTAATCCAATAGTATAAACAGAATTTTCTACAACAATTTGTTGAATATCGTTAATTGAGTTATTGGATTCATTAACTAATGCAGCAATTGCCCCGTTCTTTTGCGCATCTTTAATAAATTGATAACCATCTACATTTTCACCTTTAATTGCGATATATAAATCGCCTTCAATACACTCCCTGCTGTCCGTACTAATGCCAGTTATATTACCTGTAAAAGGTATGTTTGTAACATTTTTAAACACTTTAGAGAATCGTTTTGGTTCTGGCAAAGTGATTCTCATTTTACAAATTCCTTAATGATTTCTATATCAGAATAATATTGTTTTTCACCATTCACGTCTTGGTATTCTTCTCGTCCTTTGCCTAATATCACTAAAACATCATTATTTTGTAATTTTTCTAAACCCTTACGAACTGCATCGCCGCGTTCCGTAAAAACTTCATAATTATTATCTTTAAAACCGCTAATTATTTGATCATTAATATCGTTTACAGATTCAAATCGTGGATTGTCGGGTGTGATAAAGCATTTGTTAACATATTTTTCAGCGATAGAACCCATTACCGGCCGTTTGGTTTTATCGCGGTTGCCACCGGCACCGAAAACCAATGTGATCTCTGAATTTTCGGAGGAAAGTCCACGAATAGTACTTAATACTTTCTCGTATGCATCGGGAGTGTGAGCATAGTCAATTATTACTAATCCGTCCTTTTTTGTCACAAAGGACTCCATTCTTCCCGGCACATTATCGCAAGCAGCAATCCCGCTAATGATATCACTTTTTGCGATATTTGCAGAATGAGCAACCGCAACAGCAGCTAAAATATTGTCTAAATTAAATTTTCCTATCAATGATGAGTTGATATCATATTGTTGATTAGCGGCTTGTATAACACCTTCTATTCCATTCAAAGAAATATGATGTGATTCAAAATAAACATCTCTTTGTTGCGTTTGAGATGTTGCAATAACAGGTGCTATGCAATCATTCTCTAATATTTTACCGTAATGATCATCAATGTTTAATATGGCAGTGCTTGCAATTGGCAACATCTTGAATAATCTTGATTTAGCGTGAAAATAATCTTCAATAGTTTTGTGATAATCTAAATGTTCCTGCGTAAGATTTGTGAAAACTCCATAATCAAAAGCGACGTCAGCCACACGGTATTGATCTAGTGCATGAGATGAGACTTCCATCACAACGTGAGTGAACTTATTTGCCAATAGTTCGGAAAATTGTCTATGTAATTTTATCGGGTCAGAAGTAGTTAAATCTCTTTTAGTGACGAATCCATCGGCAATTAAACCAAATGTACCCATTTGGGCAATTTTAATACCGGCTGTTGAAAAAATTGAATAAATTAATGATGCAGTAGTTGTCTTTCCGTTGGTACCAGTTATTCCTATAATTGTTAACGCTCGCGTAGGATGTCCATAATAATCTGCTGCTATTATAGAAGCAGCCCTGCGTGGATTTGCAACTTTAATTTGTGGGACAGGAAGTGGTCCAATATCTCTTCCATTAGTAATAACAGCTGCGGCACCTCTATTAACAGCTTGTTGAATATAATCATGACCATCGAAATCAGTCCCTGGGATTGCAACAAATAGATTACCTTTTTCAATTGTTCTCGAATCTAAAGATAATCCATTGACCTCAATATTTGGAATTTGTTCGTTGTTAGAAATAACGTGCTTTATGATTTTATTTAATAACATTTTATTCTAATCCAATCGAACAAATTGTTCCTATCATAGAAATTGTACCTGGTTTAGGTGATTGCCACACAACTGTGCCAGAACCAGCAAAATTTGATTCTAATCCAGAACTTTGAAGAGTAATTATAGCCTTTTTTAAGCTCATACCTCTCACATTTGGAATTACTATTTTTGTTTTAGTCTTTTTTATATCTTTAGATAAAGGAGCCGACACAGGCTCAATGGCAAATGAGGAAAGCAGAATAGGTTCATTTTTTCGTATTTTATTTGATCTGAAAAATTTCTTATCAACTAACATTGGTGCTTTATTCGAGGAATCATTAATGATTTTCATTGGCATTTGAATTGAATCATCAAGATTAATAATACGTTCCATGACACGTTTAAATACGGGGGCAGCTCCAGTTCCGCCCCAGTGATATCCTAATTTTGGTTCATCAAGTGTAATGACACACAATAATTGTGGATTACTCGCAGGTAAGTATCCAACAAAATTAGAAATAAATTTAGTATGAGAATATGCTCCATCAAAATATTTTTGTGCTGTGCCAGTTTTGCCTGCTACCTGCCAACCTGGTATATCAGCTTCAATTCCTGTACCTGTTTTTACTGCCCTGACTAATAATCGAGATAACTGAGCCATTACTTTGTTATTGGCAATTTTTCGAATGACTTTAGGTTCTTCAGAGTATATTGAGTTACCAGCTATCGTATTGATATTATTTATTATATATGGCTTTAGTAATATTCCACCATTTGCCACCGCACCATACGCCATCGCTAATTGTAATGCGGTTATTCCTATTTCGTGGCCCATGGAAATCTCAGCCAATGATATTTGACTCCAGTTACTCAATTTGTGAAGTGTCCCACTTGACTCAGCACTTAATCCAATATTTGTAGTAGATCCAAATCCATAATCTTGTGCATAATTATAAAGAGATTTATCTCCGATCCGCGAAGCAATTTTAATTATCCCAATATTGCTTGATTTTTCAACAATCTCTCCAAAAGTTAACATACCGTGTGGTTTATGATCATTAATAGTTACTGATTTGTATTTGAACGTACCATTCTCACAGTCAAACTCATCTTCGGTTTTTACTAAATTTTGATCAATCGCCGCTGTTGCAGCCACTATTTTAAATGTTGATCCAGGTTCAAATTGATCTGTAAAAGCACGAATTTTTTGATTTTCTGTAGCAGATTTATTTGGTTGGTTAGGATTAAAATCGGGAACCGATGCCATTGCAAGTATTGCGCCTGTTTGTGGATCAATTATCACACCGGAGGCACTTATTGCATTGGTTTTCTTTAGTTGTTTAGATAATTCTTCTTGTAAAACAGATTGGTATTCAATATTTATTGTTAGAAGAATATCTGCACCGTCAACAGGATCTTTTTTTGGGTAATTATTATTCAAATTAATATTCCCCAAACCACTGCGCTGTTTTACTATCCAACCATCAATGCCGGTGAGTTGCTTATCATAAACATATTCTATACCTGCTAAACCGGTATCATCAACATTTGTAAATCCAACTAATTGTCCACCAATATTATCTTGAGGATATGATCGGTGTGCTAGTCTATTTATTATAATTCCATCAATATTTTTATCTATAAGTGGTTGTGCATATTTTTTCTGTAGATTTCGTTCTAGATAGACGAAATTATTCTTCCCATCGAGCTTTTTAATATAGTGATTAGCTGGTTTTCCGGTTGTTTTTGAGAGTTCTTTAGCAACATTTCTTTTATTTTGAATCTTAGAAGGATCAGCAGCAATAGTATAATGAATAATATTGCGCGTTAACGGTATCCCTTTTGAATCGAAAATATTACCTCTTAGGGCAGATAAAATCTCCTTTGTTTGGCCTTGATTCTGACCTTGCTTATTAAATTTTTCCGTACTAGCAAGTTGAATGTTGAATAATCGATAACCCAATCCACTCCAAGCAAGAATTACAAGTAATGATAGGAAAGAAATGCGCCTCTGATATTGTTGATAAATTCTAGTCATTATTCCTCGACTAGAGTTGATTCATCTACATATATCGCAATTGTTTCAGGTGCGGTAAAAACCATCCCCAATTCATTTTTTGCGCGGGCAGTTAAAACGTCAACACGTTCTAAATATTCAATATCATCTTTTAGATTGCCGATATCGTTGTTGAGCTCAACAACTGCAGCTTGCTGAATTTCAAGCTCATTTAAAGTCTCATCAACTTCTGAAGAAATCCACAAATAAGCAATTAAGCCGGAGATTGCAGCAATAACTATAGTAAAAGGAATTGTTGAACGGAGAAATTGTCTTTGTTTACGCGGATTAAATTTTGACTTTTGTTTTACCATTACTTTATTCGTTCTCCAGCGCGAAGTTTTGCGCTTCTTGAGCGACTATTTTTGGCAACCTCTTCATTCGTTGCTATCAGAGGCCTCTTGGTCAATATTAAAAAATGGTTTTCTAGTTTTAACTTTTTGAATGCAAGTTTTACAAGACGATCTTCAAGAGAATGATAGCTAATAATTACTATTCTACCACCGACACATAACAAATTGATAAAATTATCTAAAAATAATGTTAATTGATTTAATTCATCATTAACCACAATCCTGATTGCTTGAAATACGCGTGCAAATGTGCGATTTCTTTTATTAGGTGGTGTTGATAATCTTATGGCTTCTCTCAAGTCATCAACTGTCACCATTTTTTCAGCTCGTTTAATATTATAAGCAATTTTTTTTGCATATCGCTCTTCGCTATAAAGATATATAAAATCTGCAATTTCTACTTCAGTTTTAGATGATAAAATTTGCTCGGCAGTCTTACCTGAATGTTTATTAAATCGCATATCCAGTGCACCGTCACCGTTAAAAGTGAATCCACGATATTGGTCGTTTAGTTGTGCAGACGATAAACCCAAGTCAAGTAAAATGCCGCTTATGGATTGCTCGCCGTATTCCTTTTTAAGCACATCAATTTCAGCATAGGTTTGATTATATAACGAAAAGTTTTTACCTATTAGGGCAAGCTGTTTTTCGGCAATAGTTAATGCTTCGTCATCACGATCAATTCCTATTAAATGACCATTTTTACCCAATAATGATAGAATTTTCACAGAGTGCCCCCCAAGACCAGCTGTCCCATCAATATATATTCCGCTTGAATTGGTTACGAGGTGTGACATCACTTCCGAGACCATTACCGGTGTATGCTCCATAATGGTGTTTGTGCCACCGGAGGTCATAATATTATATCTTTTGCCAGCTCGTGGAGGGTAGCAGCATCAATATTGGTATCATCAGAATCTACTTTGTTAAGAGTCTCCGGATTCCATATTTCTAGCTTGTTTAATGCACCAATTATATAAACTTCTTTATCAAGCCCTGCATAATCAATAAGGGGCTTAGTAAGTATGATACGTCCCTGTTTATCATACTCTACAAGAGATGCATAGCGTGCTGTTTTTCGAATAAAATGACGGTTGTCTGGTGAAACCGCAGATAATTTACTTAATTTTTCTGTAATTTCTTGCCATACAACCAAAGGATAGACCCAAATACAACGATCTTCTCCTCGTGTGATTATAAATGTTTTATCATTATCACTTGATAAAACTTGGCGAAATTTTGCAGGAACGTTCACTCGACCTTTCGTATCAATCGAATAGGAATATTGACCAAAAAATGAGTTTTGTATTGTTTTTATCACCATTTCACCAGTTATAATAGGGATTATTACCCACAATTACCCACAATATTAGTTAGATAAACCACTTTAGTCAATAATTATTTTAAAAATATTTATAATCTCTGGTTTATTAGAGAGAGGAGCTAAAGATTATTTTGTGGGTAGAATTAGCCTACTTTTGAGTAGTGTTTTATAGTAACGGACTTTGGTTCAATAGAAAATATCAATCGAACTGGTGTATTTTGAGATCTGATTTCTTGAATTGCGTCTCCGTTCACAAACACTGTGACTCCTTCGGAGTGATTTAACAATATATCAAGATTTGCCTCAAATGTATACGTTTTTTGATCTCCTGAAGTAATTGAAAATGATTTTACTTCTAATGAATCTTGTTCAGATACAATCCCAAGGACATTTTTTGAAACAATCTTAATAATTAGTGGAAGTGATTGTTCAATTACAGTCTGTAGAGAGCTTATCTCCAGAAAATCTGTTTGTATTTGTTGAAAATTTGTAAAGCTTGTAATGTTATTATCAATTTGTTCGGTTTTTAAATTTGTTAATTCATTTTTATTATTGAGTGTGATATCCCGTATTACGATTATAATTATTACCCAAAATACGAGGAAGAGCATTCCCTTGATTAAATTTGGTGGGATATTAGACAGTCTATTAACTGTTTTGTTGTCTATCCCCGAAGTAACATCTTGAAAAATTCTACTTTTTTTCTCAGATGGAATTGAAATGTCATTTTTGATTTCTTCAGATGTACTGCTTTCCTGCTTGATGTTTTCAGTTTCTTTAGACTTGAAAGTATCTTTTTTTAATAGATATTCGGAAAGTTCGCTTACTGCCACATCGGGGTCAGCACCAATTTCATTTATATAAGCGCGAAAAAATAATTTTGTATAGGGATCATGTATTAAATCGAAATTACCAGTTTCTAAGGCTTTCAAATATTTAATATTTATTTTAGTTCTATTCTCGATATCGGTGAGATCAATTTTTTGATTTTTCCGAAGTTTTCTATATTTATCGTAAAAGTTATCCATATAAGTTATATTGAGTTAATAATTGTTAATAGAATTTATTATGAAATGATAAAATTGTTACAAGCAATTTATAATAATAGTAATATTTGTTGTATTTGAATAAACATGCCTGCTTGCATAACGCATAAATACTCGCCTCCCTCGATTGATATCCCTTTACTGTCTGTACCATCCCAATCATAAGAATGAAACCCAATATCGACTATACCATCTATAACAGTTTTTATCGGTCGTCCACCTAAATTGAAGATAGTAATGTTAACATTGCTTTTTTCGGGTACATCATAAAGAATATTGATTGTATCTGGCTCTGCTTTAATTGATATGGGATGAAGTTTGAATTTCCACGGAATTGAAATATCCCTTTCTGGGATTAACGATTTAACTCCTTCTCCAATAATAGAAATGAATTGACTATTCTTATTAACAATGTCCTCAATGATTAATACATCAAAATGATTGTCAATATCAATTGGTGAGTAGGCTACTGAAACAAAAACAGTATCGTTTTTATTGATTATTACTAAAGAATCTGAAAGATAAAAATTATTATTATCAAAATGACGTAAAAATAAGTTATTAGATATGGAATCACTACTAACAATCCAAAATTGTTGTTCAACAGTAGAATCTGTCATTACATATTCAAAATCAATATTGTCAGTTCCTATTGAAAAAAAAGATTTCGAATTTTCAGCACAATTTTGTTGCCCTATTCCTATTATTTTATTTGTTTTACCTGCTAATGGAGCAGTCGAATTACTATCCGTTTCGTCATAAATATTATCGCAAAATAATTTATTATTTGATATATTGAATGATAGCAGGGAATTTGGGAATTCTATTGAGTCTGATATTGAATCAAAGCGATTATTACTTAAGTTTATTGACTGAATCGATTTTAGGATCCTTAGGTCGCCCGGGATTATTCCTGAAAATTGATTATTCTCTAATCGCAACATTTTTAATTTAGGTAAGAACCAAAATTCTTGAGGAACTTTACTACCGAAAGAATTATTTTGTCCATAAAATATTTCTAATTCTCGAAGATTTCCAATGGTTAATGGAATAGGTCCAACAAAATTATTATGATAAATGAATATTGATCTCAAACTTTTCATTTTGCCAATTTCGGAAGGCAGAATTCCTGAAAATTGATTGTTATTTAGCCAAATATGTTGAAGCTTTGAAAGCAAGCTAATTTCTTTTGGTATCAATCCATTTAAGTTGTTGTGGTCAAGCGCCAGTCGTTGAGATAAATTTATTAACTTGCCAATTTCTTTAGGTACTTTTCCTGTTAGTTCATTACGCGATAGGTCCAAAATCTGCAGATTTTGGCAACTACCAATTTGACGTGGTATTGAGCCTGTCAATGAATTATTCTGTAGATTTAATTCAACTAATTTTTGCAATCGAAATATTTCAATTGGAATTTTATTTTGAAAATTATTGTCTGATAAATTGAGTATTTCCAATTGAGTCATTTTTCCCAAGTTCTTTGGAATATTACCATTAAAATTATTATACGATATATCCAATGATATTAAACACTTCACACTTCCATAAATATTTGTCAGATTACCGTTAAAATGATTGTGTGATAAATTTAAAGTTTTTAACGTAACTAAGTTATTCATAGAATCCGGTATTTCTCCTGATAGATCATTATCTGACAAATTCAAAATTTCTAAGTTTGCAAATTGACCTATATCTTTCGGAAGTTGTCCTGATAAATTATTGCGTGATAATTCAATAGCGATGACCGAACTATCTCGAACTGTTATTCCATGCCACTCCGAAACCGGCAAGCTGCTTAACCAATTGATATTATTAATCCAATTTTGTCCACCGGTGGAATTGTACAGACTTACTAATCGGAGAGAATCTTGACTTAATCCATTGGATGTACATACTAAAACTATTATTAAAATTCTTATTAATGTATTATGCATTACAATAAAGATTGCTGATATTATTTTACACGTACCTGTCAAAAGTTAAATATTTTTTCAATTTGATGAATTTAAAACTAATCAATTTACACTGATATTTTAACTATTTAACCGTTGATATTATGTTCATTAAAAATAATTGAATATAGTGCACATTTCCAATTAAATTTATAGGCTCAATAATACTTGAAATAAAATGTTTACTCAATTAGCAGATAGATTTGATTCCGTTTTCAGGAATTTACGCGGTCTCGGTAAAATTACCGATGATAATATTCAGCATACAGTGAGGGATATCCGTCGTGCATTACTGGAAGCAGATGTAAATTATAAAGTAGCTCGTGATTTTATTGAGAAAGTGAAGGATAGATCAGAAGGAACTAAGGTAATAAAATCTGTAAAACCGGGTGAATTATTTATAAAAATCATCCGCGATGAATTGATTAAGTTATTAGGTGATAAACCGGTTCAGTTAGAACTTAGTAAGAGTAAACCGGCAGTAATTCTATTAGCAGGATTGCAGGGCTCCGGAAAAACTACTACAGCTGCTAAATTGGGGAATCGGCTTAAGAAATCCGGCAAATCTGTTATGTTAGTCGCAGCAGACGTATATCGTCCAGCAGCAATTGACCAATTACAGGTATTGGGAAAACAAATAAACATTCCCGTATTTTCTGAGAATAGTAAAAAACCAATAGAAATTATTACCCAAAATACGAGGAAGAGCATTCCCTTGATTAAATTTGGTGGGATATTAGACAGTCTATTAACTGTTTTGTTGTCTATCCCCGAAGTAACATCTTGAAAAATTCTACTTTTTTTCTCAGATGGAATTGAAATGTCATTTTTGATTTCTTCAGATGTACTGCTTTCCTGCTTGATGTTTTCAGTTTCTTTAGACTTGAAAGTATCTTTTTTTAATAGATATTCGGAAAGTTCGCTTACTGCCACATCGGGGTCAGCACCAATTTCATTTATATAAGCGCGAAAAAATAATTTTGTATAGGGATCATGTATTAAATCGAAATTACCAGTTTCTAAGGCTTTCAAATATTTAATATTTATTTTAGTTCTATTCTCGATATCGGTGAGATCAATTTTTTGATTTTTCCGAAGTTTTCTATATTTATCGTAAAAGTTATCCATATAAGTTATATTGAGTTAATAATTGTTAATAGAATTTATTATGAAATGATAAAATTGTTACAAGCAATTTATAATAATAGTAATATTTGTTGTATTTGAATAAACATGCCTGCTTGCATAACGCATAAATACTCGCCTCCCTCGATTGATATCCCTTTACTGTCTGTACCATCCCAATCATAAGAATGAAACCCAATATCGACTATACCATCTATAACAGTTTTTATCGGTCGTCCACCTAAATTGAAGATAGTAATGTTAACATTGCTTTTTTCGGGTACATCATAAAGAATATTGATTGTATCTGGCTCTGCTTTAATTGATATGGGATGAAGTTTGAATTTCCACGGAATTGAAATATCCCTTTCTGGGATTAACGATTTAACTCCTTCTCCAATAATAGAAATGAATTGACTATTCTTATTAACAATGTCCTCAATGATTAATACATCAAAATGATTGTCAATATCAATTGGTGAGTAGGCTACTGAAACAAAAACAGTATCGTTTTTATTGATTATTACTAAAGAATCTGAAAGATAAAAATTATTATTATCAAAATGACGTAAAAATAAGTTATTAGATATGGAATCACTACTAACAATCCAAAATTGTTGTTCAACAGTAGAATCTGTCATTACATATTCAAAATCAATATTGTCAGTTCCTATTGAAAAAAAAGATTTCGAATTTTCAGCACAATTTTGTTGCCCTATTCCTATTATTTTATTTGTTTTACCTGCTAATGGAGCAGTCGAATTACTATCCGTTTCGTCATAAATATTATCGCAAAATAATTTATTATTTGATATATTGAATGATAGCAGGGAATTTGGGAATTCTATTGAGTCTGATATTGAATCAAAGCGATTATTACTTAAGTTTATTGACTGAATCGATTTTAGGATCCTTAGGTCGCCCGGGATTATTCCTGAAAATTGATTATTCTCTAATCGCAACATTTTTAATTTAGGTAAGAACCAAAATTCTTGAGGAACTTTACTACCGAAAGAATTATTTTGTCCATAAAATATTTCTAATTCTCGAAGATTTCCAATGGTTAATGGAATAGGTCCAACAAAATTATTATGATAAATGAATATTGATCTCAAACTTTTCATTTTGCCAATTTCGGAAGGCAGAATTCCTGAAAATTGATTGTTATTTAGCCAAATATGTTGAAGCTTTGAAAGCAAGCTAATTTCTTTTGGTATCAATCCATTTAAGTTGTTGTGGTCAAGCGCCAGTCGTTGAGATAAATTTATTAACTTGCCAATTTCTTTAGGTACTTTTCCTGTTAGTTCATTACGCGATAGGTCCAAAATCTGCAGATTTTGGCAACTACCAATTTGACGTGGTATTGAGCCTGTCAATGAATTATTCTGTAGATTTAATTCAACTAATTTTTGCAATCGAAATATTTCAATTGGAATTTTATTTTGAAAATTATTGTCTGATAAATTGAGTATTTCCAATTGAGTCATTTTTCCCAAGTTCTTTGGAATATTACCATTAAAATTATTATACGATATATCCAATGATATTAAACACTTCACACTTCCATAAATATTTGTCAGATTACCGTTAAAATGATTGTGTGATAAATTTAAAGTTTTTAACGTAACTAAGTTATTCATAGAATCCGGTATTTCTCCTGATAGATCATTATCTGACAAATTCAAAATTTCTAAGTTTGCAAATTGACCTATATCTTTCGGAAGTTGTCCTGATAAATTATTGCGTGATAATTCAATAGCGATGACCGAACTATCTCGAACTGTTATTCCATGCCACTCCGAAACCGGCAAGCTGCTTAACCAATTGATATTATTAATCCAATTTTGTCCACCGGTGGAATTGTACAGACTTACTAATCGGAGAGAATCTTGACTTAATCCATTGGATGTACATACTAAAACTATTATTAAAATTCTTATTAATGTATTATGCATTACAATAAAGATTGCTGATATTATTTTACACGTACCTGTCAAAAGTTAAATATTTTTTCAATTTGATGAATTTAAAACTAATCAATTTACACTGATATTTTAACTATTTAACCGTTGATATTATGTTCATTAAAAATAATTGAATATAGTGCACATTTCCAATTAAATTTATAGGCTCAATAATACTTGAAATAAAATGTTTACTCAATTAGCAGATAGATTTGATTCCGTTTTCAGGAATTTACGCGGTCTCGGTAAAATTACCGATGATAATATTCAGCATACAGTGAGGGATATCCGTCGTGCATTACTGGAAGCAGATGTAAATTATAAAGTAGCTCGTGATTTTATTGAGAAAGTGAAGGATAGATCAGAAGGAACTAAGGTAATAAAATCTGTAAAACCGGGTGAATTATTTATAAAAATCATCCGCGATGAATTGATTAAGTTATTAGGTGATAAACCGGTTCAGTTAGAACTTAGTAAGAGTAAACCGGCAGTAATTCTATTAGCAGGATTGCAGGGCTCCGGAAAAACTACTACAGCTGCTAAATTGGGGAATCGGCTTAAGAAATCCGGCAAATCTGTTATGTTAGTCGCAGCAGACGTATATCGTCCAGCAGCAATTGACCAATTACAGGTATTGGGAAAACAAATAAACATTCCCGTATTTTCTGAGAATAGTAAAAAACCAATAGAAATTTGTAAAAATGCGATTAAGAAAGCAAAATCGGAAAAAATTGATATTGTAATTTTAGACTCAGCCGGTAGATTACATGTTGAGTCTGAGATGATGACGGAGATTAAAGAAATTGCAAAAATTGCTAATCCAGATGAAACTCTGTTTGTAGTTGATAGTATGACTGGACAAGATGCCGTGAATTCAGCATTGGCTTTTTCTGACGTTTTGGATATTACCGGAACTATCCTTACAAAATTAGATGGAGACGCACGAGGCGGTGCAGCGATTTCGATCACCGAAGTTATCGGTAAACCGATTAAATTTGTCGGAGTTTCCGAAAAGATGGATGGTCTTGAGTTATTTGAACCGCAACGAATTATAGATAGATTACTTGGCTTCGGCGATGTTGTGTCTTTAGTGGAAAAAGCCCAGTCTGTTATGGACGAAAAAGAAGCCGTAAAATTAGAGAAAAAATTTAGAAAAAATGATTTTGATTTAGAAGATTTTAAAAACCAGTTAAGACAACTGGAAAAAATGGGACCAATGGAGCAAGTATTAGGAATGATGCCCGGTATGAACCGTAAAGCTCTAAAAGGTCTAAAAATTGATGATAGACAATTAACTTGGACAGAAGCAATTATTAATTCCATGACGCCATGGGAAAGACAAAATCCACATGAAATTAATGGAAGCAGAAGGAAACGTATTGCACTTGGTTCAGGTAGATCGGTACAACAAGTGAATCAGCTGTTAAAGCAATTTGCCCAAATGAAAAAGATGATGAAAAATATGGGTAAGATGAAAATACCGGGATTATCAGGAATGTCTGCAAATTCAATGAACTTAATGGGAAACAACTGAGGAGATTACTTTTGGCAACACGAATAAGACTGAAGAGAATTGGAAGAAAAAATAGACCATTTTATAGGGTTGTAGTGATGGATTCACGTCAACGACGAGATGGTGCAGCAATTGAGGAATTGGGATGGTACAACCCAATTGCTAAAGATAAAGAAAACAATTTTGAACTCAAAGAAGAACGTATTTTTCATTGGTTGCAATTAGGTGCACAACCATCTGAGATAGCTCATAAATTGATGAAAAGGGCCGGTATTTCAATGAAATGGCATCTAATGAAGCAAGGCCTAGATGAAAAAGCCATAGAAAAAGAAATACAGAAACTTGATCTAAGAAGAGAAGCGCAAGCTAAAGAAAAATTGGAAGCGGCTGACAAAGAATCAAAAAAGAAAGCTAAAGAATCAGAGAAAGAAGAAGTAAAAGAAGTTGCTAGTGATGAGTTAGTAAAAGAACAAGTTGAAAAAGAAAAAACTGATAAATCAGTCGAAGCAAAAACTGACTCAAAAGAAGTTGAAGGAAAAGTAGAATCCGAAAAAACTCCGGACAAAAAAGAGGTAGTAGAAGCAAAAGAAAAGACTGAAGAAAAGGTGGAAGAAAAAACTGAGTCGGAAAAAGAAGAAGTTGAACAAAAGGCGGAAGAAGCTAAAGTAGAAGAGACCAAAAAAGCAGAAGTTGTAGAAGATAAACCAGCTGAAAAGGAAAAAGAAGCTGTAGAAACAAAAGAAGTAACGACGACAAAAAAAAGCACTCCAAAGAAAAAAGTTGAAAAGAAACCGAGTGCAAAAGATGCTAAGTCGAAAGACGAAGCCAAAGACGACAAATAATCGATACCGATAGGAGGTAGTAATGCAGGAATTCATAGAAACGGTAGTAAAACAGTTAGTTGATAAACCGGATGAAGTAAATGTTAACGCTGTTGAAGGCGAACAACAAATAATATTTGAATTGACTGTTGGTGATGGCGATTTTGGAAAAGTAATCGGAAAACGAGGTAGAAATATTTCTGCCCTGCGTTCACTTTTATTTGCAATTAACGCAAAGAATGGTGGAAAGCGCGCCCGTTTAGATGTTATCGATAAAAACGAGAAGCAAGATTAAGTAATATGGAAAAAAAGTTTGCCATTGCAAAAGTATCTAAACCATTTGGGATGAAAGGTGGTGTACGGTTAGCGCCTCTGTCTAGATATTGTGAAGATTATATATCGGAAAAACCGATATTTTTAGGCGATTCTGAGACATCGAGTACTCAAATTGAGTTGTTAGACAAGGCTAGGGATGGCAAACAAGTTCGTTGCGTATTCAAGGGAATTGATTCACGCAATGAAGCAGAAGCAATTAAAGGAAAGATTGTATATGTTTCCGTTGCGATTGATGATGAGATCAATCAAGTTTCTGCTGATTTAATTGGCTATACAGTTGTTACTGACAATGGTGATATTGTTGGTGAATTGATTGAAATATTATGGTTGCCGATAAATGATATTTATGTTATTCGTAGCAATGACCGTGAAATTTTAATTCCGGTAATTCCTGAAGTAGTAAAATCAATTTACCATGATGAGAGAGCGATAGAAATTACTCCGATGGATGGTCTGCTGGATTGAAGCAGATTGTAATAATTACACCTGTACCGGATACAATTGATAGTCTAATCGCACACAGCATGCTTAGGCAGGCTGTTGAGCGTGATGTTGTAGAGTTTAAGGTTGTAAACCTTAGAAACTTTACAAAAGGAAATTACCGCCAAATTGATGATGAACCGTTTGGTGGGGGTGAAGGAATGGTTATGATGATGGAACCACTGTTCAAAGCAATTGATTATAGCTTAGAACAATTAGGTTCTAGTGATGTTCGCGTAGTATATCCATCACCTCAAGGTGTCCAATGGACACATGAATTGGCTATGGAAAATAGTCAAATTGACAAGTTAATTTTTATTTGCGGACATTATAAGGGAATTGATGAACGCGTTATGGAGAAATATGTAACGCATGAATATTCAATCGGTGATTTTGTGGTTACAGCCGGGGAGCTTCCGGCTATGATGATGGTTGACAGTATTGTTAGGTTGATTCCCGGTGTGTTGAATAAATATGATTCGGCGATGAGTGATACGTTTGCGTCTGATCTATTAGATACACCATATTATACGAGACCGCGTGAATTTGAAGGTATGAAAGTACCGGATGTCTTAATTGAAGGACATCACAAAAAAATTGATGAGTGGCGAAATGCTCAGAGAAAAAAGCGAACAAAAGCAAAACGCCCTGATATTTGGAAAAAATATTTAGAGAAATGTGATTTTACGGAGAAGATAAAATGAATAAAATAGAAGATGTAACAAAAGATTTATTGAAAACGAATATCCCTGATTTTGCCCCGGGGGATACAATTTCCATGGATGTGCGAGTTGTGGAAGGAGAAAAAGAACGTGTGCAGCGATATCAAGGTGTAGTAATAGCTCGGAAACATGGCGGAATTGAAGAGACAATTACCGTACGAAAAATATCTAATGGGGTTGGTGTTGAAAGGATTTTCCCGATACATTCACCAATGATTGCTTCCATAAAAGTAATCCGACGTGGAAAAGTACGGCGTGCAAAGCTACATTATTTGCGGAGTTTAACAGGTAAAGCAGCACGAATTCGGGAAAAACGATAACTACTAAATTTTAAATTAAAAGCTCTCAACGATTGAGGGCTTTTTTTGTTTATAAATGAATAACAACGAAAAAATAATTCTTACTATCACAGGGTTTAGTCACTTATTGGTACATGCTGTGATGCTTGTTTTGCCCGCTATTCTATTAGTATTACAGAAACAATTTGATGTTGGTTTAGCAACGCTTGGAGTAATTGCAACTGCGAGTCAGTTTATGTTTGGTCTTGGTGCTTTACCGGCCGGAATGTTGGAAAAAAAGTTAGGTGGCAGGACGTTATTATTAATATATCAATTTGGTGTTGCAGCTTCAATAATAATAATAATTTTGGCTCAAACATTATGGACTTTAACCGCAGGATTAATGTTGTTGGGTTTATTCAGCAGTATTTACCATCCGGCCGGTCTAACTTTAATCTCACGCCGAATTAAATCGATCAGCAAAGGAATGGCATTTCATGGTATTATGGGTTCAATTGGTTTAGCGTTAGGTCCAATAATTGGAGCAACATTAACAGTTCTTAGCGGATGGAGATTGCCTTATTTAGTGTTGGGTATCATAATGTTGTTATTGGCTTTAACCACGATGGTATTAATTCCATCACGGAAAAGGGAACCTGAAATTGTTGACCATATTCAGCCCGAAGCAACCAATCGCTCTGCGTTATTGTTATATTATGGAATGATAGTGATGGTTGGTTTGGCTTTTGCCGGATTCACCACATTTATGCCGGCACATTTTGCTTTGGAAACACGTAATATATTTTCATCATTATCCGATACAATTAGAGGAGGTTTATTCACAACTTTAGTGCTTTTATCCGGAATAATTGGGCAGATGCTTGGCGGAACATTGGGAGATAAATATAGCAGACCAAAAATATTATTATGGGTCATATTATTGAATATTCCATTATTAGCATTTATGGGATATTCAACAGGAATTCCACTAGTCATGTTTGGAGTTTTATTAGGGATTACTCATTTTATATGGCAACCTGTTGGAAATTCGCTAATTGCGCAAATATCACATAGTAAGCACCGCGGTTTAAGTTATGGAATCAGTTTCTTCTTAAGTTTTGGAGTTGGAGCATTTGCCGCAAGTATTGGCGGTTTAATAGCTGAAAATTATGGAATCAATTTGGTATTTCCGGTGATGGCGTTATTCTTTATCCCCGGATTAGTTTTAGTTATTCCATTTATTAAAGTGATCGGTAAATCAAAATCGTAGAGATAGGCAACTGATTCCACCGTCTAATTTTTTGAATTCAGACATCCCTAATTCAATAGTATTATATCCGGCTTGTTCAATTGATTTTTTTGCTTTTGGATAGCCTTTGGCAATTAATACATAATCATTTATCCAAACGCAGTTAGCCGCATAAACCTCATCAGCATCAATTTTGATAAGGTTGAATTTTTTAAATTCCGGTTCATTTATGAATTCACCAGCTACAACTAAATTGTTATTCTCTAAATATGCAACACCGGATTTTAAATGAATCATATCTTTCACTGGTACAGTTGAGCCGGTTAAATCATATTTCTCTAAAATTTTAATGATTTGATTTGCTCCTGCGGAGTTAGTCCTTTTAGATAACCCTATATAATAGTGTGATCCAACCATCATGATATCACCCGCGTCTACAGTTCCGGGTGATTTAATTATTTCTATATCATCATAAAAATCGTAAATAACACTTCTAATTGATTTTACTTCTGTCTGTCTCGGTGCAGCACCAGGACGGGTAATAATTGCACAATTAGGTGTCAATAGTGCAACATCCTCAACGAAGGTTGAATCTGGCAAATTTTCTTTTTCAGGTAGAATAGTAATTTCTAATCCACATAATTTTAAAGCATTGATATAGTTCTTATGCTGATTTATAGCTTTTAAATAATCTGGTTCGCCTTCATTTGAAGTCGTTATACCTTTTATAATATTTTTACACGGTGTTCGTACTATTACGTTTGTAAACAATTCTAATCCCAATTTTTATTTAAAAATTCATCTAAAATATTAACATATTTTCCATATAAAACAAGTAAATGATTTCCAAGGGGATTAGTTAATAATTCGTTCAATATTTTACTGTCAGAAATATCAGATTATCAGTTCTCTAACTCTTTGTGCCTAGCAATATCTATTTGCCTACCTACTGAAGGGACTTTAATATTATTTTCTTTTTGAAAATATTCAATAAAATAATCAATTTTTCTATTAGCACTTTTATAAACAAGATTCCCCTCCGCTAGCATAGAATAATTATCTCCGCCATATGCTACGAAGGCACTTGAGGCAACGGTGTATTTTTTATTTAGATCTAAAGATTCTCCATTCACTTTTACTTCTATTAGTCTATTTCCAATTGGTTCCCTTCCATCATAAATTGTTTCTACACCTGACATCTGACTAAATCCATAAGCTAAACTATAACTATGCTCCAATAACTTTATAACATTTTCACCGGGAATCTCAACTACATGGAATTTTCCAATAAACGGATATACATTAATTAGGTCTTCAATAGTTACTTTTCCAGGGTTTATATCTGCGCGAAGACTGCCCGAATTAATAACCGCAATATCACTTTTTGCAGTAGTCCTTAAAATATCAGCTAATAAATTGCCAAGGTTTGACTCGCGGTAATATTTACGGAATGCAAATTTGTCAATTTTACCAAGGACTTTTGTAATGTGTTTTGCTGAATCTCGGGCATCCTCGATTATATTTAGTATTTTTTTATCTGGTTCCAATTTTACCGATTCAACAGGTATTAGGTTTCCTTCCAATATTTCATTCTTATCATTATTAACTGACAATTTTAAATATCCTAAATACTTCCCTTGTCCAAAAGTTTGACATATAATAATGCCTGTATCAGGATGGCGGACAGGTTCCCATAATCCATTGTCTGAATGACCTCCGAGAATTATATCGACCCCGTTTAACTTACCTGCCATTTCATAATCTTCATCAAATCCTCGCTGTACTTCCGGGTCTGCTTCTTTATCTGTTTGCATGGGGGCGGGTCTATTTTGATGGGTTAATACTATAACTAAATCGACTTCATCTTTTATAAGATTTACATAATATTGAACAATGGGGGTCGGATCACGTACCTCGAGGCCTTTTCGGTGCTGAGCATTCATTGTATTCATAAATGCATCAATTCCCATTATTCCAATTACACCGATCCTGAAATTATCCCTTTCTATTATTGTGTAAGGTTGAGCAAACTGTATATCTGTATTTTCATAATAAATATTTGCATTTAAAAATGGGAAGTTTGCTCGTGGCATAACACTATTTAGAGTCTCCCATCCATATTCAAATTCGTGGTTACCGATATTAACCGCATCATATCCTACATGACTGTAAATATCGAAAGCAAGTTTTCCTTCGGTTGCTTGAGCTAATGCACCGGTATAAATATCGCCTGCGTCAAATAAAAAGGTTAATTTCTCCTCGCCTTGAACCTGTTTAATTAATGTTGCTAAGTATGGAATCCCACCAATTAATTCTATATCTTTATTCCAAAATGCCTCAACGGGTTCGTAAACGCTTTCAATATCATTTGTATATAATATTGTTAATTCTCTTGATTGTGCATAGGTAAGATTATATGTGGTTAACAAAATTACGGCAGTTAATAAAAATTTCAGTTTCATACTATTATTTGTTTTTGATATATGCCTTAAATATTAAGGAACTCATCAAGAATATCAATATTTTTCCCATAGATAACAAGTAAGTGATTACCAAGTGGATTGGTTAATAATTCGTTCAATTTTTCATTATCGTCAACTTTTACTCTGATTTGCGTCCTGCATAAATTGGGATTCTGTTCGTGTGGAATTATCTTTCCGGTGCATACGAACTTTTTGTCCAGCTCTATGCCCCCCAAACGGAAGAGTGTTACATCTGTTTCTTTCATTTTTCCGCTTAATCCAATCCCTTGATTAGATTCAAAATGTGTGTCCAGCAGAACGCCATCGGCCATACCGCACGGAACAGTACAATGCGCTAATATTAATTGTGAATTCTCAACATCAATTTGCGATGGATTTGCCATCCATACCGGCTGTCCTGTTTTTCGAATGGCAGTAACCATGCCGATAAGACTCACAATATCGCCCTCGCAACCGGCAATAATTCCCTCATCATTTAGCTTTGACAATGCAAAGCAACCTGTAGTTTGATATTCGAGCAGCAGGTCAAAACAGCGTATCGTTAAAGCGGTAAGGTTCTTTTCCACCACAAGCTGCTTGAGTGCCAAATAAAATGCCTCCGATTTCTTCCGCTCGTCCTGATTAATGCTCTCATTAATAATAGGGAAGGAGTTTAGCAGCATGCCATCAGCTTTAGGTAGAACATCATCATAAATTGTATATAGTTCCTGAATAGGAATATTTATAAACTCAAAACCATCCAGTTTATTTAAAACTTCATTGGTTGGAACACTGGCAATTAACCAATCGGACGGTTTGCCAATAATACCGACCCGTTCAGTTTTATTATTCGGATAAGCCATCAATATCATTCTCATCTTTTAGATAATAAATATTCCCTTCTTTTCCTGTCTGATAAATGTACGCAAGTATTTCAAGCGAGGCAGGAAGGGAGTTGTTAATTCCAATCGCTATAATTTTAACTTTATCAGAATTTTTATCATTCTTAATTAATTCAAGAAATTTATTTTCCGTTCCACCCGTTAGTATCAAGTAATAATTTTCACTATTTTCCATAGGCTTTGAGGATTGCACTAATCTATGTTTTTCAAAAATAGGATTATAAGAATCAATCAACTTTTGTCGATCAACTGATGACATAAAGTCTGAAGCAATTGGTATGAATCTTTTATGCATTATTTTGCGTGGAATATAACATTTTCTTTTTTCTAGACCTTATTTCATCTACAATATAAATAATTACAGCAATCCAAATAAATATGAATCCAACAATTCTAGATTCTGTTAACGGCTCATTATATATTAATACTCCAATCAATAATATTAGTATTGGATAAACATATTGTAATATTCCGATCAATGACAAGTTTATTAATCTTGCACCAACAATAAATATAATTAATGGTAAACCACTTATTATACCTGTACCAATTAAAAGTAAACTTGTTTGTGGGTCAATTAAAAATGATGAACTGCCGGTAATATTTAAATACATTAAATAAATTACTCCCGGAATTGACAATAGCGCAGTTTCGATTGTCAAACCTTCAACTGCGCTTAGGGGAGATTGTTTTCTAAGTAATCCATATAATCCCCAAGATACAGCAAGATAGATTGCAATCCACGGAAATTGTCCATAAATAAACGTCATTATTAATACACCAACAGCTGCAATTATAATTGCTACCCATTGAAATTTCCTCAATTTTTCTTTCAGAGAGAATACTCCAAGAAATACACTCACGAGTGGACAAATAAAATATCCTAAGCTAGTTTCAACTATAAAATTTGCGTTCACTGCCCATACATACAAAGCCCAATTAGAACCAATTAAGAATGCGGGAAGGTAAAGAACCATTGTCTTGTTACGGGTCTTTAATTTACTTAATACCCCTTTCCATTCTTTACGGAGAGATATTATAATTATAAAAAATACCAACGACCATATAATTCGATGAGATAATATTTCAACCGAGGGGACATGTTTTAACAATTTCCAATAAATGGGGTGCAATCCCCAAAAGATGTAAGCAAAAAGTGCTAATGCTATTCCACGGTTCATTAATTTATTCTCATATTAAATTTTTTGGACTGTAAAGTTATTTTCGGATTTTACAATATCCCAATTATTATATTTATTAATGGAACAATTTTAACAATTCATATTATAAGAACGTTTGCAGGAAATAAAAATGACCAACATACAACACGTTTTAAAAGTACTAAATAACAATTTCCCTAATTCGGTAGTCGAAGTAAATGGATTTAGAGAGGTTGAGGAACATTATCGTCCTAAAGGGCGGACAGGTAATCATCTAAAAATAGATATCACATCGGATCTATTTGAAGAAAAAACGCTATTGGAACAACATAAAATGGTTCATAATTCATTGGAAGACTTTATGCAAATGAAAGGTGGATTTATCCACGCTGTGACAATTAAAACAAGAGGTAACGAAGAATGAAATACGAAAAATTAATTAAAGAAACAGTGGAAAATAACAAAGTTGCAGTGTTCATGAAAGGCACCGCCGAGATGCCAATGTGTGGATTCTCGGCGAGAATGGTTAGTGTATTAAAAAAGTTAGAAGTGGAATTTGTTGGTGTAAATATTTTGGCAGACCATCCTACAATTGCTTCGGATTTAAAAGAGATATATGGATGGCCAACATCACCTCAATTATATATAGATGGGAAACTCGTCGGCGGCAGTGATATAATCCTAGAAATGTCCCAAACAGGCGAATTACAAAAATTATTAGAGATTCAGACTACTGATTGATATTCCAATAATAATTTTTGTAAATAGATACCAATTCCTTGATGATTAAGAACCTAATATCAATTATAACAGATTTCCGGCTGACACTAATACTATTAGGTTTATTTGCTATTGCCTGTGGTGTTGCAACATTTATCGAAAATGACTTTGGCACTGCTGCTGCAAAACACACAATCTACAATTCAAAATGGTTTGAGGCGATTATTGCATTACTACTGATTAACGGTATCGGAAATATCATGAAATATAAAATGTTCAAGAAAGGTAAATTGCCAATCTTTGTCTTCCATTTAGCATTTATACTCATCATTATTGGTGCTGCAATCACACGCTATACCGGATTTGAAGGCACAATGCATATTAGGGAAGGAGAATCGTCTCAATTTATTGTGTCCAGCAATACTTACTTACAATTCAAAGTGGACAATAAAGATCGTCAAATCGCATTTGATAAGAAATTATTCATTAATCCCTTAGTTAATAAAAATATTAATATAGATCTCAAATTCTTGGGTGAGGACATTTCAGTCGCTAGTAACGATATAATTGTAAACGCCAAGGATACATTAATTTCATCCGATAATGGTAAAGATTATCTCGAGATCATTACGTTTGGGCAACAAGGAATGGTTGAGCATTATATAGCCGACGGTAGTACAAAATCACTTAATGGATTATTAGTATCCTTTAATGATAATAGATTTGAAAACGTAGTCCAAATTAGTTCTAACGATGAAAATGTAATTTTTACTACACCTTATAATGGTACACGTATGTCAATGGATAACAACGAAACTGACATACTTAATAGCAACGCAGTGTATGAATTGAAAAATAGACACCTTTACGTTATTAATGATATACCTTTGGTTTATAAGAAAATTCATAACAATGTTACATTGCAGAATATTTCCGGTAATAGTGATAGTGGAAACGGTAACAACATTTTGAAATTAGAAATTAATCATGAAGGAAATATTCATCATGTTAATTTAGCGGGAGGGAAGGGATATGTCTCTCCTAAAACTTCTTTTAAATCGGGAGATTTGAATTTTACTTTATTGTACGGATCAAAATATTATAGAACTCCATTTAGTATTCAATTGGATGATTTTAGATTGAAAAGATATCCCGGTTCAAATAGTCCATCGGCTTATGAAAGTGAAGTTACTCTGTTTGATAAGAGGGTATCAGATAGTGGATTCAAACATTTAATTCATATGAACAATGTTTTGGATCATGATGGATATCGCTTTTTTCAAGCGTCATATGACCAAGATGAACTTGGCACAATCTTATCAGTTAATCATGATTACTGGGGTACAAAAGTAACATATTTGGGATATTTTTTATTGATCGTCGGAATGGTATTAACCCCCCTTACTAATAAATCACGCTTCAAAACATTACGTAACAAAGTAAAGAAATTGCAATTAAAACGGAGTTCTATAACTGCAATCGCATTAATAATAACCTCAACACTGGCGAGTAATATCGCATTGGCGCAAAGTGAAACAGTAGGAATTGATGGAGGACACACCGAAAAGTTTGGTAGAATATTAGTTCAAGATTATTCCGGCCGAATAAAACCGGTACATACGCAAGCCTCAGAAATCTTGCGAAAAGTGAGCGGTAAAGAAATTTATAATGAGCAGAGCTCAGCGCAAGTTTTATTAGGAATGATGCAAAATCCACATGCCTGGCAAACCGAACCAATCATAAAGGTTAAACATCCTGAATTAAAGAAAAAATTAAATGTCGTCGGTGCGCATGCGACTTTTATCGATTTTTTCGATGATAACTTAAATTATATTTTATACGAAGATGTTAACAAAGCCAATCGTAAAAAGCCGGGTGCCAGGAATAAATACGATAAGGATGTATTAGCAGTTGATGAAAGATTAAATATTTGTCATGCCGTGTTTGAAGGTGAATTGTTAAGAATATTTCCGCTACAAAATGACCCGAATAATAGTTGGTACACCAGTAAAGATTTTGGAATGTTTAATTCAGCTGATTCGGTTTTTGTAAAAACCGGATTATCATATTATTTTAATTTGATCGATGAATCTATTGTAAGCGGTGATTGGTCAACTACCGATGAGATGGTGGATAATATAATCGCATTTCAACAAAAATATGGTGCAGTAATTATTCCTAGTACATCCAAGATCAACATGGAAATAATTTATAATAAGGCAAATATTTTCAAACGACTATTTAAATATTACTTATTGATCGGACTTGTCCTATTAGTTGTTCTGTTTGTTGATATTTTTAAATCAACTAGCCTGAGTAAAATTTTAATCAGGTATTTTTCTTACGGATTAATGGTGCTTTTTACGTTGCACACAATTGGCTTAGGAATGCGTTGGTATATCGGTGGTTATGCACCGTGGAGTAATGCTTATGAATCAATGATATATATAGGATGGGCAACAATTTTAGCCGGATTTCTGTTCTCCAAAACTTCCAAGGTGACGTTGGCAGCAACATCCATACTAACATCATTAATATTGATGGTGGCACATTTAAATTGGTTAGACCCAGAGATAACGCCACTTGTTCCGGTTTTAAATTCATATTGGTTAATGATACATGTGGCAATTATTACTGCTAGTTACGGATTTTTAGGTTTAGGCGCATTATTGGGTTTTATCAATTTGGCGTTGATGTCTATTAGGAAAAAGAATTATAAAAATAGAATTAATGAAATAATTGCCGAGTTAACACACATTAATGAAATGACATTATCCGTCGGTGTTTTTATGGCAGCCATCGGCACATTTTTGGGTGGAGTTTGGGCAAATGAAAGTTGGGGCAGGTATTGGGGTTGGGATCCCAAGGAAACATGGGCGTTAATAATAATTTTAACCTATGCCATTATTTTGCATTTACGATTTATTCCCAAGACTAAAAGTAAATATATATTCAATTTAGCGTCGGTATTAGGTTTTAATACAGTTATTATGACTTACTTTGGTGTGAATTATTTTTTATCCGGTTTGCATTCTTATGCAGCGGGTGATCCAATCCCCATTCCAAATTTTGTTTACTATGCATTGGGCGTGATAGCTATTGTTGCATCAACCGCTTATATACATAATAGAAAGACTTCTAAAAATATTATTGGCGGATAACCCGCCTAGCTATCGAATTAGCCGAAACGTGAGCTACAGAAGTTGTTGGGAATTTATTTACTGTAGTAATGTAAAAAATCTTGAATACTAGTTACTTGATTTTTAATAGTTTCTAATGCTTCTGTTAATGAACTCAAATGTACAAGATGTAGATTAACAATATCCGAATATTCATAATCGCAATTAATTGTTAAGGGTAATATTTCCATCGCTCTATCATCAGAACTGTTTTTCTTGCATAATTCATTAAGTGGATTAATCAACATGGTTTGGGTAGTATTAAAAAAGTTTTTATCTTGATCCTCATTCCATTTCAAGATAAGATTAATAAATTTAACTAAAAATTGATCATCCTTTTGTAATACTTTATTCTGATCATTTTTTGATTTGTAAAAATCTGATTTTCTTAAAATTGTATTCAAATTTGTCTTATAGTTTTTCTCATATCTTCTACGGTCTTCAATAAATTTCGTCATATTTTGTTTTTCAATTTCATTGTATTTTAATAAAAATCCGACAGCCTTATTTAATTTATCAAAATGACTAATTTTTAATTCTTTTTTTAAAAACCAAAAGTTTAGCACAAATATTTTATATAAATCTTTATGGCTTATCTTATTATATATATCAAAATAGTATGTTGAATATTGATAAAAAGAATGAGTTTTAGATTCAGTGTTTTTTACTGATTCAACTAATTTTTCTAATCCATCAATTTTAGATTTCAAAGGTGATAAAGCGCCATTTAAAATTACAAGAATATATTTTTTTGTTTCTTTCAACCTCCTCCATTCACTATACCAATTTCGTATACTCGGTAATAAAAGCGCACTAATTGCAACTAAAATTGTAATCAATTCAAGGAGACTGACATCTTTAAATAATTTCACTTTAATTAATCCTCAAATTCCGGAGCTTTCCTGTGTTCAGTTCCTTGCTCATAAGAATAGGCGATTTCCAATAAAAGCGGTTCACTCCAAGCTTTGCCAAAGATTGATAAACCAACCGGTAGACCGTCAATGAAACCCATGGGAACCGATATATTTGGATAGCCGGCTCGTGCCGCATGGCGGCTGGAAGATTGACCAAAATTATCACCGTTGGTTAAGTCGGTTTCCCAAGCCGGGTTGCCGGATGGTGCCATTATGGCATCCAAATTATATCTATCCATTATACGGTCAATTCCGCCTGCCCGACTATTTAGTAACATTTCTTCGAGAGCATCCAAATATTCTTCAGAATCCAAATCACCTTTTTCTTCGGCCATTTTTAATAATTCATGATCAAAATACTGCATTTCTATTTCATCGGCAAAAGTGATCTCAATTAATTCCGCCAAACTTTTTACAGGCGCATTGTCGCCTAATGATTCAAAATATTCATTCAACGTATGCTTAAATTCGTATAATAAAACTTGAAAAGCGGGTTCACCTAAATTCACCTTAGATATCTCATCAATCTCAATTATTGTGGCGCCCGATCCTTCTATAAAAGCAACCGCCTCGTCCATCAGCTCATCCACGCGGTAATGCACGCCCTCGTGCAATGTAAGGTAGCCAATCCGCTTGCCTATTATACCGTGTGGGTTCAAAAATTGTGTATAGTCGGTAAAATATTTTCCCTCGCTAAGCGATGTCATGCTGTCACGCTCATCGATGCCGGTTAACGCTCCTAAGCAGATTGCGGCATCGCGTACAGTTCTTGCCATTGGACCCGGTGTATCCTGCGTGAACGATATTGGCACGATTCCCGATCTACTCAGTAAGCCGACCGTCGGTTTTATGCCGACAATCCCATTATTATTGGATGGACATACGATAGAGCCGTTGGTCTCGGTCCCAATGGCAATTACGCATAAATTTGCCGATACCGCCACACCCGAACCGGCACTTGAACCGCAGGGATTTCGGCTAATGTCGTAGGGATTTTTTGTCTGTCCGCCTACCGCGCTCCAACCACTTGATGAAAAATTACTATGGAAATTTGCCCACTCACTCAAATTTGCTTTCCCTAGGATTACCGCACCACTATCACGCAATTTTTGTGCTACCCAAGAATCCTGTAACGGTTTGGAATTCGCAAGTGCAATTGAACCGGCAGTAGTATTCATTTTATCGTGTGTGTCAATATTATCTTTTAAAAATACCGGAATTCCATGCATTGGTCCGTGAATATCGCCATTTTTCAGTTCTTCATCTAATTCTTTGGCAATCTGTAGTGCATCAGGATTGAGTTGTAATATGGAATTCAATGCCGGACCGTTCTTGTCAATTTCTTCGATTCTATCTAAATATGTTTGCACAAGCTCAGTAATTGTGTAATCACCATTGTTGTATGCGGTTTGTATCTGTTCAATTGTGATCTCTTCCAATTCAATATTATTACTGCACCCAATAATTAATAATAATGATAAGTAAATAAATGATTTAATTAGTTTCATATAATTGCTCCTATAAATTCTTTAGTCGAATATTTTATCAAGTTTATTAGAGTAGTAATTGATAGCTTCTTTGTAATTTAATATGCCTTCATCAGACGTAGTATTCGTGATTATATTTAACAACAAATCTACTGCATCGGTATATTTTTTTAGATTGTATTTTGTCATTGCTAAAAAAACAATTAATTCTTTTCTTTCAGAGAATTTATCAACTGCTGTCTCAAGGATTTTTTCGGATTTCATATATTCTCCAATTGTGCGATAAGTACTCCCTAAACCTAAGTAACAGTCTGCTAATTCTTCTCCATCTAAACCAAGCTCAATTGCCCTTTCATATTTAGGAACAGCATCTTTTTCTCTTTCCATTTTGTCACATAACCACGCATAATGATAATAACCTCTCGCTTCGTTAGGGTAATCTTCAATTATTTTCTTAAGTAAATTCTCTGCCTCAGTATATTCCTCATTATCTCGAAATTTAATCGCTATATCTAGCTGAGTATTGCTGTCGTTCATCAAAATTCTCCTAAAATGATATAATTGTATTCGTCGCTATAACATTATAGACAAATGCAGAATGATAAAATTTACTAGATCCACTTTAGTTCTTCGACGGTTAAATCACCTTCTGTATCACCGGTATTTAAGGTAACTGCCGGTTCAAATAATAATACCGATACTTCTTCATCACCCACCGGACGATGCTCAACTCCCTTCGGAACAACAATAAATTCATTTTTATTTAATTTAATTGTTTTGTCGCGAAATTCCATTTTAAGTGTTCCGTTAATTACTAAGAACATTTCGTCTTCGTTATCGTGCTTGTGCCAAACGAACACACCTTTAAATTTCACTAATTTCACATACTGATTATTTAATTCGCCAACGATTTTTGGATTCCAATAATCCGAAAATAAGGATAATTTTTTATCAATATTTACTTTTTCCATGATAATGTTTCAGGCTATTTTTCGTTTTTTTTCTTTTTATCCAATCCTGTTCCAATGGCTATGCCAACCACAATGCCTACAGGTAACCAAAGTGCGATGTTGTCCAAAGCTACTCCTAATGCGGTACCGACTCCTACTCCAATAGCAATTCCTCTTCCTGCGTAACTTTTTTTCATGATTCTGTTCCTAATTATATTTTTTACAAATCAATACCCCGATGTATGCTTCAAATAAACTAAATGGAGCATTTATCCATAACATTCCGGTTGGTAAAATGCCAACATTCCAAACAACTATCCACATCATCACAAATACAACAAACCACGCTAAAAGGGTAGTGTGTAATACACTGAATTTTTTCGATAGTATAAATATCACGGTAGCAAAAAAGAATCCCCAAATCATCCAGGTGACCATATTCGATGGTTCGTTGGGAAGAACAATATTCAAACTTGCATATTTATCAATCCAGTATGCTTCTATAACAAGCAGCCATCTAATAGTTTCAGAGACATTGATCCAAATTCCTGTGAGTAGGATTGGCAGAATGGTTTTTTTAAGGTGACTCATAATAATTCTCCTTGTAATATTATTCTGATATAACTTGACAATATTACATAAAATATTCATCATTTTGAATAATTACGTTTCCCAATATAAATTAGAACCAATTATTAAGAGGTAAATAGATGTTGGTGTATATTGCAGGTCCATTGTTCAATGAAAAGGAGCGGGAGTTTTTAGAGGAAATTAATGCTGTATGTAGAGCAATTGGATTAAGTACCTATTTACCTTCCCAAGACGGCGGATTACTCAACCAAGATAACGATGATGAAGTATTTCAAATGGATATTAAGGCACTTAACAAGGCAGATATTGTAGTAGCAAGTTTAAATGGGGTCGATGTTGATTCAGGCACTGCTTTTGAATTAGGATATGCCTATGCAAAAGGGAAAAAGTTATTTGGGCTGCATACCGACTTTAGAACATTTTCACCAACATCAGAGGTCAATCTAATGCTGTTAAAGTCATGTATAATTTGCCATTCATTACAGGAATTAGATACTGCTTTAAGAATATTATAAGTCTAAACCACGCAATGAAACTATCATTTTGAACGATACGATTCTCCTTGAAAAATCCGCTATTTCATATGAATTTTAAAGCTAGTTATGTCTAATAAATTATATAAAGAAATACCCTCTGTACAGGAAATATTGCAGGAACTTGGAAATGACCTTCCAGTTCACCAAAATTATACAATAAAAAAAATACGTGATGAGATTGCAAAATACCGCGGTTTAGCAAAAAACAATAAACTGAAATCGTCACGTAAAGAGATTCGTGACAATATTATTAACTCCGTTAAATTGTTGTCAAATAGCAGTTTAAAGAATGTGATCAACGGTACCGGAATTGTATTGCACACCAATTTTGGCAGGGCACCGATTGGTAAAAAATTACTGCAAAATGTTACTAGAAAACTCTCCGGTTATGTAAATCTTGAAGTTGATCTGCAAACCGGAAAACGGGGTGACAGGTTGAATCATTTGAATAGTTTGTTGGCTGCCATAACCACTACCGATGGTGGTGTTATTGTCAATAATAATGCGGCTGCTGTTTTACTAGCACTTAATACACTTGCCGAAGGAAAGGAAGTTATTGTTTCGCGTGGACAGGAGGTGGAAATTGGTGGCTCATTCCGAATCCCTGATATTGTAGAAAAGAGCAATTGCAAATTGATGGAGGTTGGAACAACCAATCGCACTCATCTCAAAGATTATGAGAAGGCGATAAATAAAAATACTGCTCTTTTATTGTGGGTTCATACTAGTAATTATGTAGTAAAAGGCTTTACTAAGTCGGTAACATTAAAAGAATTAGCAGAACTTGGTAAACGTAAAAAGATTCCCGTTCTCGCCGATTTGGGCAGCGGCGCTTTAATAAATTTAAGCGATACGGGTTTGCCCGAGGAGATCACCGTTCAAGAAGCAGTTAAATCCGGTGTAGCAGTTGTAACTTTTTCAGGAGATAAGCTTCTAGGTGGACCGCAATCCGGTGTAATAGTGGGAAAAAATACGGCACTTAAACAAATTAAATCAAATCCGCTTTACCGCGCTCTGCGATGTGATAAGTTTACGATTGCCTTAATGGAAGCGACATTGCAAACCTATAAATCCGATAGCGTTTCCACATATAATTTATCAAATACACTTTTACAAACTTCACAAAAAACACTTCGTAGCAAAGCCGATAAATTATTTTCAGAAATAGACCCAGCTGTAATTAAACGATGGAATATTAAAATTGTAGAATCTACAGTTGAAGCAGGAAGCGGGTCTTTACCTGAAGAAAATATTGGAAGTATTGCTCTAGAGTTTAGGGGTCAAATTAATGATTTTGCCAAACAATTACGAACTCGATCAAATCCTGTAGTAGGATATATCAACCGTGGTAAATATTATATCGATTTGAAAGCAATTTTGCCGGAACAATATTCTGAGTTAATCAAAGCCATTAACGAGATCTAAATGTCACAAGTTGTAATCGGTACAGCGGGACATATTGACCATGGCAAAACTGCACTCGTAAAAGCATTAACCGGCACTAATACTGATCGTCTTGTTGAGGAACAAGCGCGCGGAATGACGATTGATCTAGGATTTGCCTTCCTCACTGAAAATATCACAATTATTGATGTTCCGGGACATGAAAAATTTATCCGTAATATGGTTTCCGGCGTTTCCACAATTCAAATTGGATTATTTGTAATTGCCGCTGATGATGGTGTAATGCCACAGACACGAGAGCATTTACAGATACTATCATTATTGAAAATTCCACAAGGTGTAATTGCGTTAACCAAAACCGATCTTGCTGATGAAGAATGGACTGATTTGGTGGAAGATGATATACGTCAATTGTGCAAAGATACTTTTTTAGAAAATGCTCCGATTATACGAACATCAATTGCCAATGGTAGCGGAACTGAGGAGTTAAGAAAAATACTATTGGAACAAGCGGAAAAAGTTCAAGATAAAAATGACAGAGGTTTTTTTCGCCTTCAGATTGATCGCAGTTTTATAAAAACCGGATTTGGAACGGTTGTCACGGGCACAGTAATCTCCGGTGAGTTAAATAAAGGTGATGAAATTCAAATTTTGCCGGCGGAAAAAACAGGGAGAGTGCGAGGATTACAGAGCCATGGGAAATTAGTTGAATCTGTAAAATTAGGAGATCGCGCTGCTGTAAATATTGCCGGTTTAGACAAAAAGGATCTTTGGCGCGGTGCAGAATTAATTAGTTTGGGTTGGTTATCTCCGACTATGCAAATAATTGCCAATATCACTTTAATCCCAAAAACTAAGTGGATTGTTAAATCAAAACAACGTGTTCGCATCCACATTGGAACGCAAGAACTTTTAGGGCGGATATTCTTAATAAACAAATCATTAAAAGAAGGAGATTCCGGTAATATCTTGATAAAATTCGAGGAACCGGCGGTGGTGGCTATGGATGATAGATTTGTGATTCGTTCCTATTCTCCCATGGATACAATCGGAGGTGGTATCGTACTAGATACTAATCCTATGGGTTCTGTTAAATCTCAAAAATTATGGGCTGAGGAAATAAGTGTTGAACCGAATAAACGATATTTACAATTAATAAATAGAGAAATAAATACTCCCCATACTTTAAATGAATGGTGCCGAATATTTCATGTTTCAAATCAAACTTTAAAATCAATCATTACAAAGAATAAATTGCGTACAACCAAGGGGAAACCGTTTATTTATTCTACTGAAAATTTGAATAAATGCAAATCAATTATACTTAAATTTTTAAAGGATTTCCATAAAAACCAACCTTATCAAAAATCTATGAAAGGGGAGGAATTAAAGGAAAAGTCACACCTTAATAGTAATTGGTTTGAGTTTGTTTTATCCGAATTAGTTTCCAAAGATGAAGTAAAACAAATTCAAGCAGGTTATGCGCTTGCAAATTATGGTATTGAATTGTTGAGTAAAGATCAACAGAAAGCTGAGATAATTGAAAAATTAATTATCAATTTTAATTATGAACCGTTAACAATAAATTCTCTAGCTGAGGAAAGTAAGTTACCAAATAAAAAAGTGTTGGAATTGTTGCACGTATTAAAAGGTCAAGAAAAAATAGTTGATATTGGTGAAGGGTTATGGTCGAGCCGATTGAAAATCGATGAAATCTCAGGGAAGTTAAAACAGTATTTCGTTAAGAACGATAAACTCTCTGTTGTGAATTTTAAAGATATTACCGGTTTAACGCGTAAATCTGCAATTCCGTTGTTGGAATACTTTGACCGAAAAAAAATCACAATGCGTGATGGTAATGAGCGACTAAAAGGTGAGATGTTATGAGCGAAAAACACTCCACACCTTTAATGCGTCAGTATAGTGATATAAAACTCCATTATCAAGATGCCATTGTACTTTTCCGTATGGGCGATTTTTACGAGACGTTTAACGAAGATGCTAAAAAAACAGCTAAAATATTAGGAATCGTTTTAACTAAACGTTCCAGCGGGTCTGCAGCTGATGTACCTCTAGCCGGATTCCCCTATCATGCCTTAGATAATTATTTACCAAAACTTGTAAAAGCCGGATTTAGTGTTGCGATTTGTGAACAAGTGGAAGACCCGAAACTTGCTAAAGGAATTGTTAAGCGCGAAGTTATCGAAGTAGTTACACCCGGAACACTAATCTCAGATCAAGCCCTAAATCAAAAATCTAATCAATATTTAGCAAGTATATATTTTCATCGAGATCAAGCAGGGTATGCCATTTTAGATCAATCCACTGGAGAATATTATTGTGGAGAATGTGATTTAAATGATCTTTCTGAAGCGCTAAGAAAATTCGCACCTAGCGAAGTGCTAATTGGCGAGAGTATTACCTATACCACAACAAAATGGTATAGAGATCTAAAACCGTTTATTACTCAAGTGGAGGATTGGATTTTTAATTACGATCAAAGTTACCGAACAGTTACCGATCATTTTAATACATCATCACTAAAAGGATTTGGTTGTGACAATCTCAAAAACGGTATTACTGCTGCAGGGATCATTCTTTATCATCTAAAGAATAATTTAAATATAGCAGTAGACCATATCTCCAAGATACAACCCATTGTTGCTGACGGTTACATGGGAATTGACGGTTTTACGATGCGAAATTTAGAGGTATTCAAATCATTGGCAACGCAGGGCACCCACGGCACATTGATTGATACTATTGACGAAACGGTAACTGCCGGTGGTGGAAGGCTTCTTAGACAATGGTTAAATCGTCCATTAACTGATGACAAAATAATTAATAACCGACTAAAATATGTTGCCGGATTTGTCAGTAACAAACAGACTCTGAAAACAATAATTAGCTATCTTAAATCAATTAGTGATATTGAGCGAATTATTGGGAAAGTAAATAGAAGAAAAGTTACTCCCAAAGAAGTGTTGGCTTTAGAGTACAGTCTAAATCTAATTCCTGAAATAATTAAGGAACTGAATAAAGCAAGAATTGTTGCTTTAAAAAATTTAAGTAGTAATTTTTCTAATTCTACTAAAATCGTTCAAAATATTACCAAAACTCTAGATAAAAACGCACCTCATCAAATGAAACAAGGTAATGTAATTGCTATCGGAATTGATAAAAAACTAGATACATTACGTGACTTAGCCCACGGTGGTAAAAAATGGATAACTGAGTTTCAAGAGACTGAACGGGAAAAAACTGGAATTACATCCCTGAAAGTAGGATTTAACAGAGTGTTCGGGTATTATATAGAAGTCACTAAAACTCACCAAGCACGGGTACCCGATTCATATATTCGGAGACAGACATTAGTTGGTTCAGAGAGATATATCACTCCCGAACTTAAAGAATACGAAGAAAAAATTCTTTCCGCAGAATCTGAAATTGAAGAAATAGAGCAAAGAATTTTTAATGACTTATGTGATAGCATTTTATCAAGTGTTAAAAATATTCAAACCAATGCATATAATTTAAATTTAATCGATGTTCTCTCTAATTTTGCTCAACTAGCTGTTAAGAATTCATACTGTCAACCATTATTAGTTAATGAATCTCTTATTAATATTGAAGATGGCCGGCATCCTGTGGTTGAAAAACTAATGCCTTCAACTGAACGATTTGTTCCAAATGATTTATCAATTGATGCTAATAAAAATCAAATCCAATTAATTACCGGTCCTAATATGGCAGGTAAATCAACGTATCTACGGCAAGTTGGATTATTAGTATTGATGACACAAATCGGTTCTTTTATACCTGCAAAGAACGCAAAAATTGGAATAATCGACAAATTATTTACACGTGTAGGCGCAAGTGATAATTTGGCGGGGGGCGAGAGTACATTTTTAGTAGAAATGAATGAAGCTGCAAATATATTAAATAATGCAACGGAAAAAAGTTTAATCTTATTAGATGAAATTGGTCGAGGTACAGCAACTTATGATGGAATGTCGTTAGCGTGGGCAATAATCGAGTATTTACATAATAATCCCAAAGTCGCCGCAAGGACACTTTTTGCAACCCATTATCACGAACTTACTGACTTGGAAAAAACATTAGAAAGGTTGGAAAATAAGCATACTGCAGTAGAAGAATTTGGTGACAAAATTGTTTTCCTAAGAAAGGTGATTAAAGGAGCAGGTGATAAAAGTTATGGTATTCATGTTGCAAAAATGGCAGGATTACCAGAAAATATTATTTTTCGGGCAACAGAGATATTGAATCAATATTTATCCGATGATGACAAAAGAGAATTAAGCACGAAACCGATAGATGCAAAAAGTCAGATATCCATTTTTGAGCAACGGGAAAAAAGATTGTCTGAGGCATTAGCAAATCTTGATATAAATGCCTTAACTCCGTTGGAAGCATTACAAAAGATTGATGAACTAAAGAAGAAATATGGATTGTAAAAAACAGGGGACAGGGATTAGTCGCCAGCGGTTAGAAAATGCATTAACTTTCTGGATAATTTCATTATTATTTGTGACAAATATATTTGCTGAAACCGATTGGCAGAAATATGGCTGGCAAATATATCAGAATGCAGGAGATGCCCGCTCAATTGCTATGGGAAATACTGCGGTTGCTGATGATCAGGGAATATCAGTTTTATGGAATCCTGCTATCAGTGTCGGTGAAAATTATCGAAATTTTACGTATGGGCATCAATCACGTTTTGCAGGAATAATCCAAAGCGATTTAATTTCATTTCCATTTAATTCAAAAAAGAATAGGACATTTAATGTCCTTTTACTGCACGAATCGATATCTAAAATACCCAATACACAAGATCTTTTATTGGATTGGGGATTGGACGGTGTTCCAAATACCGGTGATATTGGTGAAAATAATGGTTACTTGGACGAAGGTGAACGTTTAGATACTGAAGATATCTCCTATTTTAATCAGTATCAAATAGGGATTCAACTAAGTACACAATTCTTACTAAATGGATTCCAGTTTGGCGTTGCGGTTAAAAGTTTATTTCATTCACTTGGAGATCATTTTGGAAGTGGAATCGGTTTGGATATTGGTTTAATGCGATCATTTTGGAATAATTCAAATATTGGTTTATCAATTCACAATTTAATTCCGGCCATGATAGTATGGGATAGTGGCTATACAGAATTATCTAAACCATTGATCATTGCTGGTATATCTCAAAGGTTAAACACATCCAAAATTCCATTTGAGATATTGTTGCTTTCAGATGTTAGTTTGAATGTGTCTGATCAATCTCTAAGTGATGATTTTCGCTTGGGCTCTACTGGTGGCAATTGGAGCATTGGTGCTGAAATATCATATAATAATAAAGTCTATATTCGATCAGGCCGTAGTCAATACGGATTTTATTCTACCGGGATTGGAATCTCATGGACAAATTTTGAATTAAACTATGCCTATCAATTAAATTCGAAATCTATTGATTTAGGCACAAATCATGTTATCTCATTTACTTTAAATCCTAATTGGTTTGTAAATAGATTAAAGCAATAAAAAGAGGAATTATGAAAAAAAGATTATATAGAAATTTAAATGAAGCAAAGATTGGTGGCGTATGCGCAGGATTGGGCGATTATTTTAATATCGATCCGGTAATTGTCCGATTGGCATTTTTATTACTAATATTTGCCGGTGGTGGGATTGCATATTTAGTGGCATGGATTATTGTTCCAACTTCAAAATAAAATCTAAATTATAGATGGAATTTATATTGTATTAAATTCCTTAAAATACCCTAATAATTTCATTGACTATCTTGTACAAAATAGTATAGTTTTCTTGGCTTTTATCGAAACAAAAACTATGAAAACAACAACAATTAAAAAAACTGAAATTCAGCACGATTGGTGGATAGCTGATGCCGAGGGTAAAACCCTTGGTAGATTTGCCAGTCAAATAGCACAGTTACTGCGTGGAAAACATAAACCGCATTTTACTCCTCATATGGACATGGGAGATTGCGTAGTGGTTATAAATGCAGAAAAAATTAGAGTTTCCGGGGCAAAAGAGGAGCAAAAAGAATATTTTAGACATTCTGGTTATCCCGGTGGATCAAAAAGTTCATCATATAAACATTTGAAATCCACACATCCGGAAAGAATTGTAACAAATGCCGTGAAAGGAATGTTGCCACACAATAAACTGGGACGACAAATTTTAGGTCATCTTCGGGTTTATGCGGGAACTGACCATCCTCACGATGCACAACAACCTAAAGTAGTGGATATTAAATGACGCAAGCAGTATTTCAAGGAACAGGTAGACGTAAAAGATCTATAGCACGCGTTTATCTAAGCTCGGGGAAAGGTAATATATTAATCAATAGCAGACCATTTAAAGATTATCTTGGCCGCCCAACTTTAGCAACTATTGTTCGTCAGCCGTTGGAAGCAATCGGAGATGTTGATGGATATGATATCAAGGTAAATGTAGTTGGGGGTGGATTAACAGGTCAAGCAGGGGCCATACGGTTAGGGATTGCTCGTGCATTATTACAAATTAATGAAGATTTTCGTACTCCGTTACGACAAGCTGGTTTTTTAACTCGTGATGCGCGCAAAGTTGAACGTAAGAAATATGGACAACCCGGTGCACGTAAGCGTTACCAATATTCAAAGAGATAATATGGCAGAACAAGTTAGTTTCAAAGATTTACTTGGTACGGGAGCACATTTCGGTCACGTAACTCGCAAATGGCATCCTAATTACGAACCTTATATTTTAATGGAACGTAATGGTGTGCATATCATCAATCTTGATGAAACAGTAAAACATCTGAACACAGCAATTGAATTTGTAAAGAAAATTGTTGAAAAGAATGGAGAAATTCTTTTCGTAGGAACAAAGAAACAGGCAAGAGATATTGTTCAGCAAGAAGCAGATAGATGTGGTATGTTTTACATCGTGGAACGATGGTTAGGTGGAACTCTAACAAATTTTTCAACGATTAAAAAAAGTATCAAAAGATTAAAGGCACTTGAAAAAGAAGGTTCCAGCATCTATGAAAATCTGACAAAAAAAGAAATTCAGATGTTGAACAGAGAAAGGCTTAAACTATCAGATCAGCATCGTGGAATTAAAGACATGAGACGTTTACCGAATGCAGTTGTTATTGTTGATGTAGATAGAGAAGTAACTGCACTCGAAGAAGCCATTAGATTAGAAATTCCAGTAATTGCACTTGTAGATACAAATTGTGATCCGCGGATTGTAGATTATCCAATTCCGGCAAATGACGATTCTATACGGACAATACAAATTATTATTTCTGCTATTGTTGATGCTATTGCAGAAGTGAAAGATGATAGTGCGACAACAGCCGAAGATATTCCCGGTACACCACAACAGGTTGAAAGTGTTACAACTAAATCCAAAGATGCAAATGACGTTATTGTAAAAGAAAAAACTGTAGAGAAAGAAGTAGAAGTAAAGGAAAAAACTGCAATTGCTGAAAAAGTGGAGAAATCAGCAAAAACTGATGTAAAACCACAAAAAGTGGAAGTAGTTGAAAAACCAAAGGTTGAAAAGAAAGAAGACAAAATGTCAGCCACAAAAGCGAAGCCGAAGGCTGCAACAAAGAAACCTACTGCTAAGGTGGAGACTAAAGCAAAAGTTTCTACTACTAAAAAAGTCACAAAAAAGACTACAGTAAAAAAGACCACGAAGGAACCTGAAAAGAAATGAACATTGACGCTAAAAGAGTAAAAGAATTGCGTGAAAAAACTGGCGCCGGAATGATGGACTGCAAAAAAGCATTAATTGAAGCAAATGGTGATATTGAAAAAGCAATTGATAACCTTAGAAAATCTGGGACAGCTAAAGCTGCGAAGAAAAGCTCAAGATCTGCAAAAGAAGGTTTGATATATTCATATATTCATCATGGAGGTAGATTAGGTGTTTTACTGGATATTGGATGTGAAACAGATTTTGTGGCAAAAACTGATGGATTTGTAGATCTAGCTAGAAATGTTTCAATGCAAATCGCTGCCACAAACCCCATCTCAATTAATAGTGAAGATGTCCCTGAAGATGTATTGATCCGTGAAAAGGATATTTATACTGAACAGGCAAAGGCAACTGGAAAACCTGACAATGTTGTTGAGAAAATTGTTGAAGGAAAATTAAACAAATATTTTCAAGAAAGTTGTCTAATGGAACAGGTATATATAAAAGATTCTGATAAGAAAATCAAAGATTTAGTAACTGAAACAATTGCTACTTTAGGCGAAAATATAACTCTCAACCGCTATTCTCGATTTGCGATTGGCGAAGCAGATTAAAATTAATAATTTATATGTCTAACCCTGTTTACAAGCGGGTCCTGCTAAAATTAAGCGGGGAAGTGCTCGCAGGTAAACAGGGTTTTGGTATAGATCCAACTCGCGCTTCAATCTTAGCGCAAGAAATCAAATCAGTGTATGATCTAGGCGTAAGTATTGGAGTTGTTATTGGTGCCGGTAATATTTTTCGTGGTATTAACGCTGCAGACCAAGGGATGGATCGCGTAACAGGCGATTACTTAGGAATGCTGGCAACTATTATGAACTCTATTGCTATGCAGGATGCTTTAGAAAAAATTGATTGTGACACACGAACTCTGTCAGCAATATCAGTTAATAAAATTTCCGAACCATATATCCGTCGCAGAGCGATAAGACACCTCGAAAAAGGACGGATCGTCATCATCGCAGGCGGAACCGGGAATCCATATTTTAGTACAGATACAGCAGCAGCTTTAAGGGCTACAGAATTAGGTGCTGAAATCGTACTGAAAGGAACTAAAGTTGATGGTATTTATGATATGGATCCAGTAACACATCGCACCGCGAAAAAATATAATAAAATTACTTACAAGAAAGTGCTGGAAGATGATTTAAGAGTTATGGATATGACTGCAATAACTCTGTGTCTTGAGAATACTTTGCCGATAAAAGTATTTAATATCAATAATACTGGAGACTTGAAACAAATAATATTGGGTAGTAATATTGGTACCTTAGTGTCGGAGTAAATATGTTAAAAGATATTCAATTAGATACCAAACAGCGTATGGTCCAAGCTATCACACATGCTAATATGGAATTAGTAAAAGTGAGAACAGGACGAGCGAACCCTGATATATTCAATTCCATTTCTCTTGATTATTATGGTGTAGTAACACCTCTAAATCAAGTATCAAATATTTCTGTTCCTCAAGCAAGATTGATAGTTATTCAACCATATGAAAAAACGCTGATTCCATTAATTGAAAAAGCCATTATGGAAAATAATCTTGGTTTAACACCAAATAATAATGGTGTAGTTGTTAATGTACCAATCCCACCGCTTTCTGAAGAACGCAGAGGGGAACTTATTAAATATGTTCATGAATTGATAGAAGACGGTAGAGTGTCTATCAGAAATGTTCGTCGTGATGCAATTCATCAAATAAAACAATTTGGTGATGATAAAAATATATCCGAAGATCTAATTCATGATGCTGAAGCCGAAATACAGACGTTAACTGATGACCATATCGAAATATTGAACAAACATCAGGAAGAAAAAGAGAAAGAGCTTCAGGAAATTTAAATTTTATAGATTTATAAAAAACCCCGCATATGCGGGGTTTTTTGTTTATAGTAAACTTTATTTATCATGAAGATGTTTTATTAGAGATTTAGGTGAAAAGCAGTCCCTTAATTTGCATACCCAAAACCGTCGTCGAGCATATCTCCACGATTTTTCATAACCTTTAAGTTTATTCATTCTTTCTATTAATGTATCTTTGTCGATCCACCCTGTAAGAAATGTCTTTGTGATAAACTCTTTAGCTAAAAATGCATCATATAAATATTCGTGATCATCTGAGCTAATATCAATTTCCTGTTCTTGAAGCCATTGATCTTTCTTATTTGTGAGCTGATCAAAATAGATTTGAATATGAACATCACTTTTTAAATCATCAATTTTACGTGTCCGTCGAATAAGTTTTATATCACGTTTACTAAATGTGTTTTGTAATGTTTGATCGGCATCGGGAATTAATGATGTTTTAAGTTCTAAATCCAATCCTTTGTATTCAAAATCAACATCAATTCCAATATCTTCTTCAAAATAATTTGTTGTAGTTATTTTGATATTATTTTCAAGGAACCATTTTTTTAAAGCAATTTCTCCAATGTAACCACGTAGCTTGCTATCAAATTGAACGTTGATATGTCTATCTCGTAAATTGTCAATAAAATTTTGCTCTTTTGCTTTGATAATAGCTTCAATGATCTCATCTTTCGTTAATGCTATCTTTAGAATATCTTGATATTTCACTTCTTATAACTTGTAGAATTTGGTTGATAGTATTTTTGATTGAGACGACGCTTTAGATTCCTCATTTTGCAACAATTCACTATATACAAAAGAATCTTTGGAATTATATAAATCTAAAGATTTTACAATTCTTGGTACGGTTACATCGTTGATATAATCCATTTGTTCAATTAAAATAAATTGACGTCTACCAAGTTTTTGGTTAAGATCTAAAACAGCTTGTCCTGTTGTACCAGAACCGGCAAAAAAATCTAAAACTATATCACCGGGTCTTGATGCTGATTGAATTAGAGTCCTGAGCAATTTAACGGGTTTGGGATAACTAAATGGTTTCTCACCATTAAAAAGTTTTTTAATATCGGTAGTTCCGTCTTTATTGAGAGCGACATTATATAAAATTGAAGATAAATTTTTTCCGCGTGGTATCAACTTTCCTTTACTGTCATAACTCAATTTGCCACGTTGTTCATTTAAATATATTTTATAATAGACTTTCCAACTATTTTTGACTTTCTTAAAAATGATACGGTTATCATTCAACCTCTCATCAAAGGTGTTCCTATTACATTTCCATTGATGCTCATTTGCATTAAGTACTGTTCCATCCACACATATTATATCATAATGTAAGCCGGAACTATCACTTAAACTTGGGTCGTTCAAATCCTTAATTTTGTACTTACCATGAGTTTTTAATTTTTCATCTTCATATTTATATGAAGCGATTGTTTGGGCATCAAGCGGTATCTTATATATGCCATTTTTAATTTTGCGATAAGCTAAAATATATTCATGTTCAACAGCAATGTCATTACTATCATTGGCACCACCTGCTTTTTTGCGCCATACAAGATTGGTGATGAAATGTTTACGTCCAAATATTTTATCACATAGAACTTTCAAATATGCATTTTCACGATCATCACAGTGAATGTAGATAATGCCATCGTTAGTAAGTAAATCGCGGGCTACTTTTAGACGCTCTTCCATAAAAGCTAGCCATGCGTTATGCTCATATTTATCATTATAATTGAATTTTGTACCACCAGTATTATATGGTGGATCAATGCAAATTAGTTTGATTTTATTTTTATATATTGGAACAAGAGCTTTAAGTGTAGATAGGTTATTCCCCTTAATGACATAATTATCTTTAAGAGAAATAGTAGTTAGTTCAGTTTGACTCTTTTTGTTATATCTTTTCCAATTTATAAAGGTAGCTGAATTAGGCATTCTTGTGATAATCGTCAACTAGTTTTGTATAGCTTAGTATTTCTTCTTCCGAGAGAAAACTTGCGGTAAACGAGTTTTTAGCGAGTTGGTAAATATCAATTGTCTTCAAATTTAAAGATTTAGCTATTTTTAAATAATTATCATTTAACTGTCCTCCAAAATATGAAGGATCATCTGAATTAATTGTAACTAGTAGATTATTGTCTAACATTTTTTTAAGCGGATGATTTTCTAACTTATCAACTACTCTTAATTTTAAATTTGAAAGGGGACATACCGTTAACGGAATTTGTTTTTGTGCTAGTAATTGTACTAAAGCATCGTCTTCCAAGGCTCGATTCCCATGATCAATTCGTGTAACATTTAACAGGTTAAGTGCTTCCCAAACATATTCCGGTGGACCTTCTTCACCGGCGTGAGCTACTGTTATGTATCCTAATTCTCTCGCTTTTTTGAAAACAAGTTGGAATTTAGATGGAGGATGACCTACCTCAGAAGAATCTAGTCCGACACCTACAATCCAATCTTTAAACTCGAGCGATTGACCAAGTGTTTTAAAGGCTTGGTCTTCATCAAGATGTCGTAAAAAGCACATGATAAGTTTTGTAGTCATACCAAATTTCTTTTCAGCATCAATCAACGCGTTATGAATACCGGTTAATACGGTAGAGAATTGAATTCCTCTATCAGTATGTGTTTGGGGATCAAAGAATATTTCGGCGTGGAGTACATTTTGTAAATGTAATTTTTCCATATATGCCCAAGTCATATCATAAAAATCTTGTTCATTGATCAGCACACTAGCACCACTGTAATAAATATCTAGAAATTCCTGTAAATTATTGAAATCGTATGCTTTCTTGAGCTCATCTACAGATTTATATTTAATTTTAATATTATTGCGTTGTGCTATCTTGAACATTAATTCCGGTTCAAATGTACCTTCAATATGGACGTGTAGTTCTGCTTTTGGAATCTCGTTAATAAATTTTTCTATTGTCATGGTCTTTTATATGATGGTTATCGAATTTTAATTGAGTTAAAATTTATAAATAAAATGATTTAATAACTGTTATAAATATAACAAAACCCCATTTTTGATGGGGTTTCCTAAATATAACTGATCAAGATTTAGTTCGGTTCAGCCAAAAGTCGAAGGATCTACCCGGAATGAAAATATCTAATCCTATAGATACCTCATTTAGCGGATTTATTACTGTATGGATTTCCCCTCCGGGGATATAAACAGTATCACCTTTTTTCAATTTCTGTTCATCATCCTCAGTCTTAACTATAATTTCACCTTGCAGGACATATAATACCTGAGAATTTGGATGACTATGAGTAGGGGAGGAGTGTTTTGGTGGTTTTACAAAATGTTCAATTGATATATCAGATTTATTACAAAGGCTAGATCTAACCCAATCGTTTTGGGGTTCATAATTTTCAGCATCTTGAAAACGGACTACATCCATATTTCCTTCCTGTATTTATAATTTTATTAATAAGCTGATACCAAACCGCCTTCGACTAAAATATTTTGTCCGGTTATGTATGTGTTTGCCTCTGAAGATAAGAATGTAACTAGTTTACCAAGCTCTTGTGGGTCACCGTATCGCTTAAGCGGAATTTCATTAGCATTATCAGCTTGATATTCTTTTAATGGAATATTTGCTTTATTAGCTTTTATAGAATCAATTTGGTCTACTCGTTCAGTGCTAATTTTTCCGGCACCAACTACATTTACAAGAATATTATATTGACCAAATTCCTTTGCAAGCGATTTCGTTAAACCAACTATACCAGTACGAAAAACATTTGAAAATAATAAGTTGTCGATTGCTTGTTTGATAGATGAAGACGTATTATTCACTATTCTACCACCTGACTTTTTCATATCGGGTAAAACACATCTTATAGCTCTAATATAACTTAATAGAGTTAGGTTAAAGGCGTTGTACCAGTCATCGTCATTGAAGTTCTCAAAATTGCCGGGCGTAGGTCCACCGGTATTATTAAATAGGGCATAGATTGACCCATTTAACTCCCTTGCTTCATCAATTGCATTCTTTATTTGTTCATCTGAAGTAAGGTCTGCCACACAATACGTAGGTTTATTGCCTGTGTTTTTAAAAATATCATTCTGTGCTTTTTGTAATTTTTCTTCTGTTCGTCCAACCATCATCACTTTTGCATTTTCTTTTGCAAACTCGAGTGCGACGCCCTTCCCGATTCCCGAACTGGAAGCTAAAACTACTACTGATTTATCATTTAATTTCAAATCCATTTGCTTTCTCTTAATATTATTCTAAGTATCCAAATATATTTATTAATTATTTATCCATCTTTGGTAAATACCGTTTGTTATCCGCAAAATAATCAATTGCCCATGTTTTAGTTTCAAAGACTGCCGAGTGAACAACTCCATCAGGAATAAAGTATGAATCGCCCTTAGCGTAAGTATTAGTTTTTCCACCAATAGTTAGTTTCATTTCACCTTTTACAACAATTCCCCATTGCGCACAATGAGAATGCTCGGCAACCTTTCCTATGGCTTCAATTTCTAAAAATACAACTTGATGATCAACATTCTGCGATATCCATCCTTTAACGCCGGGGAAGGGAATATCGGCTTCCGGTAAGTTTGTTATTATATCAGGAAATGGGTTCTCCATTATTAATTCCTATTATTTAATATTTTATTAGTTTGGTCATATCACCTAAATCTACCTTTTCAGCTTTTGTGAAGGAAATGTCCCTAACGTATTGCATATTGTCCCATAAATAAGCATTGCCTTTTAGGAGTTTGGTAGCTTTCATTCTTCGGTGCAATCGTTTGATCTCGTGCTCTGTTGCTTGGCGTTTAACGCTAAGTTGTCCGTAAAGTTTAATCCCGGGATAAGTATTGAAATTGTTTTTAAATAGTGATTTTAACCAAAATAGGGTGGAGCTGTTAACTCCCAACACACATACATTTGGATTTCCCTCAGCATGTCTTGGTAATTTCTTCAGATATTTCTCAAAGTAGAATCCTGTTTGGTTATCATTTAGGAGTAAAGAACCGATTGGCGTTACGGTAGGTTTATTATCTTTATCAACTGAAGCTATTGATACATGAAAATTTGACCTAAATGATAAGTTGAAATGTTTTCGTATAGCATCCCAATCGATTCTTATATCCATTTGGTTATTTCTTTTTGGTAAAGAAAGCCACAACAGCAGAAGTAAGTACTCCCATAACCGTAGCCCCAATAACACTTTGTATAATATAGCTACTCATGCTAAAGTATTTTTCGGCGGCTTCCTGTGTAAGCTTGCCTTGTTCAACTGAATAAGCTATTACATTATCAAAATAGTGTGGTGTTATTAATGCATTTGTAATCCACATACTAAGTGGACTTAATAGTGCAATTACAACGGTCAATCCCAATCCTGTATAGAAGCCCTGTTTCCAAGTCATCTTGCCATTGAAATAGTTTTTTCTTTTGTCTAATAATGTAAGTGCAGTCAATATTATTGCGGGAATTGCAAATAAGTTTGTATAGATCGCATGCTTATCTATATGTACATCATGCCAACCAAGTGCCCGTTCCATAGCCATCCACAGTAATGTAAAAACCGCAAAAATAATACCCCATTTGATCTCAATTGAGAACTTCTTCATTGATTTTACTCCTATTTGTTACTTAATGCTAAATAAAAACGACGTATTAAAATGTCGTCAGTTGGTCATTTAGTACAGTTAAAACATTCTTCTTAATATATTCTCTTTCTTTAGAATTATATGTTTTAGTACACCCGCTACGTGCATGATTATCAATATTGCTAAAACTAAGTATAATGTTTCATGAACTTCTGCCGGAAGAACATCGATATCGGCGGGAAATTGCGATACATCATTAGATTTATATACATTAAATAAACCTGTGGTGGCATTGATCGCCAAACCTGAAAAAGTCATCACCAAAATCACAAAGTAGATAATGTTATGTATCCATATAGCGAGTTTATCATTAAGATTACTGCCTGTATTTATGTGTGGTGGACGTTCATGTTTAAAGTATAGATAAACTCGGAACAGTGTTAATAATAATATAACAATACCGATAATCGTATGTGTTCTGAACAATGCCAACTTTTGTGCACTTACTTCCAACTCATGCATTTTAATTCCAAGTGGAATTAGTGTAAAAATTCCAAGGGCGGTTAACCAGTGGGTAATACGAGTAGTTAGGCTATATTTTTTACTTAGATCATTTTGAACTTGTGTCATTTTATTTCTCCTAATAGCACATTAAATATACTAAAGGAAGAGCTAGGCGGTCACTTAGAAAAATTCTGTCATACAATACAGGTAGTTATCCACTATCGTATGTAAATTTTAATATTAATATCAAACAATAGGAGGTCTCTTTATGAATAAAGGTAAAATAGGATTTGCTATCATTGCGAGTGCAATTGTTTGGGGAGCAGTAATACTTGGTTGTTCGGTGGCTTTAAAAGGCACGGAATGTTATGGTGAAATACAAAATATTCTTGTTGCAGGAGTACTTTCCCATTTGATCTTAATATGGGGTCCATTGGTTGCACAAGTGCGAAAATAATACTTTATTATGGATTTCTCTGAATTAGTAAAAATACGGCAAAGTGTTAGAAGCTATACTAACCAAACTATAGAAAAAGAAAAAATTGACCAATGTTTGGAAGCTGCTCGGTTAGCTCCTTCGGCTAGTAATTCACAGCCGTGGAAATACATTGTTGTAGATGATAAGGATTTAAAAAACAAGGTTGCTCTCGCAACGTTTGACAAAATAATTAAATTCAACAAATTTGCCTTGCAGGCACCGGTGATAATTGCCATTGTTTTGGAAAAACCAAAATTGGTTACCCAAATGGGTATAGAAATAACAAAGCGTGATTGGCCATTGATGGATATTGGAATTACAGCCGAGCACTTTTGTCTGCAAGCTGCCGAGCTTGGACTTGGTACTTGCATGATAGGTTGGTTCGACCAAAAACGAATCCAAAAATTATTAAATATCCCTAAGAAAAAGACAATTGGCTTATTAATTACTCTTGGTTATGCACCCGACGATTATCTGTTGAGGAAAAAGAGCAGAAAAGAGAAGTCGGAAGTAATTAGCCACAATAAGTATTAATATTCTGTTATTCTTAAAGTAGTGAAGAATCTATAATTATTATAATTTCGTACTTGTTTTGGAATCCATTATTAGTAATTAAAAGTTGTTTTAATTACAAAAAAAGATACAAGAAACAAACCACTCCATAATAAACAAATAGTGCTAGCATATACATTTTTCATTTTTTTATCTGCAATTACTGAATTTGTATGAATTTGTTCAAGTAGATGGTTTTTTAATTTTTCATCATCGAATTTGTTGAAATTACTTAAATAATTTGATAGGCTCATTTTTGCAATATCTTTAAAAAATAAAATCGAATTACTGTTATTGTTTAACCTTGGTAAAATTGAATTAATCAAATAAACAATACCTGTAATTGATAAGATTGAATAGCACAATAATATGATAACTAGAACATAAAATAAATAATTATTCATCTTTTCCGATAATAGCAATAACGAATTAACAGTTTTATAAATTATACCAATTGCGATAGGATAATAAATGGCAATAAACCCACTTTTTTGGTCTGAAAATTTTATTATTTCACTTAACCTTGTTAATTCTTTATGTAAAAAATCAATAGTTTCTAAAATTTTCATTTATCAAGTCCTAAAATATTTTCACACCACTCTTTCCCGTGGTTTTCGCACCAATTACTTTTCAATTTATATGCTGTATTAAAATCAAAATTATTATCTTCAGAAACATCTAAAGCAGACCACAACTCACTTTTTTCACCTTTATCAATCCCATCAACACATCCGCAGGTTTTAACTACTAATTCTTCATTATTAAAATTATTAAAATATCTTTCAGATATTAAAAATTCATTATCGATTGTTTTTGAAGCTAATTTAACAGCCATATTTATTGGTTTTCCAGCCCATACTTCATTTTTTCTTGAATCCCTTCCTTCAGCATCTCGCAAACCAATTTGTTTTACCATTACAGTCTTTTGGTCGCCACCCATATGAAAACCAATATTTATATTTTTTATTGATTCTTTGATTTTCGGTTTGAATTCACTAGAACAAAATGTTTTAAATGTAACTGCAGATGCTAGCGAGCGCAATGCTTCATTACTATTAAAAAGTGCAAAGAAGCCATCACCTTTTATATCAATATAACTTGCTCCAAAATAGTGAAATATTCTAACACCTGTGCCAACAAAATATTCATATACTGATGCAGTTCTGTTATCATGTTTTATTGCACTTAATTTAGTTGAACCCCTTATATCAGCGAAAATGCAAATCACATCACGAATTTTGTACCAATAATTATCACCTAGTGGATACTTACCATTTTCAGGGATACTATTTCTTTGAGTAATTGAATTCCTTTTGATAAATACTTGTTTTCTATCTGAAATTAAATCCGCAATATCGTCAATATATTTTGTCTGATTGGCGCTCATTCCTAGAGTCCAATTATGACAAGTATATTAAAAGTGTTATTCACATTTGGAAAACCCGCAACCGGGGCAGTTAACACAGCCGCCTTCATGGCGTACCGGGCTTCCGCAATCCGGGCAGGATTTGATGCTATTAAATGTAAAGTCCTTTACTTTGGGGTTCTGTTCTTCGGTCTCAGTTGCCATGGTGAATTGCATGGTTGGTGTTTCTTCACCATTGCTTTTTAGGTCATCGCCGCGTTCTTTAAGATAGGTGTCGATGGCTTGACCAATCGCGTCGGGTGTAGAGAGAATTAGTCTACCGCTTTCCCAATTGGGATTTGGTCCGCTAATTCCTTTTAATTGTTTCACGATGGCTTTCGGATTAATTCCGGAACGCAAGGCAAGGGAAATTAACCGGCTTATTGCTTCAGATTGCGCGGCGGCTTGTCCGCCTGCTTTACCGATGGCAGTGAACACTTCACACAATCCGTCTTCATCTTCATTGATGGTAATGTACAAGGTTCCTTCACCGGTGCGTATGCGTTGTGTAATCCCGCTTGTTTTAATTGGTCTTAGGCGTGGTCCCGGGTTAACTTGCGGTGTTTTTTCAAAATAGGGAGCGGGTTTGTCAAAATTTATCTTTAATTCTGCGTCAGAAGTTTGTATTTCAACATCATCAGCTACCTCAATTATCTGTTTTTCTTTCGGTTTTTCCGGTTTTTTGTCGGTTATCAAGATACCTTCCCGCGAGCCTTCGCGATAAACCGTAATACCTTTTAATCCGGCTTGGTAAGCTTTCATGTAGATGTCTGCTACGGTTTCCACGGGTGTATCTTCCGCTAGATTCACAGTGGAGGAAATTGAGCTGTCAATATATTTTTGAATGATACCCTGCATTTCTATGCGGAAATATGGATCAATGCTATGCGCTGTCACGATGTAATCAGGCAGGTTCTTATCATCACCGAATAATTTTTTGATGGTTGGATGAATTACAGTGTACTCATCAAATGTTTTTCCGTAGCCGTCATTGCGCTTTACACGCCGTTTATATGATGTTTCGAATATTGGTTCAATTCCGCTTGTTACTCGTGCCACAATTGCGCCGCTACCGGTTGGCGCTACAGTAGTGATCGTAGAATTACGGATTCCGTGTTTTTCGATATCTTCACGAATAGATTTTGGTAAGTTCTTGATAAATTTACTTTTTTTATAACCGCTCCATTTATAATTCGGGAAACTGCCTTTCTCAAGTCCAATTTGGACACTGGTGTCGTATGCAGTATTGCGGAACATTCCCATGATTTGGTCAATGGTTTGCAATCCGTCTTCACTGTCATATTTGATGCCCATTTTAACGAGCATATCACCGAGTCCCAAAATTCCCAGTCCGATACGACGGTCGTTTATGGCGTTCTCTTTTTGTATCTCAAGTGCATGGCGGTCTAAATTATAATCTACTATGTTATCCAAAAAGCGTGTGGCAATACCAACAGTCTCTTTGAATTCATCGATCATAAAGTTGCCTTCGCCATCAACGAAACGTTCCAAGTTGACTGCACCTAAATTGCAGCAACCGCCGTTTGGCAGTGGCTGTTCCGCACATGGGTTTGTCGAAACTAGGGGAGAGCAATATTCGGCATTATGATGTTCGAGCATTGTATCCCAAAATAGTAAACCGGGTTCGGCGCTGTTGTGGGCGGCTAGGACAATTTTGTCCCACAGTTCTTTGGCGTTTATAGTATTATATACTGTTCCGCCCCAACGGAGGTCAAAAGGTACGTTCTTCTCAACAGCGCGCATAAATTCGTGCGTTAGTAAAACTGAAATATTGGAATACTTGACCATATTAACGTCATCGCTCTTAATAGCGATAAATTTTTCGATATCAGGATGATCAATACGCATGGTTTGCATATTTGCACCGCGCCTTCCATGCTGCGCGATGGTATTGGTGTTCTCACTGAACAGATTCATAAATCCAACCGGTCCGCAACTTTCGCCGCCCGTTCCGCCAATTTCATCCCCTGATGGACGAAGCACAGAGAGATCATGTCCACAACCGCCGCCGTATTTATATGTTAGAGCTTCATCCTGTACCGTTTTATAAATGGATCTGATAGAGTCCTTATCGATGGCAACAACATAGCAATTATTTAATGTAGATTTTATGTCATTCCGTCCGGCACCGTGCATAATTCTACCACCGGGAACAAATCGAAAATCTTCTAAGATTGAGAAGAATTGTGCTTCCCAATGTTCTTTGGAATTAGGTGTTTTTTCTACACTGGCAGTTGCTTTTGCAACGCGTTGCCATAATTCCCAAGGGTGAGCTTCTTCAGGTGTTAAATATTTATTTTTTAGGACATCTGCGCCTAGTTGGTCGTCAGTGTAATATTTATCAATCGTGTATCGTTCGGGTATAAAGCGATCCTGCTTCTCAAGAATATTTTCTTCAAAAGTCGGGACTTCCGTACTTTGAATGTTTGGGTCTCTGTTTTCCGTGTCCGGGTTCAATACCGGAAAATCCAGCTTTAAGTGTTCTGCCATTCTCCTTCCTTAATTAATAGCATGTCGCTAAATGTTACAATATTTCAATCTATATAGGAAGTCGGCAAATGAAAACTTCAGTATTTGATTGGTTGGCTGCGCTAATCTATTTATAGATGAAAATCATAGTCAACATAAAAAGTTTAAAAAACATTTTTATCGACGAGAAAAAAATGTAATAAAAAACATATACACAAGTTATCCACATGGGGGAATGTCTGGTTTGGTCAAATATTATATAGGATAATTCAATCCATTTCAACTATACTAAAATAGTAAAAAACCCCAAACTATTGATAAATAAAAGTATAGCACAATTCGCAATATTTTAACTTTACTAATTATACAATTGTTAAATTCAACCCGCAATGCGGGTGTAGTTCAATGGTAGAACATCAGCTTCCCAAGCTGGGTACGAGGGTTCGATTCCCTTCACCCGCTCAACTAATAAAAAACGTTTACTCCACGGCTTTCTAATTCAGGTATATAAGTATTTATAGATATCTCGCTTAACGGATTATTATAAAGGATTACATATTCATTTTCACCGATTCCCCAATTAGTTACTAACGGTAGGATATCAGATATATTATTATTGTCTAATTGTAGTTCCCATAATTCATATAATCCGGAGAGAGAGGTTATTTCAGAAATATTATTATCGCTAAGAATTAGTTTGCCCATTTGATTCAGATTCGTGAAGGCCTCAATATTGGTAATACTACAATTTTTTGCAATAAGGTTTTTTAAGCTGGTGATATTTGTAATTAGATCTAGATTTATTATAGGTGTATTAGTTAAATATAGAGTTTTAAGATTGGTGATATCTTTGATATGGTCAAAGTCGAATAGATACAAATCCATTAACTCGAGAGTTGTTAAGCTGTCGAGATTTCCAATTGGTTCGAAATTCTCTGTGGGATTATTGCTAATAGCAAGATATTTTAGATTTGTATAATTTGAAAAATATGATATATTTCGAATTCTATTATTACTGACTACAAGATCAGTTAAATCATAAAAATACCTGATTGGCTCAATATCAGTAATATTATTGTTGTCTAATTTTAAATTATTAATTCCTCGTAAATAAAATAACGGTACTACATCCGAAATTTGATTTTCGCCAATATCAAGTGTGTCTAAATTTTTACAAAATTCTATTCCATAAATATTTGATATATTTCTATTTCGGGCATTAAGGTTTGTTATCAATTCTAGATCTGTATTGAGTACTGTCCCCGTTGGGTTATTAAGATGTTCACGAATTGCTGTTTCAAAATTTTCATCCACGAAATTAACTTCACCCGGAGCAGAGAGTTCAAGATCCGTGTAAATACTTGCTCCCCTAAGTTGTAGTTGCGGTTTATAGGTTAAAATTGATTCATCATTTAGAGGATTACCATGTAAAAAAATAATATCATTCCCAATACCGATTCCAACATTTTTAACCAATGGTTCAATATCAACAATCTGGTTCAAATTCAACCCTAAATAATCAATTAATACCAATTCACTGATAGGTTCCAAATCACTTATGTTATTTTCCTGCATTCTTAAAGTGATCAGCCCTGAGCAATGCTCAATGCCAGTCAGATCACTAATATTTCGATCGGCTCCATCCAATTCTATTATTTCCCACATGTCATAATTGGTAATATCACGAGTAGGGATTCCCAGTTCTTCACGGATCAACTCTTCAAAATTTGAATCGTTAAAATTTACAGTGATCGGTTTAGTGTCTTCTTCCGCGGGATTTAAGCTACACGAAATAATTAATCCGATGATCAATGCAAACGCTATTATGGGAACTGTTTGGCTAAGTCTCATAAAATCTGTAATTAATTTAATAAAATGACAATATCAAGTTTGTTAAAGTTACAAGGTGAATTGGTTTAATAACATATCTATTTATAACATAAATATATTAAGTAAATTAACAGATAAAATTGAATAAATAATGAACACAAAACTTCCATTAATTGCAATAATTGGTCGCCCGAATGTAGGAAAATCGACATTTTTCAATCGAATGATAAAAGCCCGCAAAGCGATTGTAGATGCTCAAGAGGGCATAACTCGTGATCGTATATACGGTAAAATGGATTGGGGAGGACATGAAATAAACATTGTTGATACCGGCGGATTTATACCAAATGATACTGAGGTTTTCAATGCGCCTATTCGAAATCAAATTAGGCAAGCTGTCGAGGAATCAGATTTAATATTATTTATTGTTGATGGTCGCGAAGATGCAACTTCTAGCGATAAAGAACTCACACAAATAATCCATGATACAGGGAAAAATTGTATTCTTGTTGTGAATAAATGTGACCATAAAGAATTAGAAGAAAATGTTTATCAATGGTACGAATTAGGAATTGAGACAATTGTTCCTATTTCTGCATTGTCCGGACGTTCAACAGGTGATTTATTAGAAATTGTAATCGAGAAATTAGATCTAACAAATCCAATCGTACAGGAAGAAGATGCTAATAATATGCGGATTGCAATCGTTGGTATGCCGAATGTGGGAAAATCATCATTAACGAATGCATTACTTCAAAAGGAGCAAAGTATTGTAACTCCAATTGCCGGAACAACCCGTGATTCGATTGATTCACATTTAGTTTGGTACGGAAAAAATATTACTATTGTTGATACCGCCGGAATGCGCAAGTTAGCGAAAGTTGCTGAATCTATTGAATACTATAGTACTTTGAGGGCGCGCCAAGCAACTGAATCTGCCCATGTAGTTCTTGTATTAATTGATGCAGAAAAAGGATTTTGTCGTCAAGATAAGACAATTATCGATTATGTTATACAGATGGGGAAGGGATTGGTAATAATCGTAAATAAATGGGATTTAGTCGAGAAAGATTCGAGTACGATGTCAGAGTATAAACGTGAGATTGCCGGAGATTTTAAAAGTCTGAGTCATTATCCATTATTATTTATTTCAGCACTTACTCGTCAACGCGTATCTAGTGTTTTAGACATTGCATGGAAAGCTTATGATGCTCGTAAGAAACGAATAAATACTAAGATATTGAATGAATGGCTTATTAAAACGTATGCAACACATCCCGTGCCGGCAACTCAGGGTAAGCAGATAAAGTTGAAATTCATTACACAAGTTCACGCAGCTCCTCCGGTTTTTGCAATATTCTGTAATTACCCAAAATTGATATCAACATCTTATAGACGATATCTCGAAAATGAATTGTATAATCGATTTAATTTTTCCGGTGTACCAGTAAAACTGTCATTTCGAAATAGTTGAATTATACTCTAATTAGTTCAAGTTCAGCAACATATAAGGAAAAACGATCTGAGTTTATTGGTTATTCTAAACCGATAAAGGCGATAAACGAAATAAATGGTTTTGTAAAAACTATGAAATCAAAATATCCCGCATCGAGACATATATGTTGGGCTTATCGAGTTTATATCAATGGCGTTATTATAGAAAATTCCACAGATGCGGGAGAGCCCTCGGGTAGCGCAGGATTACCAATATTAAACATTATTAAACATCATAACGTTGTGAATTGTGGTATTTTTGTTGTCCGATATTTTGGCGGTGTAAAACTTGGTAAGCCGGGATTAGTAAAGGCTTATAAAACCGCCGCGGATTTAGTCATCGCTGAAAGCGTGCTACTCAAATGGATACAAAAGTCACGGTATCAAATTACAGCATCAGTAAAGTATTTTGGTAAAATTACTTATATCGTAAAACAGAATAACGGAAAAATTGTTAAAGATCAGACAACTGATAAATTAAATTTATTGATCGAATTACCAATTGAAAAGATTGATGATTTTAGAATTAAATTTGATGAGATCACTCATAATTCAGGGGATATAAAAAAGCAGAGTGAGCCCGACCAAACCAAGGAGGTAAGAAAATGACAATAGTAGGGAGTAGTATACTATTGAGGATCTTAGCTCACTCCGCTTATGCATAAACGCTAGTATTTTTAAAAAGTTTCAAACAAATGGAGAAAAAAATGAAAAAAATATTTATAATAATTTTAATAGCAATTCTACTTGTTGGTTGTGCTAGAAATACAAAATCTATTAAAGTAGGGTTTTGGAATGTTGAGAACTTATTTGATTTAGAAAATGATCCATTAAAAAATGATGATGAATTTTCCTTGGGTGGTGATAAAATGATTACACAAGAGATTCTGGATATGAAGCTCGATCATATGACGGAAGTAATATCCGATTTAAACGTTGATATACTTGGTTTGTGTGAAGTAGAAAACCGTAAGGTTTTAGAGATGTTAAACGAATGGTATCCTGAAAAAAAATATTCAATTGTACATTATGAATCACCCGATGACCGTGGAATTGATACCGCACTACTATATGATGCTGAAAAATTCACAGTTTTAGATTCATATCCCATCGAAATTTCTTTTAGTGATGAAGCTCCTACGCGAGATATCTTATATGTTGAAGGAGCAATTGGTGAAAGCACTTTGCATGTATTTGTAAATCATTGGCCATCAAACTATAGCGGGTTGGAGCGGGGAACTCGTCGACGTTCTGTAGCTGCCAACGTCTTAAGAAAAGTACTTGATAGTATCTTGCAAGAAGATGAAAATGCAAATATTCTATTAATGGGTGATTTGAATGAAGCTCCTTTGGCAAAAGCAGTACAGGATGTGCTTAATTCAACAATTAATCAGGAGGAAGTTGCTGAAGATTCGCTCCAATTGTGGAATCCAATGGCACATATCATGGGTGTAGAAAATGGCGGAACATATAAATATCGCGGGATTGATAATGTGATAGACCAATTTATCGTTAGCAAAGGATTGATTGATGAAAGAGGATTGGAATTGAGTCCAAGTTCTGTCAAAGTTTTGAACAAGGATAAATATCGCCAACAAGAAGGAGATTTTATAGGTTATCCGTTCCGGTTTTGGGTTGGCGACAATCTACTCGGTGGTTATTCTGACCACATGGCGATACATTGTACCTTATATTTAAATATTGAGTAGACAGCAATTAATTAAAGAGGAATATATTTTTATTAATTCCCAAATTAATGGTTAATTAATATAAAGGTAATAAATATATGAAGAAATTAGTTCTAGTAATTATAGTATTAGTAATAGTGTTATTGTCACTTATGTTTTTATTTGAATGTAAACAAGATCCAGGATCTCAAGATCAATCTATAACAATTGCTAGTTGGAATTTAAAGAATATTGGTCAGTCAAAATTTAACGATCCTGCAAGAATCGATATAATTATTGATGTACTAAAGAAGTATGATATCATTGCTATTCAAGAGGTGAAAGATATCTCGCTACAGTTACCTCAACAGTTGGTAGCTAAGATGAATGAAGATGGAAGTAACTATAATGTGGTTGCTAGTGATCGTGTTGGAAGAAATGTGTTTGAACAATATCTATTTATATATAATGATAATATAATAGATGTAATTACCAATACTGGAGGATATGGGATCGAAGCTAATGATGAATTTGCCAGAGAACCATTCTTTACAATGTTTCGAGCAGGAAATTTTGATTTTTATTTAATGACCATCCATACTGATCCGGACGATGTTGCAATTGAAATACCGGCTTTAAGAGATGCCTATTTGGATTTGCAATACAACACACCGAGCGAGAATGATATAATATTGCTTGGAGATTTCAATGGAAAAGCTCCCGGCGTAACCGCCGGTAGTTATATTACCATGGAAGCTATTGCTCAAATACCCAATATTGTATTCACGATAAATGACGAAACAAACACCCGTGGCGGTAAGGCATATGATAATATCATCTTTCAAGATAATTACACGGCGGAATATGCAGATTCATCAGGAGTTAATACATTCTGGCTACCATATGGTTTTGATGAAGATCAAGGCTTTGCAATTTCGGATCATAAATTAGTTTGGACTGTCTTCAATATTTCTAGTGGGGATGATGATTAAACAACTTTGTTCATATTTTAGTAGATAGTTTTTAATTATTATGCAAATAAAATGCCCCGTTTTTCGGGGCATTTTATTACAACTATTTTATATTAATTATTACTTATCGCCTTTCGTAAATCCATACATATAACAAAGTGTCATTAAGAATAGTAGCGGGGCTAAAATCATCAAGACAAATTCAGGGGAGAAAAACAATAATTGTTTTCCAGCAGTGAGGAAGGCAAGTGCTATTCCACCTAAACCAATTAAAGTACCACCAATAGTAACCCAGATAAATTGACTATTTACTTTATCAGCTTTTACTAATTTAATTGGAAGATAGAAAATTGTTAGACCAGCGATTGAATGGAAAACGGGATATGCGAATTTAGCAAGTACCTCCATAGAACCAACGTAACGAGTTAATGCAATTAAAAGCAAACCGACTACCATCAACAATACATAGCCCATTGCTTTATCCTTATGGTATTCACATATTAATCCTGTAGCTAAGGTAAATGGAATTAGACTTGCAACAACTGCTACAAAATTATTGCCGAGAGCATCCCAACCTTTAAAAATTAATATTACTCCTGCTACAAACAATACCAAAAATGATACAATGTAATGGAAATTATGATTACCAGCGGTTTTCTCATTTTTTTGTCTTTTCAGAAAAAATGAAATCAGGTAGAGTGCAACTAGCCCTGTTAACAACAAGACGATTTGATCAAAAATACCCATATCTACTCCTTTTGTTTAGTTAATAAACATTAGAATAATGAATCCTTTTCATTATCCTTTACTCCAAATTGTAACTTAAATTATCAGAATTAACATTGCAATTCCCATGTATATAGATGCATACCGAAACATTGCAAAATTTGATTCTTTTGATGGTGATATGATTAACTTAATAGAAAAACTAATTAATAAAAAGGTACTCAGAATTAAAATTACCATACCTGAGTTTGTAATATTTAATAGATAAAAAACAAATATTAATATCGCTCCGGCAATAACGTTAGATAACGCAATAAAATAGCGAGCTGATTTAAAGCCGAATACATTTGGAAATGTTGGTACCCCCGCTAACTTATAATCCTTGGAATAATTCATTGCCAACGTGAGTATGTGAGTTGGTATCCACAAGAGTATTGCTAACCCTAATAGTATTCCGGGTAAATCCACTACACCGACTGCTAATACTCTACCCGCAAAAATTGGCATACCACCAGCTAATCCTCCAAATACAATCGACCAAGGCGAGCGACGTTTAAGCCATAAGGTATAGATTATTAAATCAAAGAAAATTCCACCAAAAACAATTATACCATAAATGATTGAAATCCGAAAATTTATCAACATACCAATGATAATTAATAAAAATCCAAATATAATGGCACTTTTATCAGGAATATTCCCCTGAGGTAAGGGACGACTTTTCGTACGTTCCATTACATTATCAATATCATGATCAAATACCATATTTAAAGCAGTTGTTCCACTTATTGCCAATAGCAATCCTGCCATTGCTAAAAATACTGTCACCAAAGTATGTTCGTTAGTTGCGCTACGAAAACCGGCAATTGCAGTAAGCAATAGTAAACCCGTCTGAGGAGTTTTTATTAATTGGATGTAAAATCGAATTAATTTTAACATATAAACTTTTCTATAAATCTCTCACACATCTAAAGCCGACGGCAAAGCTAGCATATTCAGGGATTCCGCTATTTTCTGTAAATGATCGTAGGTCAAAGGCATAACTCATCATACTGCCACCATAGATTAATCGCAGATGCGAGCCATGCAGGATATCACCTAACCATTCAGCGGCATTTCCTGCTATATCATAACAACCATACGGACTTGGGCTGTCAATCGTTTGAAAGTCACCGTGTTTTGCTCCATTATAAAAACCGACCGGTGTGGTGCCATTTGCTTTGTCAAATGGATCATGACTGTGATGATAATTAGCTCGTTCTGTAGTTGGTTCATGTATGAATGGGTAAGCTCGGCCATCTTCGCCGCGCGCAGCTTTCTCAAATTCGAAGACAGTCGGTAAACGGTGTCCGAAATATTCAGCGTACGCATTTGCACCATACCATGTAACATACACAACAGGAAAACTTTCGTATCCATCAGTTACGGAAAACACACCATCGGTATATTGTAATCTTGTTTTACTTCCGTTAAGATCATAATAAAGATAATCGTCGCTCTTTTCAATGGGAAATTCATGCCGCATATTGTGAAATGCATCACCTTTATAATATCCGGTAATTTTATCATCGCTAATATTTATTTTTCCATCACCTAACGCTTTATTTAAATAATCAGCATACTGACTATAAGTTACTTCCGTCACCATTATTTCATAGGCGTAATCAATTGTCGCATTTTTACCATTATATCCAACTACAAAAGCTCCGGCGGGAACTGTTACCCAAGCTTTGGAGTCTACTGTTAAATTCATGTCGACTGAATTTGGATCAACATCGGGAGCAGGTGTACCGCAATTAGATAATATTAAAAATAATAAAATGACTGATACTGATTTCAGTAACTTTTTGTTGAGAAATTTGATGAGCAACCAAATTAAATATACAGCTAAAATAATTTCTAAGGCACCCATCCCAAATTCCGATAAAATCATATACCATTTTACTAATGGTTCCTGTGCTTCCTCAGTTACCCAAAGTCGTTTTAGCGAGAATAAAGTAATCATTGCAAAAGCAAGATCGGAGCCTATGATTGTTGTCCAACCGAGCCACTTGCGCAATTTACCTTTGATCGGTAATATTTCACTCATTATGTAGAACAATACTATTGTTCCGGTCAAAACAGATAAAATATGCCAATGACCGGTTAATGTGATCCTTTCTTCTCGGAATGGAATTGCGCGAAATATTTCCTCTAAACGTATTGCCATAAAAATACCAACACCGCTTACAGTAAAATTCATAAATACCATTTGCCACAAAGAACCAAATTTTAAGGGGTCATCAATCAAGGCTTTGAATCTTTTTACAAAGCCAAGTTTTTGCTTTTTCCCTTGCCCAAATCCCATCAGTTTACCCCAACCAAATATTACTAGGAGCAATGCTCCGGTCATTGAGAATACAGTACCAACATATATTATGACATGAGCTGATAATTGATAAGGTACAACTGACCAAACGCCAATTGTGATAATAATTGTTCCAATTATAAATAGAGGCATTCCAAATTTATGTAATATACCCTGCCAATCAAACCAACGACCAACCAAGAGTGCAGTTGCAATACCAATGAGTGTGAGCATAATATGTAAATGACCAATAACAGCTAGTTCTAACGGACTATGATAAACATGCCTAACTCCATTTTCCGCTAAAAACACATCAAAACCATTTCCAAAAAATGATCCAGCTACAGCACCGAACATAGCGGAACCTAGCATTGCAACTGCCATTACAAAAAATGCTACTCGCTCTAGCGATACACCTTTTTTTGTATGTGAATATACATTAGATGTAACATAATATTCTTTTCGCCAAGGCCATAAACCAACAGCCAACATTACACCGGAGAAAAATACAATTGCCATGCCAGTAATAAATAAGCCATGAAATGCCCAATTCTTTCCCCAATAACCAAATGCCAGTCCGAATATCACAACTAAAAGATATCCAACTGTTATAGAAGTCCTAATGTTTGAAATTTCACGTTTTTTAAATTCCAACGAATAAGTTATTAAATATACTAATAGGGCAGTAAAAGTAATTGCAATTGAATGATACAATGCAATTATCCTACCTTCTCGTTCTGTGGGATGCAGTTCCATCCCTAATAGTTTCTCTATAATTCCACCAACACCCCATTCCTTTAATGGTCCTGATAAGGTTCCGAATATTGCTACAATAATTGAAATTATCGCAATATTTAGCAATACCAATCCTTGGGTTGTTGTAAAGATAAATTTTATTCTTTCTTTCATTTTAATGATCCTGATGATTTAGTTTTAATTCTTTGCTAGCTTTAGCATTTTTATGTAATCTAATTTTGGTCCGATTTCTGCACCCCAATCAGATACAGTATTTTCTTCCATAAATTTTTTAATAATTATTTTTGCAGTACTCCATTCATTATGAACAGGGCATGGTGTCTTATCATCACATCCGGGGAATCCCAAAACACAATTTTCAAAATAATCTGCACGCTCAAATAATGTAACAATGTCAAATAGTGTAATCTTGTTTGCTGGTTTCGCAAGATAAAAACCGCCCGTTGCGCCAGTCTTAGAATCAACAAAACCGCTTTTTGTTAAGGGTTGTAAAATCTTACCTAAGTAATGATGTGGAATATCTAAAGAAATGGCAATTTCTTTTTGAAGGATTGGCTTTTTAAAAGGTTGACTGCCAAGATACATGACTGTCTGTAGTGCATAGCTGACTGTTTTACTGAATATCATATTTTAGATAAAATCTTATTTACAACCTCTGGGTCTTAAATTAAAAATTTTCTAATATATGTTCCAAATAAATATAGTTTTAATTAGTAAATATTGAATTACCGTAGTATGTATTAATTATTTTGTAGATTGATAAACACATTATATGATAAACAAGTAAATAGTTATATTGTTTATACGTCCATGAGTTAATAATCTATTGTACCTTAAAACTTTATAAAACACAATTTTTAAATCTTAAATTGAGGATGAATAACATTATTATAAAATATTTTTTACATATAGAGATGTAGAGGTGGTTGAACCCGCGATTCCCAAAATAGCATTACTATTTTGGTCGCGAAGATTAGATAGTGCTTCATCTCTAAGAGGTAAACTCGAAATAAAATACTGACTATATCTGTTATCGAGAATTGATACTGTAACATGTGATAAACCCAATGGAAACATACTCGGGGCTAACTCGAAAATTGAGTATCCGGGTTGGTCCGATTCGCTCGGAGGAAAAAATGCACTATGAGAAAAAGATAATGAATCATCATTTATAACTTCTCTAAAGGTGAAGTTTCCTAATGAGACGTAATTGTTAGTTAAAAACTGAACTAAATTATTTTGATTGGAATTAAGTAGTAATGTATCAGCATCCCAAATTGTACCTTCCATAACCAATTCTGCAGGAGGAAAGGGAATAGTAGTTCCATAAATTATATTGCCACTGCTTGTTTGAATTTGAAACTCATATTCCTTTCCAAATTCAATTTGCGTACCTATATATTGATTTATTGGTTTATATCCGCCGTAATAAAGAACTTCTAAGTAGTCCGTTATTTCTTGAGTATCAGACCCAATACTAACTCCTCGATGAAATTCTTCAATGGTACCCGCATTTGATCGCCACTCAAATTCTGCTACTAAATTGCCGGAAGATTTATCAATTAGTGAAATCGATGTCATTGTTGAATCGTGAATTAAGGGAAGAGTTTCAGCATATTCATCAACATTTGGTTCTCCTTTATCAGGAATCCCATTTCCTCGACCAAAATTTTCTTCTCCTCCAGAAGAAACACCGATATCATCATTAAGTGGTTCACCTTCATCCCATTGTCCGTTACCATTTTCATCAGTATAGCCGACCCAATTCCCATTATCATCTAAACCATTAAACAGCATTGTGTCAGTGACAAGAATCGTTTTGTCAACTCGAACAATAGAATTCATAAAATCAGTTGAATTCAATATTGCTTCAATGCGTAATTCACTTTTGTATGAACTAAAATCATCAGAGAAATCAGCAATGCTTAACTCCTCAGTACAACCAATCATTCCAATTAATATAAATATAATCAGCATATTTCGTTTGGTTTTCATTAGAATTTAAATTCCACTCCTATCGATGGAAAAAATGGGAACATGCCAATTGCCGAGACAGAATCCTCTTCTAAGTCCCAATCATATAATAATGTATTAAAATGGTTAGTAACATTTATAATTTGGAATTTGAAATTTCCATCCCATCCAAAAGGAGATATCTTATGCGCCCAACTAACGTCTAAACGAAGGTACATCGGGTACCGTGCAGAATTTTTTAATCCGGTTAATTCAACTAAATTGCCATAAGGATTGTTAAACGTATCACTGTTGCCCTGTCCTGAACTTATATTTTGCGTATATGTATAACCAACTGTCGGTGTATATGGTCTTCCACTGCTATTGCTAATTGTAAATCCAAAATTATTTTTTTTGTTCAATGCATAATTTGCAACAATATTTAATGTATGAGGTTGATCGGATTGCGGTGCAAATATTTCACCGTCCTCCTCAGAAATTATACTATCGCTATTAAAATCATATTCCTGACGATTGTAAACATAAGAGTAACCAATCCAACCGTTTAACTTACCAGTATTTTTACGGAGTAAAAGTTCAATTCCATATACGTCTCCGGTTCCTTCTATATAATCATCATTGAGATCAACCGGGTTGTTATTTGGATTGTTTGTAAGAACATTATCATATGGTTTGTAATAACCTTCCAAACTTGCAAAATATCCAGTTCCAATCCATTGTTCAATCCCAAGAATATATTGCTGCATTGATTTAGCTTTATAATTCTCAGGAATTGGTTGCCAAAAAGCTACTATATTTAAAATTGCATCATCATCATTTGTTGTAAATATAAATTGATTATATTTACCCCACGCACCTTTTAAAGCCAAATTCTCATTCAATAGATATTTCAACCCAACACGAGGTTCGTAGTAATAATCATCATGCAATTCATATTTCGAAATCCGTAAACCGGGTTGAAGTGTTAGCAGTGGAGAAATATGCCATTTGTCTTGTAAATAAAAACTTAGGATATATGGTTTTTGGTTTTGATCAAAATAAGTAACATCATCTAATCCGAACTTAAATTGCATACCTAATTGTTTGTACTCAAAACCGGCTGTGAGAGTATGTTTATTGGAAATGTACCAATCCAATTTTTCTTTTGCGGTCCAATCATTTATTTCGTTAAAAACGATGATTTGTCTAGTTTGCGCGTTACCTAACGAATCCTCTTCGGACATCGTTAAGTTCACATCAAATTGAAAATTTGTGTTAGCAATTGAAAACGTGGAAAGAAATTTTGAATTTGGTACGTAACGCCATTGCAAACTATTTGTGAAATTGCCCCAATCCCAATCAAAATTTACCTCATCATCCGATTTACCCAAGTTCATTGACAAAATATCGCGACCTAAGTAAGTAGAAAATATCAACCGGTTTTTTGATGATACATCGTAAATAAATTTGCCTTGCGTATCCCAAAAATAATATTTCCAATCTATATCGCTTGTAGTTGGCTTAAGTATATAATATAGTTCGACTAGTTTATCAAAATAAGTTCGTCTATACGACCACATCCAAGAACCTTTGTGAAGTGGTCCTTCAGCAAGAATTTTTGAACTCAATAAACTCACTTCCCCCTGTACTTGGCTTAAATCCCAATATTTTCCAAATCCTTTTCCATTAAATAATTTACTGTTTTTTGAGTTACCCTCCTTTGAAGTAATCTGTAAAACAGATGATACACGGTTCCCAAAATTTGCTGGAAAACCGCCTGCTATAAATTCAGCATCGGAAATTGCATTTGCATTAAAGGTAGAAAAAACACCTCCTAAATGATACGGATTGTAAAGCTCGATACCATCTAATAAAATCAGATTCTCATCAGTACTGCCGCCGCGTACAACTAAAGCTGATGAAAAATCATTTGTAGATGTTACACCCGGTAAAAGTTGTAATGTACGGAAAAGATCAGCTTCAACAAATGCAGGGGCATTTTTTATCTCGCGTAATCCAAGATTTACCCTACTTACTTCCACTTTTTCTTTGAAACGTTGGCGTTCAGCTGTTACTGTTACATCTTCTCCTGCAATCACCGTTGTCGATAGTTCAAAGTCATGGCGTTGATCATCATTGGAAGAAATATTTATCACTAATGATTCTGTTTTATAACCCATCATCATTATTTTAATGTTATGTTCACCTGTGGGTATATTTGTGATTACAAAGTATCCATGATTGTCAGATGCGGTGCCTATGTCACCTCCTTCTAAAACAACATTAGCATACATTATTGGTTCACCTGTAGAAATATCTTTCAAATATCCACTAATTCGTCCAACATTATTTTGACCAATAAGACAGGTAATCCAAACAATTAGGATAGTTATATTTTTTGATATGTGATTTAACAATGCAAACAAATGAATTAAATTTTAATAATTAATAAAAGTAACTGAATAATTTACCTATTGTTCCAATTTGAAAGTGTTATCAAGTTTACAATCCGTTATACAATGGATTATTGTCAGGAATGCTAAACCTAATGATCGTCGGTTTAATACCTAGACACTCGACTAACAAAAGTTATTAACTTTAGAGGATCATCCATTTTACATTTGAACGAATGAAAAAAGAATAAATTCCACAATTTAATTAATAACCGTATTTGCATATGCGGATTTTAATTGTTGTTTTGCAAGTGCTTTTTTCACGGGTGATAATTTTAGAATAGAACCTAATACTGCAGAAAGGGCACGATGACTCCACAATACTCTGTTATCAAAAATCAGATTTTGTAGTTTCCCGCGTTCAATTGCCATAATAACTGCTTTTTGTACACCGTTAGTGGGAGTAATAATACGTTTACCACGAGGTTTAAGCGTAATTGTATCTTTGTCACATACTTTTACACATAGTCCACAACCTAAACAGATGTCTTCATTCAGACGAGCCATTTTCATTTTAGGTTTATCATGGTTATTTGCTGATACTAAAGTCATAGCTTCAACCGGACAAACACTTACACATTTCCCGCAACCATTACAATTGCTTTCATCCACTAATGGTAGAAAATTAGTTGTATGGACAGGATTCATGATTGCAAATCGTCGTGCAGCGATCATTGCCTCGCAGCAGCACCCGCAGCAATTACATATAAAATTAACACTTTTTTGAACATTTTCTCCAAACTGAACAAGATTATTATCGTATGCTTTTTGTAATAAATCGTGTCCCTCAACTTTATCGACTCTGCGTGCATGTCCATGTCTAATTAGAGAATTAGCAGTTGTATTAAAAGTCATACAAATATCCATTGGAGCGTCACAATTCATATTTAAGTGTTCTTTTTTGTGTCTACAATAACACATACTTACTCCCATGTGATGCGCAGTTTCAATAACATTTGTTGCACGTTCATAGTCAAGAACATATAGAGCATTTTCATCGTCTAATATCGGTTCATGAACAAATGTTCTTCCTAATTGAGTGTTTCCTTGTGTAAATAGCGATTTTATAAAATCATCTTCTTTAGTTATATATTGGTAAAAAAGTTCGCTTAATACTTTTTGATCTATATCCTCGCGTACACGCATCAAAGAGAATTCAAAGAATCCTGCCATAGGCGGTGGTAGAGTATATGTAGTATTGCCATTTTGTTCTATATCAACTAAGAGTGCTCGCGAAGCCAACTTGTCTAGGATGTTTTTTGTTTTTGTAATATTCAATTTCCATATTTTACTGGCTTTTTCAGCAGTAAAGGGTTTGATTGGCATTAAAGAGACCAATTCTGCTTCTTGATTAGAAAAGAGCAACTTTAAGATTTTTGTTAATAATTCAGATGGAGGAGCACCTTGTGGAAATCTATTTAATCTTTCAACTAATTTATTGTAGGCAGAATGGTTTATATGATGTGCCATAATTATATTATCCTAGGTTTCTGATAGAAAAGTAGGATTTAATTAAGATTAGAAGCAAATGAAAAAGTGTATATTGAATAAGAGTTTTAGCAAAGCAGTAATTGTTTTTTTTTTTAGATTGTACAAATCAATAGTAAAACAGTCTCATTTTATTCATAATATAATTTCTTAACTCTAAACTATCTATATGACAGAAATAATGTTTAATATTTATTGTGAAAAAGCAATATAAATACTAATTATGTCTATCTTAGATGAGTCTGCTGATATGAACAAAGTACAATTTTCACATGCCAACGGGTTCCCGGCTAGATCCTATACATATCTTTTTGAACTGCTAAATACTACGAATATCAATTTTGTAGAAAAAATGGGACATGGGAATTATCCATTGGATAAAAATTTATATAATTTTTCTGATGAGTTGATTAAATCAATTGAAAATGCGTATAGTGAACCGATAATCGGAATAGGGCATTCCCTAGGCGGTGTAGTTACGCTTCTTGCAGCATCTAAAAAACCTGATTTGTTTAAAAAAATTATTGTATTAGACCCTGTTTTGTTCAGTAAAAGAAAAAGATACATAATCTGGTTACTTAGAAAAGTTGGTTTTACAGATTGGCTCGGTGTTACAAAAAAAGCTAAAAAAAGAAGAACCCATTTTTCTAGCTTAGAAGAGGTCAGAAAAATCTATCAGCAAAAACTGTTATTCAAGAGATTCCATCCTACATGTTTTGAAGATTATCTAAAATATGGATTTATACAATCTGAGGAAGGTGTAGAACTAGTGTTTTCAACTGAGGTAGAAGCAGATGTATTTCGCTATATCCAAACAAAAATTCCGCGTGATCTTAATAAGTTAAATGGTGTTCTTATTTACGGTAACAAAAGTGATACATTCCAGAAATCTGACATGAAGTGGTGGAAAAGAAATTTTCCAAATTTTAAAATAGTTACTATTGAAGGAGGGCACCTTTTTCCATTTGAAAAGCCGGAAGAAACTGTTGAACTCTTGAATAAAATTATATCCAAGAATTAAAAAAATTACTTTATTGTGCTCCAAGAAAGATAACTAAAAGCCAAGGAATTAAAGCTAGAACACTAGTTAATAGCCCTATTTTTGATAAAGTTTTATATTTTTTTTCTCTCATAGAAAGTATTGCTAGAATTATTCCTGTGATACTTCCTATAAATGCTAAAATTATCCCAGACAAACCAATGATTATAGACCATGTTGCAAGAGTTTGGTTTTCATTATTTGCCTTTGACTCTTGCACGTATTGTTTGTACAAACTATAAATAGAGTATAATACTCCTCCAATACCTGCCCCAATTACTATTTGCCAAAATCCATCCATTTGATTAATTATAATCTACAATTTAATGATATGTCGTGGCCACTGTCTTGCTGAAGGTAATTGCTTTAAAATAAAATCATCAAGATGTTGTAAAAGTGTGACACGGAGTGTAATTACTAAATGTCCTTTAAAATTTGTAATTACCGATTGTAATCCGGGTAGTAAACCATCACCATCAAATTCCAACAAACCTACCTCATCAACGATTATCCATTCAGAAGATTTTATTGATTTGAGTTGATCGTTTCCCCAATTAAGGGCGTCCTCAAAAAAATAAAATTTACCAATTTTCACGTTGGTATTAATTTCATCCATGGTAGTTAAATTGCGTAGTTCATCGGTAGAAATTCTAATAAGATCGTGATGCCATTTGTCATCTAATTCTTGATTCTTATTTGATATTATTCCGTCAACCGTTTCATCTTTATTATGTAATAATTCAATTAATTGTTTAACCCATGGTGTTTTACCAGCACCGGCATCTCCAACGATAACAGTCAAACTAGGTTTATTAACGAAATCATTTTGATTAAGAAAATTTGTTGGTGTAATTGACGTCCAATTTTTGTTAGAATTACTAAGTTGGTCTGACAATAGAAAGAAATCTGTAAAAATTTCGCTAAAGAAATCAAATAATATTGTAAGTGATTTGTGTTTCTTCCAACTAATTCTAAATTGAGTATAGCGAGCATTTAGGATACTCTTGATTCTAGGAAATATTTCATTAGATAGGTTATATAGTACATCAAAATTCTTATAACCTATTTTAGAAAAAATTGGTTTAATTTTTTCAATATCCAAATCTATTGTAAGAGCTTGGAAAAGCAGGAAGACTGAAATACCGCGCAAGGTCATAAATAAGGTTTTTTGTAATTGTTCGCTGCTGTAATTAATACCGAAGATAGATTTATCTTGTACTCCTGTGAAAAGTGGTACTATAAAAACTAAAAATAAAATAACAATCCAAAATTTATAATTTTTTAGTGGCTGTATTGTTTTCCTATTATAAAAATATGAGAGCAAAAACAATAGTATCGCAATCAAAAAAGGGTTTAATCGTAAAAAAAATAATCCCGTTAAGAGTAGTAAGGCAACCCAAAATCTTTTTGAGCGAAAAAAGTCCATATCACTGAGAAATTTGTGAAAATAATCGGTTTTTAAGCGCCCAGGCAAAGTAAGCTGCACCTAGTGGTAATATAATTTGTGCTACAATATAGATTCCTAACATCCACCAACCGGCATTGAAGCCCACACGATCAGAGAATCCTTCTGCTAATTCGAGAATCACCGGAACGAAATTTGATCCAAATAGAATTGTTTTTGTGATGATAGTTTGAATTATCGGGTAAAGTGCCATCACTAAACCAGATGCGAAAAAGCCAAATCGACCTGGGCGGAAAAGTGATAAAATCACTTCAATTAGTATGCCTTCCAGAATAATCGCTACGAAAGGTCCCAGCTTAACAGTTGCAAAGCTCAGCGCTTTAATAAATGCAGCTACTAGTGCCATTAAAAATGTGCTACCACGTATCGGATTATAAATACGAGCAATTAAAATGATGATTAAAGCAATTGATGAAAGAATTGAACCGGAAAAGGGAAGATGCAGTAAATGTAAAGCGTTGCCAAGCGTGGCTTCAACAAAACCCCACAAAGTTCCAAAAACAGCAATTGAGACGATTGATTTTTGATTCATCAGTTTAAATTAGGTTGTTGATTTGTTATCATTATATCGTTTCACATAATAATTAAGAGATGTTCGTGGTATTCCTAACAATTTTGCTGCTTTTGTATGATTATATTTAGTTAGTTCCAATGCTTGATCTATGAGCTGTTTTTGAGCAAGATGTAACAAATTTGATTCCGGTTGAGGATCAAGATGAACGTTAAATACCTTAGATTGTACTTCAGTTAATTGTTGCAGAAGAGCAGAATCAATTTTATGTGAATCATCTAAAAGAAGAGTATCACCTCTATTCAATAATACAGATCTCTCTATAAAATTACGTAATTCACGAACATTACCAGGCCAAGCTGCTGACAATAAAAAGGATTCCATATTTTTATCAATTTTCAGTACGGATTTATTGAAAATTTTATTGAATTCTTCTATAAAAAGCTTTGCTAATGGAATAATATCACTTTTACGTTCTCTTAAGGTTGGTATTTCTAAATTAGCAACATTCAGGCGATAATATAAATCCGAGCGAAATTTTTTAGATTTAACTAAATCTTCAATATTAGAATTTGTTGTTGCAATAAATCGTACATTTATTTTCCTTAACCGGGTACCTCCAATTTGATAAAATTCATTATTTTCCAACACATGCAATAATCTTGTTTGTAAGTCTAAGCTCATGTCACCTATTTCATCAAGAACTAAAGTACCGCTACTTGCTCGTTCAATTAGTCCAATTTTACCTTTTTGCAGGGCTCCTGTAAAAGCACCCGATTCATATCCAAATAGCTCACTTTCAATTAATTCGCTTGGTATGGCTGCACAATTAATTGCCAAAAATGTATTATTAAATCTTGAACTTTGGGAGTGAATATGACGAGCTAATAGATTTTTGCCTGTTCCAGTTTCACCGGTGATTAAAATGGTTGAATCAGTTTTCGCAAATATTTTAGATAGACTTGTAACTTCTGTCATTCGCGAAGAAAATGAAATAATTGTGGGCAACTCCATATTTTCTTGGCACTCTACCTTAAGTTTTTCTACTTCTTTTCTTAAACGGTGATTATCAAGTGCTTTTTCTACGGTATGACGAAGGATTACTATATCTTCTTCTTTTTGAATAAAATCATAGGCGCCATTTTTCATAGCAGTTACAGCTAAGTCTATTGTACCATGTGCGGTTAGCATTATTGTTGATATTTCCGGATAATATTCTTGAATTTCTTTTAATACTGTTATTCCATCAATTGGGCCTAATTTATAATCTAATAAGATTAAATCAATCAAATTGTTTCTAAGTACTTTACGAGCGTCATCAATATTCAACGCAGTATAAATTTCCTTTTCTGTATCTTTGAGTAATCGTTTAATAGAGTTACAAACAAGTTTTTCGTCATCAATGATTAATATATTGAATTGCATTATCAGTTTTGAGTATTAATACCTAAAAATTATATTAAAAGTGGTACCGAAATTTTCTTCGCTTTCTACTTTATATGTAGAATTATGCCCATCTAAAATTCTCTGAACGATAGCAAGACCTAATCCAGTTCCGTTATGAAAGGTTGAATAAAATGGATCAAAAATTCTTTCAATTTCATCTTTAGGAATACCTTTACCTGTATCACTAATTGTGATTATGAGGCTTGTATCTTCACCTTTGGTATTAATAGTAAGTATACCCGGTTGATCATCCATTGCTTGAAATGAGTTAAGAAAAAGATTGACGAATACTTGTTCTAGTTGATGAGGATCAGCTTTGATATGTTTTATCTTGTCATCTAAATTTTCATCAATTCTAATAGCTGATTTTGTAAATTGTTTTTTCACTAAAATTAAACTACTATTTATAACATCATTAATATTTACTTTTTTCAATTCTGTTTTATGGGGTTTTGCAAAATCAAGAATTGTGGATACTGTCTTGTGTATTCTCTCGATGCTAGTTTTTAATTCGGGATAAATTCCAGTAAAAACATCATCATCGTTAATATTCTGTTTAATATATTCAATATTATTATTTAATGCGAATAATGGGTTTCGTATTTCATGTGCGATACTTGACGACAGTTGTCCCAGAGCATACATTTTTTCTGTTTGTATGGAATATTTTTCAATTTGTTTACGTTCACTTAAATCACGTATGTACACAAAAGCCAGCTTGCTTTCTTGTTCAAGCGAGAAACTTTTAATACTATAAATTTCAACCGGTATTTCTAACTTGTCTTTAGTATATAAGATTGTCTCAAAATGTTCAGTATCAACAGCGCTTTTGACTGAATTACCATGTGTGAACCTGATACTCTTTTTGTTTTGATTATCTATCAATTTAAAAAAGTTTTTGTGTCTTAATTCCTTTTCGGAATATCCTGTGAGATGTTTCATTTTTGTATTACATAAAATAAATTTTCCTTTATAATCAATAATTGCAATAGATTCAATTGAATGGTCAATTAAACTGCGATATTTACTTTCAGAAAGTTTCAATTTTTTTGTAGAACTCTGAATTTTACTACTCATTACATTAAAGGCTTTTGCGAGACTTCCAATTTCATCATTACTAGATATATTTAGTTTAGTATCATAGTCCCCTAATTGCATAGCTTGAGTTGAATCCTCAATTTGTCCAAGGGGTTTAATTACAATCTTTTGAATTGCGGTAAAAATGAAGGCACTCATGAGAGCTATTGTTAGCGCAGCAAACGCTAATAGAAAAATCAAATTGGATCTTCTATCTTCTAGATAAGAATCGATAGATAATAGAACGCTAATTCCACCTCTTAATTCACCGTATTCGTAACCTTGCCCCGAATGACAACTCAAACAGGAATAGTCAATGTACAAAGGTGAGAAAAATCTAAAATAATGTTTACCGTCAATTTCTTCGATTTGATAATATTCACTTTGAGTGGTTGTACTTGTATCGCCTAGTGATATTAATGCTTTTCTTTCAAACTTGTCGGGAGCGTTCACAGGATTGATGTACTTTTCACTTGCCATATGATATGAGAAGTCACCGCCCATTTTATTACTTAATTCACTTAATTCCCGCGTTACCATAGCAGGGTTTCTAAGAAGTAGTGTATCTCCTGAGTAGGTAATTAGTTCCGGGTGAGGCAGAAATGGATTTGGTTCCATTCCAGGTTGTTTATTTACAAAGACTCCATCAAAATCAGAAACCCATTGACGCGTTATCAATACATTTTTATATATAGACTTAGCTGTTGATAACATGTTCTCTTCATTTTGCTTATTGATTCTAAGAACTAGCAAAACAAAAATGATAGAGATCAATGTAGTTACAAGACCTCCAATAATTAGTATAACTTTTGCCGATAATCTCATGAAATAATTACGATTAATTAATTAATACTGACAGAATATAGCCAATATGACAGAATACAGTCAAAACATAGTTTGGTTGCACATTGTGATTAGAGCTTTATCAGTATAATAATTAACACTTTATTGATAATATTATTAATGGCACAATATTTGCGTTAATACTGGCATATTATTAAAACTAATACTTTAAACTAACCAGAGAGGATTACATAATGTTAAAACGTATAACAATAGTAACACTTTTAATTATAGTCTTTAGCGGTTCTGTATTTGCTACAGATTTTAAAGCAAATGGAGTTTATACTGCATGGGCGCAATCACAACATGCATTTACATTGACAGAAGATGCATATGATCATAATTACGTTGTACAAATGTTGAGATTCAATTTGCAAGGAATTGCAAATGAGAATTTAAAATTTGTAACGAGGTTTGATATTGCACAAGGTTGGTGGGGTGTTGATAATGCTCTAAAAAGTGTATTGAGAACAGATACTGGAGGAGGTAGTGCACTTTTTGATTTTAAAGATACCAATTTCTTATTCCATGTAGATCAAGCATATGTTGATTTTAACGTCCCAAACAAGCCAATCAATGTAAGAGTAGGTCGCATGTGGTATGGACTTGGAAATAAAATAATGGTTGATAATAACTACGATGGTATTCAACTAAAATTATTTGGAAATCTTTCATTAGGTTGGGCAAAAGTGTCTGAAGGTGCAGACAATACTACCGATTCGTTTGATGCTGAATTGAATGTTGATAATCGCGATGCCGATCTATTTTTAGGTTCTTATAAGGGTAAAGCCGGTGATTTTGCATATGATGCTTTTGGATTTTACTATAAAGATAAAGGTATAGAAGATGGAAAAGCTTATGTGCATGATAATTTTCAATTTTTTAAAACTAGATTTTCACCGCAAGTTACTCAGTTAACTGCAGTTGGGTTAACCGGATCATACAAAATTGGTAAGTTATCAATAGATGGTGAATTCAATTATTTAACAGGTAAAGATGAAATTGAAAATGAAACTTACGCCGGTAACAAACCGGATTCATATGATATAAACGATGGAACTATAAGTGGCTATAATATTTATGCAAAACTGAATTACGCAAAATGCGAGGCAATGAAATTGGGTGCAGTATTTGGATTGGGTTCCGGCGATAGTGATTTGACAGGTGGAGCAGGAAACGTAAATAAACTACGTACTTCCGGTTTCTTCTATATCACAGAAATTTGGGAAGATTCAATCATGCCTGATGAAGAAGGAATTACGCCACAAGGTTTAGGTGCACCAAATATTCGTGCCTATCGTGAACTCGAAAATACTACTATAGTCCAGGTTAACGGGACTTTTAAACCGCTTGATAAGACATCATTATTTCTGTCAGGAAGTTATATAATGGCAACACAACCGATTGCTGCATGGTCAAGTACTGATACCGGTGTTGTGATTGATAATGATACAAATTCAAAAGATATTGGTATGGAAGTCGATTTCAAAGTTGTATATAGTATGTATAAACAAATGAAACTTATCCTTAGAGGTGGATATTTTATGCCAGGAGACGCAGCTGGTTACCTGATTAAAGGTAATGCCACCGATCTGGTTCCTGCATGGGAAATGAAGGCTTTAGTGTTATTTAAGTTTTAATTAGTGATTTAATAAGAATAGGTTAGTTGATGATTTACAATGTAAAGACTTCTAACCTATTCTTATCTTAACAGACTGGAGATGAATTATGTTTAAATTATTTAAAATTGGAAAGATTATCTTGATTCCAGTTAGTATTTTGTTGATAGTATCGTGTTGCCCCCCCGATACAGCTGCTGTAACACCTGATCCAATCGCTGCTAAAGCTGCGATTATGCACCCTGACGAAGATTTTTCATCCGAGAGCTGTTCAGAGTGTCACGCAGACGTTACACCTAATATTTATGCAGATTGGAAGGGAAGTGGACACGGTAAAATGGATTATGGTTGTTATATATGTCATGGTGATGGAGAGATCGAGTTTTACCCAATGGCTTCAACAGACGGTTGTGTTTCTTGCCATTCCAATAATGAAGCTCACTTAGCAAGAGTTGAATATGATGGTTGTTTTGATTGCCATGATGGTCACTCCTTATCAGCTAATTAATTAATAAAGAGGTAGATTATGCAAAATCGTAGAGAATTCTTAAAAACAACAGCAGCAATAACTGCTGCTGCAAGTATTGGGATACAATTCCCTTCAAAATTAATGGCTGGCGAGACAGATAAATGGCACAAATCAGTCTGTCGTTATTGCGGGACTGGGTGTGGTGTAATGATAGGTGAAAAAAATGGTCAAATCACAGCTATAAAAGGTGACAATCAAAATACAATTAATAATGGTCATCTATGTGTTAAAGCATTTTACTTGAATAAAGCGGTACATGCCAAAACGAGATTACAACATCCTTTGATTCGTAAAAATGGCAAATTGGAAAAAGCTAGTTGGGATGAAGCCTTAGGTTTAGTTGCAAATAAATTTAATGAGATTCGTAAAAATTATGGCGGAGACGCTTTAGCATTTTATGGATCTGGACAGGCCGAAACTGAAGAAACTTATATGGCGAATAAATTATTCAAAGGATGTATCGGAACAAATAATATGGAAGGAAATCCGCGTTTGTGTATGGCAAGCGCTGTAGGTGGCTATCTGTCAAGTCTCGGTGCCGATGAACCTGCTGGGACCTATGAAGATATAGAAAAAACCGATCTATTTATGTTAGTTGGTTCAAATACTGCCGAAGCACATCCAATCGTGTTTGAACGCATTATGCGCCATAAGAATAAAAATCCTAATGTAAAAATAGTTATAATCGACCCTCGGAAAACACCAACTGACCAGGTAGCCGATTTGCATTTGTTCCCCAAACCGGGTTTTGATTTAGCAGTTTTTAATGCTATATCATATATTCTAATTAAAGAAGGTTATGCTGATGAATCATTTATTAAAGCGCATACTTTTATTAAAGATAATGATACTAAACAATACTCTCTAGAGGGATACAAAAAATTTCTAGAAGATTATACGCCAGAAAAAGCAGAAAAGCTTAGCGGTGTTCCTGCTCAGGATATAATCAAAGCTGCGCGTATTTTTGGTAAATCAAAGACTGCTATGACTATGTGGTGTATGGGATTAAATCAACGTATGCGTGGTGTTTGGGCAAATAATTTGGTCATAAACTGGCATTTAATAACAGGTAAAATTGGCGTACCAGGCAGTGATGCTTTTTCATTAACAGGACAACCAAATGCCTGTGGTGGTGTGCGTGAGGGTGGAGGATTATGTCATTTACTCCCAGGACATCATTTAGTGGTTAAAGAAGCTCATCGCAAAAAAGTTGCGAAAGTATGGGGAGTTCCTGCCAGTAATATCCAACCAAAGCCTGGTAAACATACAATTGCAATGTTTTCAGCATTAACTGATGGCAATATAAAGGGTATATACGTAATGTGCACCAATCCTGCGCAATCGTTGCCAAACGCTAAAAAGTATTGGAAAGGATTGAAAGAACAGTTTGTTGTTGTCGCTGAATCTTTTATCCCAACAATGACAACAGAATATGCTGATGTTGTATTACCAGCCGCATTTTGGACAGAGAAAGAAGGTGTTTATGGTTGTACTGAACGCCGTTCTCAATATATGCCGCAAGTTATCAAACCTCTTGGAGAAGCCCGTTGGGACGCATTTATACTTCGCGATCTAGGTAAAAAAATGGGATTTGAAAAAGAATTTGCGAAGTATGAGACAGCTGAAATAATGTGGGATGAATATCGTGGTTTAACGAAAGGTAAGGATATGGATCTAATGGGCGCATCTTATGATAGATTAAAGAAAGTGCGCGGTTTAGTATGGCCTGTACCATCAGAAGATCATCCAGGAACATATAAAAGATTTACCGACGGCGACCCGATTTATGAGGCACTTCCGGCTGAAAAGAAGAAAGGGCGTCGCATGTATTTCTATGGTCCCAAAGCCAAAGATGGTAAAGCCACAATCTGGATGAGACCTCATGCAGATCCCGGTGAACCAACTGATGCTGAATATCCAATTGCACTTACTACAGGACGAATTGTTGAGCACTGGCATACATTAACTATGACGGGCACATCCCCGCAGTTGAATCGTGCGGCACCGAAGGCTTACGTAGAAATTCATCCACAAGATGCAAAAGAAATGGATATTAAGAATAAAACTCAAGTTATTTTAACAAGCAGACGAGGCTCATTAAAAATTGAAGCTAGAGTTATTGATCGCCCGGCGCCCGGAACAATATTTGTTCCATGGCACTGGAGGGAGTGGCCAATTAATGTGTTATGCAACGATGTATTTGACCCTGGTTCAAAAGAACCAGAGTATAAAGTTGCTGCTGTTAAAGTAACTAAAGCATAATAATTACGGTAGTAACTCTAAGGATGTCGTTCATCCTTAATAGGTATGGGGACAACAAATGTGTTGTCCCCATATCGTTAAGTAAAATAATTAATAGATAATGCAAATAAAACGAGCACAAGTATCAAGAAAGGAATTTATAAAGGATTTCGTTGGCTTGTTTAAAAATGAAGTAGACGATGTTTCAAATAGAGGATATCAAGATTATTTATTACTTCCTGGCACCGCTTCGCTCCAGGAATTTATCATTAAATGTAATAAATGTTATGATTGTATCTCCGTTTGTCCGAATGAATCTATTAGGGTATCGCACAATATTAATTCTATTGTAAATGAATACCCAGTAATCACACCTCAAGTCATGCCCTGCTATTATTGCTCTGACTATCCCTGTATAAATGCATGTGACACGGGTGCATTAACATTGGAGAATAGCGATCGTCCATTAGGAATGATTACAATAATTGAGGACAATTGTTATGCATTTCAAGATCATTTTTGCTCGTCTTGTGTAAATAGCTGCCCCAAAACCGATACAGCAATATACTTAGATAAACTTGGGCACCCAGTCATCAATAATAAAGAATGTGATGGATGTGGGATTTGCATAAATGTTTGCCCATCTGAAAAACCTGCAATAAGAATATTAGAAGAAAGGAACTAAAATGCCTATAGCCGGAGTAGTAATTTTAACGGAAAAAAACAAAACGGAAGATGTATTAATACAGTTAAAAAAAATTGAAAATGTAACAACTTATGGTATCCACAAAGACAATTATATAATAGCAGTTTTTGAGGGGGATACAACAACAGATCTTGAAAAGATTAATAATCATATTATAACTGAAACTGATGGAGTAATGGGAATTTATCCGGCTTACGTGAACTATGAAGAAGAAGGCTTGGATAAAGAAATAACCTGATTTATAAATAATTGATTATGTTAAAAGAATGGTTAAATAAGTTAGCTTCTATTAATGAACCGCTACGTCCACCCGGGGCAATTGAAGAAGAACAATTTTTACAAAAGTGCATTCGATGCCGTAAGTGTGAAGAAGTGTGCCCGTACAATTCAATTATAACTGCGCATGGTAATTGGGGACTCGCAATGGGTACGCCGATTATTTCTGCACGCGATATTCCTTGTTATCTATGCGAAGATCTTCCATGCATAGATGTATGTCCAAGTGAAGCATTGAGTCCTATAGATGCCATAGAAGATGTCAGAATGGGTATTGCAATAATTGATGAATCTATATGCTTTGCATATAATGGTATTATTTGCCGTGCCTGTTATGAGCGTTGTCCAATTTATCGCGTTGCGATAACATTAAAGGATGAGTTATTTCCTGTAGTTCATGAAGAGCACTGCGTAGGGTGCGGAATTTGTGTAAATGTTTGTCCTACAGAACCGGTATCAATTAAAGTGGAAAGTAGTCATAAAACAAATGTCTGATATTATGAAAAATAATAAACCATATATCTTAACGCATTTACATGTTTTTAGAAGAATTGTTCAAATAGTTACAATTGTATTTATTGTTTTAGTACCATTATTAAATAAACAAGGGTATCATGGAATAATAGGTACTTTTTATAGTATTAGTTTTGGTGCACTAGATATCGTTGATCCTGCTTTGTTAATTCAATCAATTTTGCTTACTAAGAGTTTTTATTTATCTTTAATAATTGCAGCCATAATTCCAATACTACTAGCTGCATTATTTGGTAAAGTATTTTGTAGTTGGGGATGCCCATTTAATTTTCTCTCAGAATTAACTGAATTATTACGAAAAAAAGTAAAAAAAATAGATTATGTTAAAAATACTATTCCGAAGACACGTAATTATTGGATAGTATATGGAAGCATTCTTTTACTTGTAATTGTAACAGGTGTTCCGATTATCACGCTTATTTCAATGCCTGGATTAATTACATCACAGATCACTGATAGCATAATGTTTAATACTGTTGGCATCGAAATATTTTTAGTATTAATAATAATATTAATGGAAGTGTTTTTTGCTCCAAGATTTTGGTGTAAATATGCATGTCCGGTTGGAGCAACCCTAGCCCTCTTTCATAATAAAAGATCGTTGAGAATCAATTATAATTCAAAGCATTGTGATAACTGTACCGTAACAAAGGACAGGGTTTGCAACATAAACTGTCCGCTAAATCTCAACCCAAGAGATGAAGACATATATCCATTCTGTAATAATTGTATGGAATGTATAGATATTTGTCAAAAAAATGGAAAAGCATTAAGTATATCATTTAATAAAAAATAAAAGGGAGAAAGATATATGGAAAAAGAAACAGCTCCAAAAACCTCAAGGAGAGAATTCCTTACCCAATTTGGTGTTTTTGGTGCTTTAACGATCGCTGTTTTAGCATTTGCAAGAAACTTGTATTTATTCTTTACTCCAAGTAAAAAAACAAAAACATATCACAAATACTTAGTTGGTAAAGTGGATGAAATTCCTGTTGGTAAGGCGAGGGAGATAATGATTCAGAAGAAACCTGTTTTTGTTGTACATCTTGAAGATGGATTCAAGGTATTCTCAGGAATCTGTACACATCTTGGATGTATAATAAAATGGGAGGAGAATAAAAATCGATTCTATTGTCCTTGTCATAAAGGTTTTTTTGATAAGACTGGCATAGTAACTGGTGGACCTCCGCCTAGACCACTTGACGAATTTGATGTTGAAATGGATGATAATTTAGTATTCGTTAAAGTTGAAGATAAAGATAGGAGTCCTTGGTCATGAGAGCAAAAGAATGGATTAAAGAACGATTTCCCATTGATTACAAAAAATTTATTGAAATCAGTGAAAATATTTTTATCAAAGAACCGATACCATTGCATATGAAAAAATGGCTTCTTGCTATGGGGACAACACCGTTTATATTGTTACCCTTACAGGTTATTACCGGAATACTATTAGCTTTTTATTTTATTCCTTCACCGGAAATGGCGTACGAAAGTGTAAGGCATATCACAGAGGATGTACGTATGGGGTTTTGGATAAGAGGATTCCATAGTTGGGGTGCCCACCTATTGATTATTACAATATTTTTACATATGGTGCGCGTTTTCTTTACTAATGCTTACCGAAAACCAAGAGAAATTAATTGGATCGTTGGGTTTATACTATTAGCATTAATGATGACGATTTCCTTTACAGGATATTCCTTGACATATAATCAGCTTTCTTACTGGGCAGCAACAGTTGGTACAAATTTAGTAAAAGAAGTTCCGTTGATTGGAGGATTCTTACTCGAATTATTACGTGGAGGAGAGAGTATTGGCGCAAATACGCTAACACGATTTTACACTCTTCATGTTTGGTTGTTACCTTTGATAATTGTGTTATTGATAGCAATCCATATAATTGTACTAAGAGTTCATGGAGTATCCGAACCTGAAGGATATAAAAAAGGCTATTATGCTTTTTATCCAACTCACTTTTTTAAGATGATTTTAGTGACCTTATTCTTATTATCTTTGATAAGTTTACTAACTGTTGTCTATCCTCCCGGAGTTGGTGAGCCAGCAGATCCCTTAAATACACCATTACACATAAAACCGGAATGGTATTTCTACTCAATATTTCTTTTCTTAAAATTTGTACCAATCAAATTAGGAATGTTGATAACGGGAATAGCAGTATTAGGAATGGTGTTTTGGCCTTTTATCGAACCGCTATTATCTAAGGATGAAAAGAAAAGAACAATAATTAGTTACATAGTAGGTGCACTAACTATTTTGATACTAATTATTTTAACGTTGATACAAACTTTCACACATTAACAGACATATTAGGAGAAGAAAATGAGTAATATAAAAATACAGCAATGGTTAATTGGACTTTTTAGCATATTATTAATTGTAACATTGATGATTGTAGCAACTGTGGAGGTTAAAAAGACACAAGGACATAAACCTGAGATTGATATAGATAAAGTTAGTAATCAATGTATTACATGCCATGAAATAGAAAATATTGCTGTTAAACAAATAGATGCTTGGGAAGAAAGTGAGCATGCGATAATGGGTATTGGTTGTAATGAATGTCATGAAGCACAAGAAGATGATTTTGATGCTCAAAGATGTCCGGAAAGTGATTTTCTGATTGCACGACATCCAACTCCAAAGGATTGTGCCGAATGTCATGAGCAACAAGTAGCTGAATTTACTAATAGTAAGCATGCACATCAATTCTGGTTATTGAAGAATGCTGATAGAGCAATTTTTGAAAACCCAATTTCTACGAGGCATGGCTGTGAAGAATGCCATCAAATTGGTAATATGTGGCCCGATGGCAGTGTAGGTGAATGCGATGCATGTCATGCTAAACATTCATTTGATATGGCTGTTGCCCGTCAACCTGAAACTTGTGGTGAGTGCCATGTTGGGCCAGACCATCCACATATTGAGATTTATCTAGAGTCAAAACATGGTAATATTTTTAAAGCTTTAGGTAATGAATGGGACATGAGATATAATACTACCAAAAATGAATCAATTCCTATCGAAGCTCCGGTATGTGTCACCTGTCATATGGATGGAAATGAAAAACAACCGATGACTCATGATGTTAGTGCACGTTTAGCAACGGAATCTCAAGCTCCATGGAGTTTTAGAACTGTTTGGGATGAAGAAGGACTTGGAAGTTGGGAAGTCAAGCGCGAGCGAATGGAATCAATATGTAATAGTTGTCATGCGCCTGATTTTGTTGATACATATTTGTTAACAGCTGATCTTGTCAATTTACAGTACAACGAAATCCGTCGATTCTTTGTTTATTGGACAAAAAAGTTGACTGCTAACGGTATGATTGATCGCTTAAAAGCGGATGGTAAATTTTATTCTGATCCGGTACTTAACGGTTGGGATGAACTACCGGAAGATAAAATGTATTATGCTTGGCATCACGAAGGTCGCAGGTTCCGTCACGGTGCACAAATGATGGGAGCAGATTATACTCAATGGCATGGAATTTGGGAAATTCAACTTGACATGGTAGAAATGATCACATGGGCTGCCGAGCATGGTGATAAAGAAGCAGAAGATTGGGTAAATTCAAATGATCCTATCAAGTTTGCTCCGTATGCACTATATGATATTCCCGGTAGCGCCTGGGGTATTTCCGCAAAAGCGAATACCACACCATATGTTTATAAGTATGATGATTATTGGGATCGTATTAAAGCAAATGTTGAAACAGCCTATAACACCGGTTTCTTATCAAAAGATCAATGGGATTTATGGATGGAACGATATGACAATAAAGAACATTATCTTGGTTTGAAGTATGAAGCAGATGTTGATTCAACTTGGAATTTCTATAAAGATAGAAATGATATTGATACAGAAGCTTTCAAAAAACAAGCAGTAAAATTAGATTTACCCGGTAAATCATTTTATGAGGTAAAATAGTATAGATATTGAATTAATAAAATAAGTACTCTTTCGAGTTTGTGATTTTAAGGGTATTATACCTATAAATCACAAACCGATGGGTTTGATAGAATCCTCCATTCTAATTACGGGATGGAGGATTCTGATAATTACTATTATTTTTAAGTCAGTTGTAATGGATGCAGCATAATTCAAAAAGTGATTATAAATGGTAAAGGAGATTATCTATATGACATTTGAAAAACAAATTCCACGAATATTATTAATTGGAATAATTTGGGGACTGATTGAAATCTTGATAGCTCCTGTTATTAAATCCTTTCAACCGGCATTATTTGGTTTTTTAATGCCTTTTATAGTAGTACTAGTAATTCTAATCGGCCGATATTTTGTACCGGCATATGGCTCTATTATCCTGATGGGTATAATAGCTGCAGTAATGAAATATTTATTATCCGGGATGGTATTGCACGGAGCTTTTATGGCTATATTGTTGGAAGCATTGCTGGCGGAAATTATTCTTTCAATATTTAATATGAATTTATTTTCATATATATTAGTCGGTATATCAGTGGAATTATACAGTGCTTTCCATCCTTTGCTATCAAAAGGTGTGTTTTGCCAGTCAACTCACTATCTCAAGTTTAAGAAATTGTTGATTGGGATATTTGATATAGAACCATCAGTATTAAGCCGTGATGTCTTAAGTAGTATTTTGCTAATTTTTCACATTATTTTAGGAGTGGCGGCCGGATTACTATTTTTATGGATAAAAAGATATTTAGTAAGTTTTACCGATGGAAAGAAGCAAACAATACAGTAAATAAAATGATTAATCCCTTATCTGATATTAATGCCTATATTTTTACCGGTGGTCAAAGCCGCCGGTTGCTGACAGATAAAAGTCTTGTTCAATTAAACGGTAAGACACTTACTGAAATAGTTCACCAAAAATTGAGTTTAATTTTCGACAATATCTATGTTGTAGGTAAAGTAAACCGTTTCCCTGATTATCATTTTATTAAAGATAGTAACCCTGTTCAATGCCCACTTAACGGTATAGTGACTGCTTTGGAACATAGTAAAAATGACTGGATATTTGTGATCGCTTGTGATTTACCATTGATTGAAACAAGTACTTTCAATTATTTATATGATCATATTAAATCAAACGTCCAAGTTGTTTTACCAATTGTTAATGATAATCCGCAACCATTATGCGCATTTTATCATAAAAGTATTTTTAAAAATTTTAACACTGCAATTGAAAAAGGCGATTATAGATTAATGAGATTATTGGATAATCTTGAAGTATTAAAGGTTACTATTCCCTCCAATTATGATAAACAATTCTTGAATATTAATTATCAAGAAGATTTAAAGAAAGCGAAAGAACTGTTGAAAATAGTAACTTGATAATTGCTTAGCTTATATTCCTTAATTAATAATGAGTTGGTATATATTATTATGATAAGTAATTTAATTTTATATTGTCAGACAAGAAAATAGTAATACAATTAATAGGAATTAAAAGAGTGGGCAGGATAATTGATGCAATTGACTGATTTATTACCAATACTAAAACAATCGGTGTTGATTACCGGTTTTGTATTTGTCATGATGTTGGTAATAGAATATATCAATGTTCAAACAAAAGGGTTATGGCAGAATAAATTATCGGGTAACCGATGGAAACAGTATATTTTCGCAGCATTGCTTGGCGCTATTCCCGGGTGTCTTGGTGCGTTTACCGTCGTTGCACTATTTTCTCATCGTCTAATTTCGTTTGGTGCAATTGTGGCAGCAATGATTGCAACAAGTGGCGACGAAGCATTTGTAATGTTAGCAATGTTTCCAAAAACAGCTATATTACTAACGATTATTATTTTAATTATTGGAATATTGGCTGGTTTTTTAACTGACAAATTCTACATTCCTAAAAAATTGTTAGGGAAATTATCCGAAAATAAATTACAACTTCATGCAGAAGAATACTGTAAATGTTTTGAAAAGGATAAATTTTATACATATATCTTAAAACCTTCAATTTATCGTATCATATTGGTATTAATAATTACCATACTATTAATTGCAGTAATAACCGGCGTTATAGCTGATGACGAAGCTCTTTGGATCAAGATTTCCATAGGGTTTGTAGTTAGTATTTCATTATTTATTGTTGCAACTGTTCCTGAACATTTTCTTAAGGAACATTTATGGGGACATATTACAAAAGTACATGCACCTCGAATATTTTTATGGATTTTAGGTACACTATTTGTGTTACATTTTCTTAAGAATTATATTAATGTAGAGACTTGGCTGAGTGACAATATGTTATATTTCTTGATAATTGTAGTAATAATTGGTTTTATCCCCGAATCAGGCCCGCATTTTTTTATTATTACTTTATTTGCACAAGGAATTATACCTTTTAGTGTACTTCTAGCTAGTTCAATTTCGCAAGATGGACATGGTATGTTGCCGTTACTCGCTGAATCAAAAAGGGGATTTTTAACAGTAAAAGTTGTTAATATGTTTTTCGCTCTAATAGTTGGTCTAATTGCTTATGCAATTGGATATTAACTATTAATAGATTTTAACTTATTCCAGTGTTTGGTGTCTAATACCCCATTACGTCATAATATAATTAATATATTTTGTTCAACGTATAGTTGAACAATAATAATATTTAATATTTTTTTACTAAAAAGAATATCGATTATTGTCGATATCAATTCTATATAAGGAAAACCAATGTATAGTAGAACCATAATAATTGTTTTCGTACTCTTCTCGCTGATGAGTTGTAAGGATAATTCAATAAATAGCCAAGCTACCATAATTACACCTATAATTGACGGAGTGCTCGATGAATGGGAGGGGAAATTGTTTACCCAAAAAGGAGAAAAATTGGGCTTTGGAGTAATGAATGATGACTCAACCCTATATATTGCATTGACTACTTACGATAGACAGTCAATTATGCAGATTTTGAGAGGACTGACAATTTGGATTGATCCAAATAGTAAAAAAAATAAGTCGTTTGGGATACAATATCCCATCGAAACCGATATGGCGAGTCTAATGGATATATCAAACCGAAATGTTGATGAAAATGAAAATTTTGAATATTTTATAACACAAAGATTATTGCAACAAAGTAGCATTCAGTATATTAATAATGGTATTGTTCAATACAGAGATATTGACAATGGTGAAGGTATGCAAGTAAAAATATTTTATAGCAATGGAGAAATAAATTACGAACTAAAAATTCCTTTCACCGACTATAGCACTGAAATATTAGAAAAAATATCTATAGGTTTTGAAAGTGCGCCATTGCAACGACCTAGCAGGTCTTCCGACCATAGTTCCGGACAATCACGAGGAGGTAGAGGAGGTGGAATGTCGGGAAGCGGAATGTCCGGTGCAGGAAAAGGTGGGGGACAGAGAACGGGGGGAATGCAGGGCAAGATGAATGGGATGCCTGAATCGATTAATCTGTGGTTGGATATAAAACTAAATACAGGAAGTATTTGATACTCAAAACTATTCTAAAAGTTTTTTATATCTTGTATAACATGAAATACACGGAAAAAATGTAATCTAAATTTTATACTAGAAAATATTATATTTTGTCACCAACTCATATACGTGGTATCTAATATTTATTACAAAAATATCTTAGCGTTATGGATATGAATTTAAGGAAATATTTAAAGTTAATAAGTCATCATAAATATAAAGTGTATTAACTTTATAGAGTTACGTAAGAAGAATTTATTTAAATAGGAATAATGTTTTATGAATCAAAAAATTAAGAAGATACTCCCAATTATAATTGTAGTTATTGTGTCAGTTTTAATGATCGTATTGTTAAGAAGTATGAAAAAACCGGCTAAAAGGATGATGAATAATAATAGCATATTATCTGTTTCTACTACATATGTAAACATTGATGATATACAAATAAAAGTTCCTGTGATTGGCAAATTACTAGCACGTAGTCATGCCCAAATTTATGCAGAAGTTGGCGGAATACTGGAACAAGGACAAAAACAGTTTTTGGAAGGAGTCTCATATAAAAAGGGTGAAGTCCTATTATCAATTAATTCTAAAGATGCCGAATATAATTTAATGTCTCAAAGAAGTCATCTACTCACGCAAGTAGCTCAATTATTACCGGAGATGAAATTTGACTTTCCTGAAAGTTTTATTCAATGGGAGAAATATTTAGCTAATTTTAATGTTGAACAAGAAATAGAACCATTACCAGAGCCATCTAATGATAGAGAAAAATATTTTGTTGCTGGTAAGGGAATTTATCAGACGTACTATAATATTAAGAATTTGGAGAATACATTTCATAAATATCGCATTAAAGCACCATTTAACGGTACTGTTATATCTAGCAATATTAAACCTGGAACACTAGCTAGAGTTGGGCAACCTCTAGGCGAATTTATAAGTAATCATATCTATGATCTAGAATCTAGTGTAACTGTGGAGCAAGCTAGTTTAATAAAAATTGGTGATAAAGTGAATCTAAAGTCAGAACATATTACAGAAGTAATTAAAGGTAAAGTTACACGGATAAATGATAGTGTCGACACAAATACTCAAATGGTTAATATTTATATAACAGTGTCCGATAGTGACTTGTGGGAAGGAATGTATTTGCAGGGGAATATATCTAGTTCAACTATTGTTAATGCAACTGAAATTCCTCGTAGAATTATTACTAGTAAGAATACAGTATTCGTTATTGTCGATAGTATTGCAAATGAGAAAAAAGTAGAAATAATCTCTCTAAACGGAGATACTGCCATAGTTACAGGTTTGAGTGATAGTACCAAATTAATTACCAAATCGCAGAATATTTATGACGGACAAAAAGTAAAAATTCTATAAGAATATTTTACGATTAACATATAACATTTTATATAAAATAACCTTTAATACAATAATATGAAAAGACTCATCGAATATTTCATAAAATATCCTGTTTCAGGTAACGTAATAATATTTTTGTTATTAGCTCTCGGATATTTTGGTTTTATCAGTTTAAAATCTACTACCATGCCTCAAACTGACCCTGGTAGTATTTTAGTTACAACTCAGTATCCCGGCGCTTCTCCTGAAGAAATTGAACAAGGTATCATTCTCAAAATTGAAACTAACCTAAGAGGCGTTTCAGGCATCAAAAAAATTAGTTCTACTTCGCAAGAAAATTTTGGTCGAGTCACAGTCGAGGTTATAAGTGGATATAATACGGATTTGGTGTTACAAGACGTACGAAACGCTGTAGACGCGATTAATTCATTTCCTGTTGGTATGGAACCGGCGAATGTTAGTAAGTGGGAGTTTAGATCAAGAGCCATTGATTTTATGATCAGCGGTTCAGTGGATCTTAAAATTCTAAAAAATAAAGCCAGAGCCATTGAAGATGACTTAAGACAAATTTCAGGTATTAGTAAGATAACTGTCAGTGGATTTCCTGAAGAGGAAATTGAAATATCGTTCCGCGAATCAGATTTAAGAGCCTATAATATTAGTTTCAATGAAGCCGCCAATGCTATTAAGACTGCTAACATTGATCTCACTGGAGGTACAATCCGTGGTGAAAATGAAGAATTATTTATAAGGACTAAGCAGAAACAATTTTATGCAAACGATCTCAAAAATATCATTTTAAGAACATCAAATAAGGGTGCTATTGTTAGATTACGTGACGTAGCTAATGTAAGAGATAAGTGGTCAGAAGATCCAAATCGCGTCTATGTAGACGGGAAACCTGCGGTTTTGATCAGTGTACAATACACAGCAAGTGAGGATATAATACAAATCACTGATTCAGTGAAAGAATATATAAATGTATTTAATGCTCAGAATAATGCAGTTCAAACCACAATTATTAATGATGAATCAGTCGGCGTTAAGACGATGCAAAGGATTCTACTAAATAATGGAGTATTGGGATTTCTTTTTGTAATGATATTCTTAACCATATTTCTTAATAAAAGTTTATCGTTTTGGGTAGCAATATCAATCCCGTTATCATTTATGGGCATGTTTTTTCTTGCTTCCATATACGGTTTAACGCTTAATAGAATGTCATTATTTGGTATGATCCTAGTTATTGGTATTCTTGTGGATGATGGTATAGTTATAGGTGAAAATATTTATCAACACTATGAAAAAGGTAAAAAACCCGTTAGGGCGGCAATAGATGGGACTTTAGAAGTCATACCTGCGGTATTTGCAGCAGTTTTAACTACGATCATTGCATTCACTTCAATGCTATTGGTTGAAGGTATATTTGGACAATTATTTCGAGAAATGGCATTTGTTGTAATAGCAACATTAGCTATTTCATTAATAGAAGGTGCATTGATTCTACCGGCGCACATCGCACACTCTAAAAATATGGCAAAAGATAGTAAAATGTCTCGTTTTGAAAGTTATATTAAAAAGAAAACGATGAATTTTAGAGATAAATATTATACACCACTACTTAGGGGCGCAATTCATAATAAATTATTAACACTTACAATTGTTACCGGATTATTTTTTATTACAGTGAGTGGGATAAATGGTGGGATAATTAAAATGGGATCAGGCGGATTTAGAAACGTGAATTACGCCAATGTTAGTGTTGAACTTCCTCCTGGTACTCCTGAAAAGGTCACTTTAGCAGTATTGGATAGAATGGAGTCATCCACCAAAAAAGTTGGAGATCGGTTCAATAAGAAAGAGGGCAAGCCAGTTGTTACAAGTATAGTAAAAAGTATTACTTCGTCAAGTACAGGATCTATTAACGTAAACTTAATAAATACTAAAGAAAGATCATTCATCTCTACCGATTTCTCCAACGCATTACGAAAGGAAATAGGGATAGTACCCGAGGCATTGAGGGTTAATTATGTTGAGCAAAGTCATTTTGGAAAACCAGTATCAGTTTCTTTACTAAGCAACAATTTTGAAGAATTAAATGAAGCACTTGCAGATATTAAATATGAACTTGAGCAATTATCTGAATTAAAAAATGTAATAGATAATAATCAAGTGGGCATGAGAGAAATAAAGATTGTACTCAAAGACAAAGCTTTTCTTTTAGGATTGAATCTCCAGGAAGTAATGAACCAAGTTCGAAGTGGTTTCTTTGGGGCGGAAGTTCAAAGAATAAATCGTGGTTTAGATGAGGTAAGAATTTGGGTCAGATATGAAAAGGAAGATAGAGCTACAATTGGGAATCTTGAAGATATGAGAATCCGAACGGTGAAAGGTTTATCTGTACCATTAAATGAAATAGCAGTATTGACGTTCGAGAGAAACCTTACGTCAATTAACCATTTGAACGGACGCCGTGCGATCACGGTTGAAGCGGATGCTATTGATAAATCAGTTAATATTGCTGACATTAAAAGTGAACTGGAAACAGTGATCCTTCCAAAAATTAAATCCAAGTATCCAAGTATTCAGTACTATTTTGGTGGACGACAGGAAAGAATGAGCGAGCTGATGGGTTCACTGAAATTAATCTTTCCGGTAATATTAGTGTTACTATTTGCGGTAATATCGCTGACATTTAGATCGTTTCTACAAGCACTTTTAATTTTTGGTATGGTTCCACTCGGTTTCATTGGATTAGGCTGGGGTCATGCGATCCATGGAGTGGCCATAGATATGCCATCATATTTTGGCATATTAGCTTTGCTCGGAATAATTGTTAACGATTCTATTGTATTAATTAATACGCTAAATCGATATTTGCGAAATGGAGATAAATTTATGGATGCAATACTGCAAGCAGGTAGCTCCAGATTTCGCCCAATTGTACTGACTTCGCTTACGACTATGGCAGGATTGTTTCCATTGATAATAGCTAACGACCCAGATGCCCAACATATTGTTCCAATGGCTATCTCGGTTGCGTATGGAGTTATTGTTGCTACTTTTATAACGCTATTAGTGCTTCCAGTCTTATTGGTAATTATCAATTCTATAAAACGTCGAATTGAGAAATTTAAAACCGGAGACATGCCAAGTAGAGAATCTGTAGAAAGAGCTGTACAAGAATTAGAAGTGAACAATTTGATATAAACGATATACGTACTATTCAAATAAAAAATATGAATTGATTTTAGCAATTAGCCAGAGCAAATAATGTCATTATTTAGTACGACATCAAGACATAATTATCGTTCATTTTTGTTTCACGCAGCATTTCTGGCATTTGCACAAAATTTTATGGATATTGATACTGTTATACCCTCTATGATAGTTGAGGCAGGTGGAGGTGCAGTTCATATTGGAATAATGACAGCAATAATGTTTGGAGGTTCTAGTTTAACACAATTATTATTTGCTCCTTTTATTAGTAATTACTCATTTAAAAAGAAGTTTTTGTTACTGGGTATCAATTCTAGAATATTATCATTATTAGCATTAGGGATCATTCTAATATTTTCATATAAAATTACCGGTGTTTATATAATATGGGTGATTTTACTGTTCTTAACGATATTCTCCTTAGGCGGTGCATTTGCAAATATAAGTTATACGGATATTTTGGGGAAATCCATAATGCAATCATCTCGTAAACAATTTTTCTCATTAAAATTGGTAATCAGTGGAGTAATCCTATTTATCTCATCGCTAGTTGCGAGACAAATATTAATTTCCCATCAGTACCCAATTAGTTATGCCTACATGTATTTTATCGCTTTTGTTTCGTTATTAATTGCTTCGTTTGGTTTTTGGAAAGTTAAAGAAACTGTTCCATCAAAAATGGAAATAAAAGGTATTAGAAAGTTTTTTATACTTGTAAAAAATGAATTAAACAAAAATCCACGATTAAAATACTTTCTAGGTTTTATCAATACAATGGGAATCAGCCTAACATTATTGCCTTTTATTATGTTATATGCTAAAGAAAATTACTTTGCTCAAAACACTGAAACCGGAATGTTTTTATTATATAAGGTTGTCGGAGGTGTTTTAATGGGCTTTTTCCTGTATATCATTGCAGGACGTTATAAATACCGGTATTTATTATATGGAAATACTCTTCTAGTATTGTTAATCCCCATGATCATTGTATTCTCCAGTAATGCTCCATCGTTTACAATGATATTTTTCTTAGGTGGTATGATTTACACAATATATAGTATTACACTTAATGGAGTACTCCTTGAAATCTCCGGGAATACCAATAGAGCACTTTATACTGGAATTGCAGGTGCCGGAAGTATCATCCCGGCAATTTTTCCGTTGATTGGAGGACAGATAATAAAGCTATATGATTTTACTCTTTTCCTGGTAATATTTATGTTAATTGTTTCGTGTTCAATATATTTTATTTATAAAATGAATTGTAAAAAATAGGATAAAAAACCTATTTGGAAGATTCGTTAATTAAATACCCTGCCTTGCAGGGTTTTAATATATATAATATTATTTATAGTTTTAATTTTTACAATTACGATTTAAGTTTAGATGGATTTATAACTAATGTCCCCTTTCGTTAGTTATAATAATTTCAAGTCATAGCAAGGAGTAGACATGAAAACTCGACATACAATCCTAATTTTTATAGTAAATTTTATCTTACTTACATCAATAGTATTTGCTCAAGGTGTAACAACATCCGGTCTTGATGGTTTCGTTACTGATACAGATGGTAATCCGTTAGTAGGTGCAAATATTGTAGTAAACTATGAACCAAGTAGTACTCAATATGGCACCTCTGTTCGCGATGGAGGACTATACACAATTCCTAATATGCGAGCAGGTGGTCCGTATACAATTACAATTTCATACATAGGATATCATGCGCAAGAGAAAAATGATATTTATCTGGTTTTAGGCCAAACACAAAGTGTTGACTTTGAGTTGGCAGTAGAAGCAATAGAAATGATGGAAGTCGAAGTTACTGGAGTTCAAGATAATGTTCTGAATGCCGATCGCACTGGTGCTGCTACATTTATCGGTGATTTGGAAGTCGCTCAGATGCCGTCTATTAAAAGAAGTACTCGGGACTTAACACGCTTAGATCCTCGAAGTGATGGCAACTTTAGTTTTGGAGGTAAGAACTGGCTTTACAATAATATTTCAGTAGATGGATCAAGTTTTAATAATGCATTTGGTTTAGACGATCCAGCTCCAGGTGGTCAAGCCAACGCGGAATCTATTCCTTTTGATGCGGTTGAGCAAGTACAGGTTTCAGTAGCATCATTTAAAGTCACCGAAGGTGGATATACAGGAGCTGGCATTAACACAATTACCAAGAGCGGAACTAACGAATTTAAAGGTTCGTTTTACTCTTTTCTGCGAAATGAAATGTTAGTTGGTAATAAAGTTAGTGGCACTGAGGTAGTTGCAAATCCAGATCTATTTTATAATCAAACTGGATTTACTTATAGTGGTCCAATTATTCCGAATAAGTTATTTTTCTTTTTGAATGGAGAAATGGAACGTAAAAACGATCCAGGATCCAATTTTGTGGCAGCTGAGGGTGATGGGCTTGGTGAATCGCGTGTAAGCGCTGCAACGATGGATCAAATTCGTCAGGTTATGATGGATGTTTATGGTTATGAAACAGGTCCCTATCAGGATTATACACATAAAACTGATAATAATAAATTATTGTTAAAACTTGATTGGAATATTAGTGATAAACACAATGCATCGTTAAGATACAATTTCCTTGATGCTGTGCGTGACTTAGGGCCACATGGTTTTGTATTAAGTTTTAACAATACCGGTCGTGGTCCAAATAGCACAAGTTTACCTTTTCAAAATTCCGGCTATGCAATAAACAATAATTTGCATTCCTTAGCCTTCGAATTGAATAGCATGTTTGGCGGGAATATGGCAAACCATTTCTTTGCTAGTTATAATCGTTTTCGTGATTTCCGTGAACCATTTAGTGTGGATTTTCCAACAGTTGAAATTGGCGAAAATGGTGTGACCTATACAACTTTGGGACATGAGCCGTTCTCGATACATAATATACTTGATCAGGATGTTCTTCAAATTACTGATAATGTCAGTTATTTTATGGGTCAACATGTTTTTACTGCGGGTGTTAATTATGAACGATTTAAGTTCTTTAACTCATTCAATATTTTTAGGCACGGTCTATTTATGGTCACGGGTGACCTTGATCTGCTCTTCCCTGGAGCAGGATATTTAGACTTCCTTGGTGCTACAACCTATTCATCTATTGATAATTTCTTCACACGAACCAATCCTGACGATGCAGCCAATTTTGTTGATTTTAACAGCATGGTAGGTTCCGGTCCGTTTAAAGGCGAGTTAATAGACGTCGGACAATTTGCAGCTTATGTACAAGATGAATATTCTGCATCTAGAAATCTTAATCTTACCTTTGGATTACGAGTTGACATTCCAATATATTATACAGAACCGATTGAAAATCCATTCTCTACCGGTTTAACCTTATTAGATGAAAATGATGACCCGGAAACTGTTGATCAAGCAAAATTGCCGGATCCGCAGTTACTTTGGTCTCCTCGATTTGGTTTCAATTGGGATGTAAATGGTGATCGTTCAATGCAAGTACGTGGTGGATCCGGAATCTTTACCGGTCGTTTACCGTTTGTATGGATTGGTAATGTACTCTCTAATCCCGGAGCTAATCCAAATATTACCGGTGATGGAAGTGATGGACAAGAAACTGACAGTGGTGAAGATAGACACGTTGAAGGTGAGTCGGTATTACAACAATCCTTTGACCTAAACGCCATGGTTGAAGATTTCAAATGGCCTCAAGTATGGACAACTAATTTAGCTGTTGATTCAAAATTACCTATGGGTTTATTAGGGACACTTGAGGTTGTATATGGAAAAGATTTGAATGCGATCTATATGCGGAATGCTGATTTAAGAGCACCTGTTAGATATTTAGATGATGGACGCCCATACTTTTCTGATGAAAATGGTTCTGAACTAAATCCTGACGGAGGAGCTGGTGCATATGTAATTGACAATACAGATGAAGGATATAACCTTACAATCACAGCACAAGTACGCAAAGTGCATGATTGGGGATTAAATACAAGTCTTGCCTATACTTATTTGCAAGCTAAGAACAATCTAAAATCAACTGAGATCGCCAGTGTATTATGGCAAAGTCAGCCTGTGCAAGGTGATCCTAATAATCCTAATCTAAGTCATTCAGAATTTGGTAATCGCCACCGTATAATCGGTACAGCCAATTATACTCATGATTGGAACTCAACACATTCAACTAATATTGGTGTGTTCTTTGAAGCTGCTGAAGGTAATCGCTATATCTATTCCGGCGGGAATCGTTACTCATTTACTTATGCCGGTGATGTAAACGGTGATGGTGTCGGTGGTAATGATTTGATATACATTCCAAAAGATGAAAATGATATTGTTCTTGATGCATCCAGCAATTGGAGTGATTTAGACGCATTTATTGAGCAAGATTTGTATCTAAGCGAACATCGTGGTGAAATTGCTGAAAGACATGGATTAACCAATCCTTGGTTTAGTAACATTGATCTTAGAATATTACATAATTTCAAAACCAATATGGGAACATTTCAGCTAAGTATTGACTTGTTGAATGCTGCCAATCTTGTAAATAGTAATTGGGGCGTAAGGAAAGTAGCTAATCCGCTAGCAACTACACCTCTTGAACTTACCGGTTGGACTGATGATGGTGAACCGATTTTGAAATTTAGCGGTGTTGATGAAACATTTATTGATGATCCCGGTCCATTTTCTCGTTGGGGTTTACAAATTGGTCTGAGATATATGTTTTAATCTTAAATATGGTAAAAAAAGCCCGGTATAACCGGGCTTTTTTTTAATATTTTTTATAACCTATAGCTTCAAAAGGATTTACAAGTGTAGTCATAATATTGGTTAAATGGCTACCAATTCGTTTTAAATAACGTGCATATATCGCAACAGCAGCAGCTTTTGATTCAGAATCAAATTTAATTTTCCCCTTTATAATTTGATCTACTAGTTTATCAGATGTTTTTGCTACCATTTTGCGATGTGATGCTATTAATTCTTTTGCGACTTCAGAATCTTGAGAATGAATTGCTTCCATAGTTTGGTCAAATCGCGATAGAACTTCATCTTCAATCATTTTTAAATCTTCTGATACTTTTTCAACCTTTAGGGTTTTAGGTGTACTGATTGCCAAATCCAATATATTTTTACAATAGTCACCAACTCGTTCAATATCTACAACCATGTTAATCAACACCAATCCGTTAGGAATATCTGTCCTATTATTTTGCATAACCAGATGAGTCATAACTTTTCGTCTAATATCGCGTTGAAATTCATTAATCTCCTTATCGCGTTTTTTCAATGCGATCAGCGTCTTTTCTTTACTCTGTTTACGTAACATTTTTACTGATTGAATAAAAAACTCGCGTGATAGGTTAAGCATCTCATATGATTCATTCCACGCTTGTGCGAGGAGATCATCCGATCGCCACAGTTTTAGTATATCTTGAAATAATGACATTTAATTCACCTCACTAGTAAGATTAAAGATAGTGGTATTACAAAGAACGCTACAATAATGTATAATATCGGAAATATTCGGTTGTGTACTGCTTTACCGGCCATCCATTCTGCCATTTTAATTGGTATGTTACGAATTATTGGTATCGGCCAAATAATTAATATTCCACAAATATTAAATAATAGATGTGAAAAGGCGACTGCTACCGGCGTTATGCTTCCTGATACTAAACTTGCTAAGATAGCGGTTACGGTTGTCCCGATGTTTGCACCTAACGAATATGGAAATATTTGTTTTAATGTTAGAATTCCTGCTCCAGCCATCGGTACTACCAAACTAGTTGTTATTGAACTGCTCTGAACCAATATAGTAATAAAAAGTCCAAAAACCATTGCGCGAAGTGTAGTCTTGAATATATGGGAATCAAAAAATGCTTCTAAACGTTCAATAACTAAACTTTTAATTAATTTTGTTAAGTATTTCAACGATAAAAATAATAAAATGAAAGCTACGATCATTAACAGTACATTGTAATTAATAATATCTTGTTGCTTAAACGAATCCGAGATCCAATGCACAGCAGGTTGAGTGATAATTTTTATGGGACTTTTAAAAGTAATTGTTTCTGTACCAATGAATAATTCTGCAAACCAAACTGCTCCTTTGCTCAGAAATCCTGTTGCGAGTTGTATTGGTAATAAAATTATTACTGCGATGATGTTGAAAAAATCATGAACGATTGATGCTGAAAAGGCTCTTTTAAATTCTGCTTTATTAGTAATATGACCAAGGGAAACTATTGTATTTGTTATACTAGTCCCAATATTAGCTCCCATTATATATGGTACAGCTGCTGCTACAGCGATTGAAGTGTTATCTCCAAATGTACCTGCAGCTACCATTCCAACAACAATAGATGTGGTGGTTGATGAACTCTGAATTAAACTAGTAGCCAGAACACCAATAAATAAACCAATAAGAGGACCTGCATTACTGCTCATTAAGTGTTCCGCGTAACCACGACCAAAACCCTTAAAAGCTGCTCCAATCAAACCTATACTAACAAGAAACATATATAAAACTGCAAAAATTGCTATCGTTTTAAAAAGAGTAATCCAAAAATCCTTAGAGTATAATGGTGATACTGAATTTGCTCCCATAATTTCCTACATATTATAGTATAATTTGATGATGGATATTACAAAGTCGAATCATGGAGAAAAAGTAAATACCAAATTCTAACAATATGTATATTATATTAATTTTCGATTAGTAACAATTCCTATGGATTGATACTCTTAAGGGTAGAAACAGTTGATTCCAACATATCATCGTTAAATCCTAGATGTGTAACCATTCTGATCAATTGATGCCCGGTTTTAATGGCGTATATATTATTTTGTTCTAACCGTTTTAGAAATATATTAGCATTCATTTTTTCTTCAAGTTCAAATACAATTAAATTCGTCTCCACGGGAGAAATCGATTTTATGTATGTTGAATTTTCCAATGTTTTTTTAATTATTTTGGCACGTTTATGATCTTCCTTTAATCTGAGTATATTTTTATCAAGAGCATAGATACCTGCTGCGGCTAAATAGCCGACTTGTCTCATTCCACCACCAAATACTTTACGAATTCTCCGTGCTTTTTTTATGAAATTATTAGTTCCTAATAATAACGATCCAATTGGTGCCCCTAATCCTTTAGAAAGGCAAATAGATATGGAATCAAATACTTTGCCATATTCTTTTGGTGTTTCTTTTGTTTCTGTAAGAGCATTGAATAATCGTGCGCCATCGAGATGCAATTTTAATTCCATCTTTTTACAAACTTCAGCAATTTCATTTATATTTTCAATATTCCAAATACTACCACCACCTTTATTACACGTATTTTCAATACTAACTAGTGAAGTAATTGGAAAATGTTCATCATCGGGATTGATATTATTAGCAACATCAGATGCTGTAAATCTACCTCTTTCTCCATGTAGTAATCTAGTTGATACACCAGAGTTACTTGCAATACCTCCACCTTCATAATTGTAAATGTGACTCAATCTATCACAAATGACCTCATCGCCGGGATTTGTGTGAACTTTAATTGCAATTTGATTTGTCATAGTTCCGGATGGACAAAATATCGCTGATTCCATATTAAACATATTTGATATTTTTTCTTGGAGCTGAATTACCGTAGGATCATCACCAAATACATCATCACCTACCTTAGCGGAAAGCATTGCTTCAAGCATGTCTTGTGTAGGTTTTGTAACTGTATCGCTTCTGAGGTCAATCATCTTTTATTCCTAAAGTTAAAATTCTAAAAATAGCATAAATACTCCAGCAACTGCAATAATAGCTCCTGCGAACGCACGAATTGAGACATGTTCCTTACCAATCAACATTACGGATGGAATAATTAAAATTGGCACTAGAGCAGTGATAGTTGATGCCACACCAGCAGTAATATAATGCAGAGCTAGTAGAGACAATGAAACCCCTAAAAATGGTCCCAAGAATGCTCCTCCAAACATAAACCCCATCGCACTTTTATTCTTAAGTGCGATCATCACATTTGACCATGAACGATTAATCGTAATTATAATCATAAAACCTATAGTACCGGCGATAACACGAATTTGTGTAGCTGCAAATGGATCAAGATATTCATTATTAATGATCATACCGTATTTACTTAGTATATATCCGGTTGCTTGCCCAAGCGTGCCTAAAAAGGCGTAAATAATTCCACTTTTTGTAATAATCCGGGCTTTCCTTTTTGAATTCTGATTGTTGTTTGATCTCTCTAATATTACCCAGCTTACACCGAGAAGTGTGACAATCATTCCTATCCATTGTGGTAATAGATATTTTTCGTTTATAAATGTCAATCCCATTAATGCTGATAATGGTGCTGTGAGTGTCATGATTAACATCGATATACGAGGACCTATTTCTACAAAAGCTTTGAAAAGGAATAAATCACCTAGAGCGAAACCGACGATACCTGATAGTCCTAACCATAGCCATGCATGCAATGGGAAACTAACCGGATACAAAGTTCCATTTGTGAATAATGACAGAATACAAAAAAGTAATAAAGCTAATAATAACCTTATTAAATTTACCGACAATGGGCCAACTCTTTTACCGGCTGCTTCAAAAAATTGTGATCCAAAAGTCCAGCAAAGTGCCGTACCGAATGCCGCAAGTTCACCAATGTATAATATGTTCATTTAGCCTTTAATGCTCCATTTCTTTCCATAAATCAGATCGTCAAAGAATAGCAATGTTTTATTAAAAATAGGGAGGAATTTTACAACTTTACGAATTAAAAAATGAAACCAATTATTGCGATGTGAAAATGGACAAACTGCCATACAAATTCCACAATCTGTCCCATAGAATCTCCATAGTGAATAGCAGTTTTCTACGTTTGTTGTCCATTTTTCAATTCCCCGAACAGATGATTTATTATTTACAGAAAGTGCTTTTGTCGGACAATTTAATGCACATTTTTTACATAATTCGCAAAAACTTTCGGCTCCAATGTAAATTGGATTATCATGGACAAGTGACAGGTTGGTCGTAACAGCTCCGATCCTAACTCGGCTTCCGAATTTATCTGCGATAAGTATGTTATTCCTTCCTAATTCACCTAGTCCGGCTTTTACTGCTAACGGAGGCAGAACCAAATCATAATGTGCGTCGTAGTGAGCTTTTGAATCATAACCTAATTTCAAAATAATTGTTTCTAACATTTTTGATATGACTGCAGCCCGATAGTATTGGTTGGCAGATTCAAAAATCGTACTTGCCTTAGGGGCTTCACTCATGCGCTCAAAATCCATCTCAACAAGAAATACAATTACATTATGATGGTTTAATTTAATATTTTCACCGTAGTTATTATCAAATCTACCTTTATGACTATAGATAAAATTCTCTTCAAGATTTGTGAAACCTACACCAACTGCACCTAGTTCAATTGCTATTTGTTTTAATACATTTGTATTTGATTTAGCATTTCTGAATAATTTTACATATTTATTAACAATATCGTCGCCTATGGAGATATCTTTTATAGAATCAAATAATTGGCGTGCTCTTTCAGAATAATTAGAATTGTAATATTTCCCTTTTAGACTTAATAGTGATGGAAGATTTCTAATATGGTCATCTTTTTTCTTTAAACCCGGATTATTTGAATAATAATGCACATATGCATCCGTGTTTGGTTTACGAGCCATGCGGGCAAACATTGTATCACGCTCATCAAGCTGTTGATTAGGGATTGGAACAGCTTTTTGTTTATTTGTACTGAATATTCTCAATTTATAAACATTTAATTTGTTAAATTTACTTATTCAAGTTGGTGTATCTGAAACTGTATATTAATTAAAACTATACTTTGATAGGGAGTTTATATTTTGAATGAAACAATTAATTTAATTCAAAACAGACGTTCAACTCGGTCTTATGAGAAAAAGTTAATCTCAATAGAAAATAGAAATTTAATTATCAATTCTGCAATGCGAGCTCCTACAGCCGGTAACATGATGCTTTATTCAATTATAGAAATTGATGACCAAAAAATGAAGAAAAAGTTGGTTAAATCTTGTGATAATCAACCCTTTATTGCAAAAGCTCCATTTTTATTATTATTTTTAGCCGATTATCAAAGATGGATGGATTATTTCGCAATGTGTGATATCGATTCATATCAGAAAGATGAAAATTTGCCAAATCGAACCCCTGAGGAGGGAGATTTACTATTGGCGTGTTGCGATGCCTTAATTGCTGCTCAAACTGCTGTTATTGCTGCGGAATCAGTAGGAATTGGTTCTTGTTATATTGGTGACATAATGGAGAATTATGAATTTCACAAAGAGTTATTCAATCTGCCGAAATATACATTTCCCATAACATTATTGTGTTTTGGCTATCCTAAAGAGAAATCCTTTAGCAAAGAATTAAAACCGAGGTTTCCCAAACGATATATTCATTATAAAAATGAATATAAAAGATTTAATAAAGATAATTTTGAAGATATGTATAAAACGCGTGAGCTAAAACATTACAATAGCAATGCAAAAAATTTTGGTCAACATATGTATTCCAAAAAATTTGTAGCAGATTTTACTGTAGAAATGACAAGATCAGTGAGAAAATCTATCCAACAATGGTCAGTTTTAGAGGAGAATTAAATTAATCTTCTATAATAATCCGTTCAAATGATTCTTTTGGTTTTTGAATAATTGTCCTATCTTTATATTCTTTGATTATAAAGTAGAATAATAATACACCAATCGAATACATAACTGCAGTAATAATAAATATCTTGTAATAAGGATAATTCAATTCTCGTAAATATTGAAATATTTTTGCACTGATAAACCAAGAAGCACTCCAAATACTGGAATTAATTGCACTAATTAGTTCTTGATTTTTATCGCCCACATATTTCATTGTTAATTCACTTGCAATTGGTGATGATAAGTGCATTAACGGCTGTCGTAAAATATAACTTCCAATTGCTATGAAAATTACACCATCTACTGTCGAAAATAATTCTGTAAGTACCAAAACAATTAAAAACATTATTGCAATCGCTTGTGTTAGAATTATAGATATGTTATATCCGTATCTACGTTTAAGAGACGGTGCGAGCAATAGGGCAATAAAACTCATCGCCGAAGCGATACTGCCTAGGATTCCAAATTGAGCAGAATCCATATCAAAGACAGAATAAAAAAACAGATTAATAAATGGTATGGTTAATCCAGCTCCCACTGCGATTAGTAAGGTAGGAACTAAAGCTTTAATAATTAAAAACCAATCATAGTCCAATAAAAGTGATGAAAAATTTCTACTGAATTCTGCAGAGATGGAGCGAGGTTTACTTTCATGCATTCTACTTATTAAGATAATTGCTGACATACCTATTAATATAAATAGTAAAATTATATGATATTCATCCCATTGAAATGATATACCAAATAATGTAAAATATTGTAATCGTGTTAATATACCAATTGAGACACCGGTAACAATTATTGCTAAAGACCACATAGAAAAATTGAGCGTAATGGCTTCAGTTAATACCGATTTTGGAGTCGTACGCATTATGTATGGTAACGCGCATACTTGTAAAAGCATCAATCCGAGCCCCCAAGATAAAAAACTAATTTTGATTAATAATGGATTGTTCCATTTAACAGATTCAATCATTAAAAATGCAGCGAGGGGAATAATTATTGAGGATGTTATAAAAAATGGTTTTAAAGATTTACCTTTTATATATATACCAAATGGAAATGCAAAGAATAGTACTCCTAAGAATCTATATGATGTAAAACTACCAATTTGTTCATCGACAAATCCCATTTTTCTTAAATAAATATTTAAGATTAAGATAAAAGATCCGTTTACCAAATTGAGAAGGAATATGCCACCTATCAACTGTAATGTTGATTTTGGAATGGTCCTGTACCGATTTAATATTGAAGTAATGGGTTTATACATTTTATAATATTAGTGTTTAATGGGGATAGAAAATTACAATTAATATTTGCGTAAATTTAACAATAGTTATTTTGTAAAATATCCGACAAAAAATTATAGATTAATAGACTTAACCTTATTAAAGGATTAAGCCTATTTTAAAATTAAATACATAATATTAAGAAGAATATTAATTATTAAAGGAATTAGCGAATGTTACGGATTATATCAATACTATTATTAACTATCGGAATTACTATGGCAAAAAATTCAGAAATAAAAATAGGTGATCAAGCACCTGATTTTAAATTACTAGATCAAAATAATATTGAGCAAACATTATCAGATTATTTTGGTAATAATATAGTTGTGTACTTCTATCCGAAGGATGGTACACCTGGTTGTACAAAGGAAGCGTGCTCTATTCGTGATAGTTTTACACTATTTGAGGAAAATAATATAATTGTATTTGGAATAAGTTATGATTCATCTAGTAGTCATAAAAAGTTTTCGGAAAAGTATAATTTACCATTCATTTTGTTAAGCGATTCAGCCAAATCAGTAGCAAAGTTGTATAATTCAAATGGGTATTTTTTGGCGAAAAGGAACACATTTTTAATTGATACCGAAGGAAAAATATTTAAAATATATAAAAATGTAGTTGTTTCAACTCATACAGAGAAAATTCTGAATGATTTCTCAGAATTGGAAAAATTGAAAGAATAATAATAAAATAATATATAAACAAATTAAATCCCGATATTCTGTCGGGATTTTTTATATAGTTAACAACGCTATTTTTCCATTGTTAATAGTTTAGTAAATTAGTAAACTATTATATTAAATTAACCCTTTAAATTATTATTAGGTTATAAAATGAATTTTACAAAGCGGACAGAATATGCTTTAAGAGCTCTTCTCGAAATTGGAACTGGAGATTTGAACGTTCCGGTTAAACGTGAGACAATTGCGAAAAGTCAAAAAATATCATCACAATTTTTAGAGCAAATATTTATCCCAATGATGAAAGATGGGATAATTAGGAGTGTTAGAGGACCCGGAGGAGGCTTTGTTCTTAATAAATTACCTGAAGAAATTAACACTTGGGATGTGTTTTGTACTGTCGACAATTCAAATAAATTATATGATTATTGTTCGGTACCAGGTAAACATGAATGTGATTTAATATATAATTGTAAAATAAAATTTGTGTGGCAACAAATAGATTCAGCATTAAAAGACACCATGAAAAAAATTACTTTAAAAGATATAATTAAATCGTAACAGGGATATGATGCAAAATAATAAAAATAAATCTCTTTTTAATAATTACAATCCTGAAAATGGAAAAATATTTAATATTATAGATGATGAGGGAAAGGTTGTTAATTCCAAATGGTCCAATGATATTGATGATAAAACTATCTTAAAAGCCTATAAATTTATGCAATACGTTAGAACAGCTGATGAGATGTGTATTTCATATCAGAGGCAAGGTCGTTTGTATACATTTCCGCCCAATTTAGGACAAGAAGCCATCGCTACAGCCACTGGTTTTGTAATGAAAAATGAAGATTGGCTTGTGCCATCCTATAGGGAGGTCGCTGCATGGTTACTCAAGGGCGGGTCTTTGAAAGATATATTCTTATTGTGGGGTGGTAATGAAGAAGGAGCAATGTTTTCCGGAGCAGAAAATATATTACCGGTTTCGGTGCCAATTGCTTCACAATTACTACACGCTGCTGGAATAGGTTTTGCATTGAATTACAAAAATAAGAACGGTGTAATATTTGCATTTGTAGGAGATGGAGGAACATCTGAAGGAGATTTTCATGAAGCATTAAATTTTGCGGGTGTGTGGAAAGCTCCAGTGATATTTATAATTCAAAATAATCAGTATGCTATTTCTGTCCCTGTAGAAAAACAAACAGCCGCTAAAAATTTAGCGATTAAATCAATAGCCTATGGAATACCGGGCTTACGCGTTGACGGGAACGATTTTATTGCGATGCACAGAGCATTGTCAGAGGCTTCAAAGTTTACGACTGATGGGAATGGTCCGATATTAATAGAGGCAGTCACATACCGTAAAGGAGCGCACACAACCTCTGATGATCCATCGATTTATCGTAGCGGTGAGGAAGAGGATGAATGGGCAGTCAAGGACCCAATTAAAAGACTAGGATCATATTTAATTGGAAAAAAATTATGGAAAACTTCTGATGAAAAGAAATTGATTGATAGTTATAAAAAGGAAGTTGATGCACAATTTCTTGAATATGAAAAACATCCTGAATACAAATTAGACGATGTCTTTAATTATATGTATGATGAAATGCCAGATATCTTGAAGAATCAAAAGGTTGAATATGAGAAATTTTTAAATTGGGAGCGGGGTATCAAATGAAAGTAATGAATATCGTCCAATCAATTAATCATGCTCTTGATTTGAAATTGACAGAGGACAATAATATCGTAATATATGGTGAAGATGTTGGAGTGGAAGGTGGCGTTTTTAGAGTTACGCAAGGTCTGCAAAAAACACACGGTGAAGATAGAGTTTTTGATTCTCCTCTTGCTGAGTCGGGTATTGTTGGTACCGCAGTTGGTATGTGCGCTGCAGGACTACGACCTATAGTTGAAATGCAATTTTCAGGATTTGTTTATCCAGCTATGAATCAAATCGTAACTCATGTCGCACGTATGCGAAATCGCACACGCGGGAAATATACAATGCCAATGGTTATTCGAATGCCTTATGGTGGTAATATTAAAGCTTTGGAATTGCATTCAGAGAGTATGGAGGCGATATTTGGACATGTCCCGGGGATTAAAGTTGTGATTCCCTCAACTCCATATGATGCAAAAGGGTTATTAATTTCATCAATAGAAGATGAAGATCCAGTGATATTTATGGAACCGAAGAAAGTCTATCGTGCTATTAAACAAGAAGTACCGGAAGAAAAATATATGTTAGAAATTGGAAGAGCACGTGTTTTACAAGCGGGGGACGATTTGACAATTGTAACATATGGTGCTATGGTGAGAGAAGTACAACGAGCAATTGTATTAGCAAAAAAAGAAAATATTAATATTGAATTAATTGATCTGAGAACGGTTTTCCCAATCGATAGGGAAACAATAGCAAATTCTATAAAGAAAACAGGAAAAATATTAATTGTAACAGAAGGACCAACAAGTTTTGGAGTCGGTGCAGAGCTAATAGCTATTGCGAACGAAGAGGCATTTTTGAACCTCGAAGCACCACCTTCTCGATTAAGTGGATTTGATACTGTACCGCCACTACCAAAAGGTGAACATATTTATTTTCATAGTCCCAATAGAATCTATTATGAAATTCAAAAACTACACAAATTTTAGTACTGTAGAG
>CAZWKR010000003.1:0-68047 GCA_964634215.1 uncultured bacterium
ATTATAATGCCAAGTTGAACAAGTTATAATATTTACTACCCTATGTATCTGTTATTATAAAAATTATAACCAGAATATTTTGATTTACATTTTATTTATTTATATCATTTTGATATACTGTATATGTAATATATATAAACTTAATTAATATAATATTAATTGCTGTCAATTAATTATAATTCAAATTATATTTCTTAAAACATAGGGAGGTAAAAATGAATCCTTGGGATCTTGATGTAAATCTGCGTGATGTAATTCTTGATTTACTATATCTAAGTACATTTTTGATAATCGGTACGTTGTTAAGACGGTATGTTAAATTCTTTCAAAAATATTTAATACCAAACAATTTGATCGCCGGTTTTTTAGCATTATTAATTGGATCTCAAGGATTAGGTTTAATTGAATTACCTTCAGAACGATTAGGGCTATATGTTTACCACCTTCTTGCTCTTACTTTTATTGCTCTTGGTTTACGGCAAGAAAAAACCCATTGGGGAAAAGGTCCGGTAAGTAAAGCTTTAGCATCATTATCATCATATTTATTACAAGGTATTATTGGTTTAAGTATTGCTTTTATCCTTCTTTACACCTTAGTGCCGGACCTTTTTCTAGGGATTGGATTATTGCTCCCGCTTGGGTTTGGTATGGGACCCGGTCTCGCTTATGCGATGGGTAACAGCTGGGAACAATGGGGTTTTGAAGGTGGAGGATTGGTAGGTCTTACATTCGCAGCGATTGGATATTTATATGCTTTTTTCGGTGGTATGGCTATAATTCAATGGGGTATAAAAAAAGGTAAAAGCGATTTAATAAAGAGCATTGATGACATTACCCCTGACACACGAATAGGTGTTTACAAAGAGAGTCCACTACCTAACGCGGGTAAATTAACACTCACTACAGAAGCTGTAGAGCCAATGGCTTTTCATTTAGCTTTAATCGGTTTTGTATATTTACTCACCTGGTTTTTTGTAAAAGGTCTTACCTCTTTAATGGCATCTGCGGGGTTACATGACTTTGTTATGACTATTTGGTCATTCCATTTTGTTTTTGGATTACTAATGTCAATTGTAGTTAGAAAAATTATGGATAAGATGAAAAGAGGTTATGTAATTGATCGCGGTTTAATGAACCGCGGTATGGGAGTATTCCTTGACTATTTAGTAATGGGCGCAGTTGCTGCGATTAGCATACCCGTCATAATACATTATTGGGAAGCAATACTAATAATGGCTGTTTTAGCCGGACCAGCTACAGGATTTATGCTTTATTATGTTACCCGACGTGCTTTTGATGAAAACCACTTTGAAAGATTTGTTGAACTGTTCGGAGAAATGACCGGTACAATAAATTCTGCGTTAGTTCTTTTACGTGTAACTGATCCCGAATTCGAAACACCAGTTGCCGAAGATGCGGTTTATGGAGGCGGTATAGCATTATTCCTAGGAATACCACTATTAATCACGCTAAATGTTCCGTTTGCTTTTTATAAAAATGCAATAGAGGGATATTGGGTTACTTTGGGGATATTAATTGGATATTGGTTATTCCTCGTAATCTTATGGAGATTAATTGGATACATCCATTTTGGTAAACCGAAACCAAATGTAAAATAAGGGTAATTAATAAAAACACCGCACTTGAGCGGTGTTTTTATTAATTGACAGAAGTTACCTAACGTTTAACCTCAAATTTATGAAAAATTGACTGTATGGGTATTAATGTATACTCAATAAGTTACGACTCTAAGTTTGGTCAACTGTCGTAATCACGACAATTATTTATCAATCATAACTATAGTTTTTACTATTGTATAAATTTTAATTATTAAGGATAATATTATGAAAAAATTTGTTTTAATAATGATAGGCTTTACTCCGCCAACTCCCGAGATTATGCAATCATGGATGCAGTGGTTTAAATCATTAGAAGATAAAATTGAAGAACAAGTTGGGCTTGGTAACGGGAAAGAAGTAACAAAAAACGATATTACAGAACTTCGCATGGATTTAGATGCAATAACTGGTTACTTGGTTATTAAGGCAGAAAATACTGACGAAGCTGAAAAGATAGCTCAGAGCTGTCCGATGATTACCAGCGTGAAGATTTATGAAGTAAGGTCACACTAGATATTTCTAAATAGACTCTAAATTGAAATAAAAATAAATTATTGTGAATAAACCTAAAAATATACTGTATTATACAATACAGTATATTTGTATTTTAGATTAAATTTGGGATAATAATATTAAAATAGTAATATTTTAATATTATTTAAGCGATACAACGCTTTTAATAACGTTTGTTCCGAATGGGACAGGTACTTTACTATTTGTTTTCATACCTGTCCCATTTTACCAATATATAATTGACTAAAAAAAAGAACACTAAAAGGAAATGAATATGAAATACTTAATATATATTATAAGCTTTTTATTTGTAATGAATTTTGCTGGATGTGATAATGCAAAAAGCACAAAAGTTGACGTAAATGTAACCGCCGAAGATGCGGAGGTTGAAAAAAACACAATTGAAAATGAAAAGTGTTTTAAACGCAAGTGTGAAAATAAGAAAAAGTGTAAAGATAAAAAATCATGTAAACATAAATGTAATAAAGATAATGAAGATTGTAAAAAAGGCGAAAATTGTAAGGGTATGCATAAATGTGAAAAGGCCGAAAATGCTGTGAAGGCGCATAGATGTGGTGAAGGTAAATGTGGTGGAGATAATATTAAAGAAGTAATAAAGGAAGAGACAGAAGAATAAGTTTAAAAATTTGTTTGAAATAAAAAACCGTCAATTAGCATGGCGGTTTTTTATTTTACAAAAGTTATAAGGATATTTGGAGCCAATCACAGTAAAAATGTAGATTACTATGATTAAATTATGAATCTAGATTTCGTTGCTCAAAATCTAATAGCCATTTTTTTCGCTCTAAGCCTCCTCCGTAACCTGTTAGCTTTCCGTCTTTACCGATAACCCGATGGCATGGTATTATGATCGCAATACGATTATGACCATTTGCATTAGCTACAGCTCTAACAGCACTCGGCCTACCTAACTGGATTGCTTGTTCTTGATATGACCATGTTTCACCGTAGGGAATCATTTGTAGCATTGTCCATACACTTTTTTGAAAATCTGTACCTGGGGTATCCAATTCTACTGTGAATGTTTTCCTTCTTCCTTCAAAGTATTCTGATATTTCATTTTTTAATTGTTTTAGATGTTGATTCTCACCCGGTAAAATCACAGCATTAAGCCGTTTTGTCAGATCTTTAAATTCTGTTTCAAGCATTCTTCTATTTGTGAACTCGAACAAACATACTCCTTTCGCAGTTGCACATCCGAACATTGGACCTAAGGGTGTTGTAAACCTAATTATGTTAATTATATTTTTATTTGTTTTTGAAGGTGATTTGCCAACTATATTTTGATAGCTACTGTTAAATCCGCTTAGAGATTCGAACCCCAAATCAAATGCTGTATTGGTTATAGATTCTCCATTTGAAATTTTATTAAAAGCAGTATTAATTCGTAACATTCGTTGGTACGCTTGAAATGTCATATTATAATGTTTTTTAAACCACCTTCTTATTGTATTGGGCTCGATACCTCTAGTTCTCAAATCATAATCTTTGATCTTTAAGAACGGATTTTCATATAATTTTTTAAGAATATTCGTAATGTACTTTGGAGCTTCTTCTGATGATTCCATTGGTTTGCACACTTTGCATGGACGATATCCATTAAGTATTGCTTCATGAATGCTATTGTAAAAAACAACGTTTTCTTCCTTAGGTGTCCGAGCAGTGCAACCCGGTCTGCAAAATATTCCCGTAGTTTTCACAGCGGTAATAAAGATACCTTCATAGGATGTATCTCTATTTTGAACGGCATTATATTTTTCTTGAAATGATAATAGATTTTTCATAGCACAAAAATAGTCCCTCTATTTCTTATTTCACTACCGAAAACTTAACACGTATTTTTAATTATTTTTTAATTCAAATGACTTCCACAAATAATATATTGTTGGGATTACCAATAACGTCAATATTGTGGAAGTAACCATTCCGCCTACCATTGGCGCTGCTATTCTCTTCATAACCTGAGAACCTGTTCCCGTACCCCATAAAATTGGTAACAAACCAACAATTGTTGTTGTAACTGTCATCAGTTTTGGTCGTACACGATCTACAGCTCCTTCCATAACAGCGTCGTACAGATCTTTAACCGAATTCATCTTTCCTTCAAGCATTCGATATTTATATGCTTGGTCGAGATATATTAACATCACAACACCAGTCTCAGCAGCAACGCCCGCTAAAGCGATGAAGCCTACACCAACTGCAACGCTCATATTGTATCCCAGGATATACATGAACCATATCCCACCGACCAATGCAAATGGCAATGATAGCATTACAATTATACTTTCGGTTAAATTCTTGAAATTAAAATACAATAATATGAATATGATTAGTAGAGTAATAGGTATCACGATCTTTAGTCTCTTATTTGCACGCTCCATATATTCGAATTGTCCGCTCCACACAATTGAGTAACCTGCCGGAACTGTAAATTCCTTGGTAAGTGCTTCTTTCGCACGTTTAACATACGTTCCAACATCAATACCGGTTATATCTACGTAGACCCAACCTGTTCTTCGGGCATTTTCACTCTTAATTACCGGTGCTCCCTTGCGGATTATGATATCTGCGACTTGAGTAATTGGTATCTGCGCTCCGCTCGGTGTTGGCACGATTATTCGTTTAAGTTTAGTGATACTATCGCGCAATTCTCTGCTATATCGTACATTAATAGGGTATCGTTCTAAGCCTTCAACTGTGTATGATACATTCATTCCGCCAATTGCCGATTGAATTATATCTTGTATGTCACCAACCGTAAGACCATATCGTGCAGCTTCATCGCGATTTATTTCAAAATCGATAAAATTGCCACCGATAACCTTATCCGCATAAGCACTTAATGTGCCGGGTATTTTCTGTACAATTGCCTGAAATTGGGCTCCTAACATATTTAAGGTATCAAGATCAGCTCCCATCAGCTTTATGCCTACCGGTGTCTTAATTCCGGTACTCAGCATATCAATACGTGTTTTAATCGGCATTGTCCACGCATTAGTCAGTCCCGGGAATTGGATTGATGCGTTTAGTTCAGTAGTTAACTCATCTAGCGTTACAGATCGATGTTCGGACCATACAATATTCAAAGTTGATTGTACCCAAGTCCATAAATCCCAATCAGAGAACCAGCGCTTAACAAAGACGCGTTTAGGCCAATCATCCGATTGTTTCAAAGTGATCGTAGTCTCTATCATACTTAGCGGTGCCGGATCAGTAGCTGTTTCTGCCCGTCCCACTTTACCAAATACTAACTCAACCTCAGGAAATGATTTAATTATCTTATCGGTTTGTTGTAGCAATTCCTTTGCTTTGGTAATTGAAATTCCTGGATCTGTTGTAGGCATATACAATAAGTCACCTTCATTTAGTGGTGGCATAAATTCCGAACCAATTTGTTTTAATGGAAAAACTGTCACCACTAAGATCATTAAAGCAGCAATTATTGTTGTTTTCCTGAATTTTAGTACAAATTTTATCAGGGGTCTATAAATCTTAATTAGAAATCTGCTGATTGGATTTTTTTCTTCAGGACGTATTGTGCCTTTAATAAAATATCCCATTAAAACCGGTACAATCGTTATTGCTAAAATTGCAGATGCGCCCATTGCATAGGTTTTCGTAAATGCCAACGGTCTGAATAATCGTCCTTCCTGTGCTTGCAATGTAAATACCGGTAAAAAGGATACCGTTATTATCAATAGTGAATAGAATAATGCGGGGCCTACTTCCTTTGAGGCATTAAGGATCAATTGCCATCTGTCAATTTTACCATCATCCTTTTCGATGTGTTTGTGAGCGTTTTCGATCATCACTATCACTGCATCAACCATTGCTCCAATCGCAATTGCGATACCACTTAATGACATAATATTTGCATTTATCCCTTGATAGCGCATAAGTAAAAATGCCATCAAGATTCCAACCGGTATGGTAAATATGGCAACAAAAGAACTTCGGAAATGCAACAGGAATATTATTAACACCAAAGCAACAACAATGCTTTCTACGGTTAATTTTTCTTTTAGGTTGTCAATTGCTCGTTCGATCAACTGCGATCTATCATAAGCTGTATTAATTGTCACACCTTCCGGCAGTCCGACTTTTAATTCTTTGATTTTTTCTTTAACATTTTCAATAACTTTTAATGCATTCTCACCATAGCGCATAACAATGATACCACCGACTACTTCGCCAATACCATCGCGTTCAGCGAGACCGCGGCGCAGTTCCGGACCGAGATGAATATTGGCAACATTTCGGAGCAAGATCGGTACACCGTTTTTATCTACATCTAGAGGTATTTTCTTCAAATCATCAATTGAATCAATATAACCCAATCCTCTGACCATAAATTCAGTTTCTGCCATCTCAATCAGTTTTCCACCTACATCATTATTGCTACGTTTTATAGCCATTTTAACTTTATTGAGCGGAATATTGAAGGCGAGGAGTTTATTAGGATCTACATCTACTTGGTATTGCTTAATAAAACCACCAATGCTCGCAACTTCCGATACACCAGGAACACTCATTAATTCATATCTTAAATAGAAATCCTGTATTGCCCGCAATTCCTGTAAGTCATGATCATTACTTTCCACTGTATATTCGTAAACCCAACCAACTCCGGTTGCATCCGGTCCTAATTGTGGATTTACCCCGTCAGGGAGCCTCCCCGATACAAAATTAAGATATTCAAGGACTCTACTTCGTGCCCAATAAATGTCAGTTCCATCTTCAAATATTATATATACGATTGATATTCCAAAAAATGAATATCCTCTAACAACTTTGGCGTATGGAACAGACAACATAGCCTTTGTTAACGGGTATGTTATTTGGTCTTCAACCACCTGCGGAGCCTGACCCATATAATCAGTCTGAATAATAACCTGGACATCGCTTAAGTCCGGTATGGCATCTAAAGGCGTAGTTGAAACCGCTACAATACCACCGAGTATTATTGCGATCGTAGCAAGTATCACTAAAAAGCGATTATTTACTGACCATTCAATAATTCTTTCAATCATAGCATTCTCCTAGTGGTTGTGATTTGAGTGGTCTTCAGTCTCAATGGATTTATCTTCCGAACCATTTGTACTGCTAGTGCTCTGTCTGGAAGCTAACATTTTGGCAATACTTTCCTGCAGCTTACTTTCGGAATCGAGTAAAAATTGTGCAGATGTTACAACGGTCTCTCCATTTTCCAGTCCTTCCTTAATTTCATAAAATCCATCGCCGCTTTCAATTCCAACTACAACATCGCGCGGTACAAAGCGCCCTTCGCCTAAAGCGATAAATACTAAGTTTCTCGCACCGGAATACATTACGGCTTCGGTTGGTACTGCCACTGCATCTCTAACCGGAACTGATGATATATTTATATTGGCATACATTCCCGGCTTTAACATATTATCTTCATTTGGAAATGATAACCGCACCTTTAGGGTCCTTGTTTTGGCATCCAAATAGGGATAAACATATTCTACTTTACCGAAAAATTCCTTGCCAGGAATATATGATAACGTCATCGTAGCATTTTGTCCAACCTGTATCCACGGTACTTCATATTCATAAATATCAGCAAATACCCACACACTCGATATATTTGAGATCGAGTACAAATTCATACCCGGTTTTACTTCCATTCCATCCTGAACGTGCTTTTTCTCAACTATACCGCTAAATGGCGATTGGATTTTCAACGTTTTACGTTTTGTCTGATCTTTTTCTAGTCTATCTATCTGATCACGAGATATATCAAAATTCTCTAATCGTTTTCTTGTTGAAGACAGTGTGTTTTTAAGATTTTCAATTGCTGAAGTTCTATTTTCCTTTTCAGCATCTAGTAATCGTAGATACAGATCAACATATTCTTCTTGGGCAATAACAAGCTGCGGACTGTATATTTCCAGTAAAGTATCTCCTTTTTTTACTTTCTGCCCAGTTGTATTGACATATGTTCTCTCGACCCATCCGCTGAATTTTGTATGTATATGGGTCGTCCTTGCTTCATCATAGTCGATTCTCCCAATAGTTCTAATGTCCTGATGTAAATCTCTTTGAACAGCATTCGCTGTGCGAACACCAATATTTTGTACTGTTGCAGGATTTATTTTAACCGTCGCCCCAAATGCTTCTTCGCCGGCATAAACGGGAATTAAATCCATACCCATTGGTGATTTACCAGGTTTCGGAGATATATATGTAGGATCCATCGGTGCTCGATAATATAATATTTCCTTTGAACCTGACGAGGGATTATCTCCGACTGTTTTGGGATCACTTGCATTCGCCGATCCGTTTATTGGAGTTAAGTTCATTCCACAAATCGGACAATTTCCTTCACCTTCCTGAATTACATTAGGATGCATTCCGCAAGTGTATAGTTCATCGCTCGCAAAGGCGATATCGCCTCTAGGCGTTTCGGATGTTGAACATCCGCTAACTGATAGTCCTATTATTAGGACAGATAGAAACAGAATTATTTTTATAAAATTTTTAATTTTCATCATAATTCTCCTGATTTAGATTAATTATTCCTGTAGTTTGATATAATTTTGCAATTAAAGTATTTTGCTGCGCTTGAAGTGCGGCAAACTCTAGCTTTATTTTGACTCCCATCCTTACACTATCCAATAAATCCAAAAAACTGATTTTGCCGGTTTCGTAAGCAGAGTAGGCAGAAGATAACATTTGTTCAGTTTCCCGTAGAAGCTGCTCATCATATATTGTGTACGTCTCTTTAGTCTCCTCCAATTCTTTTAAAGTTGAAAGGATGTCATATTTAATATTATTCCAAATATTTGATAATAAATTTTCTTGCTGTTGAAGACTAAAAGAAGCCGACTTAACCCGTGCTTTATTCTTTTTAAACCAAAGCGGCAGATTGATACCAACTTTAACACCTAAGGCATCGGCTCCGGCAGATGGCGCTCCACCCAGGTCAATTGGGCCAACAAATGAATAAGTCAGTCCGGCTATCAGCTCGGGATATTTTTTTAATTTGGCAAGTTTATGTTTATCAGATGCTATTGCTATGTTAGCCTGAGATATAGCAAAAGAAGGATTATGTTCATTAGCCAAATCAAGCCAATATTGCTCAGATTTTGAAATTAAATCTAATTGGAATCTATTGCCTATTAAACTTGTTGAAAATTGTCCATCAAATAAAATTAGCAGATCATTGATATTTTTTTCTAAGCTGCTTTCAATTGCATTTATTTTACTTTCAATTAGGGCAGTCTCGATCTGTAGTTTAACAATAGGGTGTTGAGTCAGTCCTATTCCGTTCGCATATTGACTTTGTGCAATATTTTCAAAGGATTCTAATTCAATTTTGTATTGCTCTAATATTTCTAATGATTCACTAAGTTTAAAATAATCGGCTACTCCCTTTCGAAGTAAAAAGGATATTTTTACTTTTGTTTTATCTAAATTGAATTCACTAATACTAGCGCTAATTTTTTCTATGTTCCGTTCACGTTTTAATTTCCCCCATAGCGGAAATCTTTGTCCCATCATAATTTGGTTTTCAATAGGTCCGTTTCTGGTCTCTATTGGATTGACGCTAAATGAGGTCTCTAATATCGGATCGGGTAAAACCCCAGAAACCTTAATTCTTTCTTTTGCGGCCTGATAGGCTTTTTCTGCCGCTAGGACTTCGCGGTTCACTTCAAGCACCAATTCAATAGGATCTACCATTTGCGCTAAACCCGATGTGACTATAGCAATTAATACTATCAGTAGTTTATTCCACTTTTTTATTTCTATTTTAAAATTCACAAAAACTCCATTTCATTATTAATTCTTTTATCTATTACACCAAGTAATTGTCATGGTATAATACAAATAGATGCAATTCTCCCAGGGAAGGAATTACATTAGGAAAATGAAGTGTTTTAAACTAGGAGCGGCGTTTGAAAGCCCGGAGGGGCTTCAGAAGTAAGTATTTTTAATTGATAAAACGGTGTTGAAACAGTTTCAGTAATATTTGGAATAATGTCTACCAATGTTAAATAATCTACTGTTAAATCCTTTTCAACATTAACATTCAACAATGGCGCAGTTACGATAGGAATATAGACAACGTCGCGGCACTCGGACACCGTTGGGCAACAGCTATCAGAACCCATATCCATTTCACAGGTAGTATCCATGGGCGCAACACAGCAATCCATATCGCAGCTTGAATGCGAGAAAAATGGCATTGCAACCAATCCGGCGAAAAGTAGTAATACGATAACTGATACTATTTTTATTATATTATTATTCATAGATTAATGTTATAAACTCTTATTATCTAATTGAGTCCTAAATCTTGTATAAATTTACAATTTTCCATTTATAATACTGTTATGCTATTCTTGAAAAGTTGTATAAGATTTTAGTCTGAGCTGATTTTATCAATTGAATATCTTACCCTATTTCGTTGAGATTTAAATAAGCTAGGACTCATTCCAGTAATTTTTTTAAATTGGTTTGATAAATATTGCACATTACCATATCCTACTCGAACTGCAATTTGAGACAGAGTTTGTTCATCATAAATTAGTAGTTCTTTAACACGTTCAATTTTTTGTAGAATAAAATATTTTTCGATTGTTATACTTTCAACCGAGGAAAATAAAGAACTTAAATACGAATAATCATGATTAAGTGTTTGAACTAAATAGTCAGATAAATTAGTATTCATGTTTTCTAATCTGTCTTGATAGATTAAATCAATAATTAATGTTTTTATATTATCAATTATTTTGGCATTTTTATCAAGTAACAATTCGAATCCATTTTGTTCTAAGATTTTAGATATTTCATTCATATCAGGATAATTCTCGGAATATTCAATATTAACTAACCCAAGTCGTTCTATAGTTGTTGTATACCCTAACGTATCAAGCTCTTCTTTCACAACTTTGCTACAGCGTGGGCATACCATATTTTTTATTCTGATGTTTGTTGTTGGCATATTGCTAACTCGAAAGCCTAATGTACTGGTTTTTTGTGTTTATAATCAATTTAGTTTTCTTAATGTGGTTGTTCCTAGGATAGACCAATAATAACAAAAAAACTCCCTTTAACTGGAAGGTTTTCTGAGTGACGGGGATAGGATTCGAACCAGCGACCCTTGAGTTGTCAGTCCTACAAAGTATAAATAATTTATGGATTAATAGATAATTACGTCCAATACATTACTAATCTGCCAGTAAAAAGTGAAAACTGTCTTAAGTACGAGGTGATTTTTTGTTTATAATTAAATATATTCATAAGTTTGTAATTATTATATACTCAAATCTGTTGGAGCTGAAATATGAGACCTATAATTAATTTCTTAGATAAATCCTCAATTGAGCAGATCATTGCCGAAGCCGTCACAATTTTAACTGAGCTCGGCGTAGAAATTCAAAATGAAAAAGTTGTTAATCTACTAAGCAGTCATGGAGCTAAGGTTGACAGGGATAAATCAAAGGTTTATATAACTCAGGGTTTAATAGATAAAGCACTAAAAACTGCCCCGAGTGCTTTCAAACTCTTTGATGTTTATGCCAACGAGACTAATGATTTTAACGGTTCAAAGATCCATTTTACACCGGGTTCAGCCGCATTATATATTCTTGATTATGAAACTAATCACAGTCGCAAACCACTTACCAAAGATTATATTGATTTCGTGAAAGTGGTTGATCAACTTAATAATATTGCTTCGCAAAGCACTGCAATGATACCTTCCGATGTCAATGAACAAATATCTGACAGCTACCGTTTATTCTTAAGTTTATTATATGGTAAAAAACCAGTAGTGACCGGTACTTTTACAATCGATTCTTTTGAAGTGATGAAAAATATGCAATTAACTGTTAGGGGTTCTGAAAAACACCTAAAAGAAAAACCACTTACCGTATTTTCCTGCTGTCCTACTTCTCCCCTAAAATGGAGTGATGTTACGTCTCAAAATGTTATCGATTGCGGAAAATATGGCATTCCGGTGGAATTCATTGCCATGCCTCTCAGTGGATTTATGGCTCCCGTTACGTTAACCGGAACTTTGGTTCAGCACACAGCCGAAACGCTTAGCGGCGTTGTGATCAGTCAGTTGTCATCTCCCGGTGCCCCGATGCTTTACGGTGGATCGCCAGCTGCCTTTGACATCAGATACGAAACAACACCGATGGGTGCTATCGAAACGATGATGATTGATTGCGGCTACAATGAGATCGGCAAATATCTAGGGATACCCACCCAAGCTTATATTTCGCTCAGCGATGCTAAACACCTTGATTCGCAAGCCGGTTTAGAAAGTGGAATTGGCGCAACATTAGCAGCCCTTTCAGGTATAAATAATATTTCCGGACCCGGAATGTTGGATTTTGAAAGCTGCCAAAGTTTAGAAAAATTAATCGTCGATAATGAAATCTGCGGGATGACCTTTAGAATGGTTGAGGGCATTGAACCAAAAGAAGATTTTCCGTCATTACCGCATTTCAAGGAGCTTTTAACTGAAGGACATTTATTAATTTCTGATCATACAATGAAATATCGTGAGAGTGAGCTATCTATGCCCGGGAAAGTTATAAATAGAGCAAATTTAGCACGTTGGGAATCAGAAGGAGAAACTACGGTCAACGAAGTAGCCCACGCTGAAGTAGAGAGTTTAATCAGATCTTATGAACCAACAACGCTTTCTAAAGATGTAAAAAATGAATTAGTGCAATTAATGGAATCGGAAGCCAAGAAGTATAGTCAAGACGAATTACCAACGAGAGAATAATGCCCGAAATATCTAATCCATTGCTCGGCGATATTCTTCCATCAAAGGAAGACATTCTAAAATTTCAAGGTGTTAAAAATATCGATGAAGTTTCAGATATTTTGATCGATAATTTGGAATTATCATTGGAATTGTTAAAAGAGGAATCTAAACCAATCGCCATTATTGAGGAATGTTTAAAATCAGATTTTATAGATATTTATTCGGGCGAAGGAGATAATGCGACTGATAGTCCCCTACCCCAAATTATTGAAAAAGCGGAAAAACTCCATTTATTTGCTGTTACAATTGGGGGAAACATAACTAAAGAAATAAACAAACATTTTGATCAAAATGAATTTCCGATTGGTTCATTCATCGATAGCGGAGCATCGCTTACAGCGGATAATATAGTTGGAATATTAGAAAACCGGGTAGCTAACCAATCAACCACATTGGCATACAGCCCGGGATACTGCGGTTGGCATGTTAGCGGACAAAAAAAGTTATTTCAATTTTTAAAACCAGATAAAATTGGAATAACTTTGAACAATAGTTGCTTAATGACCCCCTTGAAATCGGTTTCAGGCGCGTTGGTCTCCGGTCCAAGCGATATCCATATTTTTGATAACAATTATTCCTTTTGCGAGGATTGCACAACTTACTCTTGCAAAATTAGGATGAATTCAATAACAAAAAATTAAATACAGGTTGCATTATGAATGAATTAACTAAAATGGCTGAGGCACTACAAGTTGGTGACGAAAAAGTAGTTTATAAGAACACTCAAAAGGCAATTGAGCAGGGTATTCCCGCCAAAACGATCTTAGATGACGGATTAATTGCCGGTATGAATGTGATCAGCGAAAAATTCCGCAAACATGAAATTTTTCTTCCGCATGTTTTACTTGCCGCTAAAGCAATGTACGCAGGTATGGATTTACTTAAACCGTTATTCATTAAAGATAAAATTCCTTCCAGAGGGAAAATTGTGATTGGGACTGTACAAGGTGATTTGCATGATATTGGAAAAAATTTAGTCGGAATCATGTTAAAAGGTGCCGGGTTTGATGTTATTGACTTAGGCAAAGATGTGTCTGCAGAAAATTTTGTGGACACTGCTGAAAAAGAGAATGCAAATGTAATTGGTATGTCAGCCCTGTTGACCACCACTCAACCAATTATGAAAAAAGTAATTGAAAAATTAAAAGAGAAAGGATTGGATAATAAGATCAGGACCATTGTCGGTGGTGCGCCACTATCATCAGAATATGCAAACCTAATTGGTGCAGATGCTTATTCCTATGATGCCGCCAATGCCGTAGTCAGTGTTGGTGATTTAGTTAAATGACCAATTTCTTTGAAAGACTTAAACAAGAAAAAGTTCTTGTTTCGGATGGAGCCATTGGCTCCTTATTATTTGAAAAAGGATTAAATTCCGGTGATTGCCCCGAGCGATTTAATCTGGAACATCCTGAAGTATTAGCTGAAATAGCTCAAGCTTACCTGCAAGCAGGCGCCGATATTATTCAAACTAATACTTTCGGTGCTTCACCATTGAAATTATCAGATTACAATCTCGATGCTAAAACGGAAGATATCAATCAAAAGGCGGTTGAAATTGTTAAGAAAGTGGTTAAGTCAAATGCTTTTGTGTCCGGTTCAATTGGACCTACCGGAAAAATACTACTTCCGTATGGAGATATTAAATCGGATGTAATGAAGGATAATTTTATACGACAAATTTCTATATTAATCGAATCTGGTGTTGATTTACTCTGTATAGAAACAATGACAGATCTGAACGAAGCCGTAATTGCTATAGAATCCGCAAGAGAAATATCATCAGATATTCCAATTATTGCAACAATGACATTTGATGTAATACCGCAGGGATGTGTTACAATAATGGGAAATGGCGTAGCGGAAGTATGCAATAAATTAAAAGAAGCCGGTGCAAACGTTATTGGTTCGAATTGTGGGAACGGTACAAAAAATATGATCACCATTGCTAAGGAATTCCTATCTAATACAGAATTACCGATAATTATTCAATCCAATGCCGGAATTCCAACTATTATTGATGATCAGGTCGTCTATCAGGAAACTCCTGAAGAATTCGCAAACTTTACAAAAATATTTATGAACTTAGGGATATCAATTATTGGTGGGTGTTGCGGTACTACTCCTGATCATATCAGAGCGATGAGACAAATGGTAGATACTCATAAGTAGTTTTAATACTTTAATATACTTAGAAGCATATGTGTATGTTTTAGAGTGGTAGAGATCGATCCCTTAATATTATATCAAATATGTTTTTTGCAAAATATGCAAAAAGAAACAAAGTGTGTACCAATATAACACATTTAATATTTGTTTTATAATCATAAGTAATTATAAATATACTATTTATAGTTTGGCACAAAATTTGTTTATTATAATAATAGTTGTAGTATCGTTTTTGGATTTATTCTGATTGGATATTTAGCAATGCAAGTACGAACAAGGACACGGTTGTTAAAGATTGAGTATTTGTTCTGTTTTGATTCGGTTGGATAGTGATGACTTTAGTGAAAAATATTTATTATAAATTTAAGGAATAAGAAAATGGATATATGGTCATGGATTATAGTTTCTACTATTGCCCTTATAGCAATTTTATCTGTGGTTGATAATTCAATGCAAAAAAAGAAAGTGAATGATAAAATAAAGGCTCTATATGCGGTAATATTTCAAACAAAGGAATATACAAAATTTGTGTCGACCTTTCATGATCATATTGGAAAAATAAAAAATCAATTACCGCAAATGAATGAGGTAGAATTGGTAAAAATTAATAAATCTTTATTGCGGAAATCGTGGGCATTAGCTGCTGTAACAAATTTGCGAATAGAAGAGACTTTCGGCTTTATAAAAAATAATTCACGCACTAATATTGCGATGATAAATGAAGATAGTCAATTGATAGATGAAATTTTGAGAACTGCTTACGGGAATGATTGTGATAAATACGATATTGATCTATATGATGATAGTCTTGAATCCATTCATAAAATATTAGAAGCAGAAACAAATAACATATCTGCCGGCAATTTATTGTAAAAAATTAGCACAGCCTAAAGGACATTGTCTTACAATGCACTATTTAAAAAGTAAGAAATAAATTTTTTAATTATTAACTAAAAATTACTTTTGTCAGTACAGTTTATTCCGTAAAGAGTTTTTCCCATATCTAACTATAGGTACAATATTTATGAGTTAAAGCTCTTGCCTCCCTGAGATGATTAATGTTATGGGATATTTAATGAGGTTTTGTAAATTAAAGAAACGATGTAAGTGATCAACTTTAATATTTTCTATTAAAATTCCATAAGGAGGTCTCATCAAGTATCAACCGCTAACAAATTATTATAACGGTCAAAAGGTAACTTTCAAAGGTGATTTTCTGGATGTTATCAGCCCGCTAAACGGAGAAATAATATCTAAAGTGCCACTCAGTAGTTCTGATATTTTAGATGACGCAGTAAATTCAGCTAAAACAGCATTATTGAAATGGTCAATACTTCCGATCAAAGAACGAGTTCAAGTTTTTTATCGATATAAAAACCTCCTTGAGAAAAATTTAAACGAATTATCTGAATTGGTTCGTGAAGAAAATGGTAAAACCATGTCAGAAGCCAAAGCAGAAGTTGAGAAATCAATTGAATTAACTGAATATGCGTGTTCACTGCCTCAGATTGCACATGGAGAATTACTTGAGGTTAGCAAGGGTGTCGAATGCCGTGCTGAAAGGCATCCCGTAGGTATAGTAGCTTCAATAACACCATTTAATTTTCCATTTATGGTTCCTAACTGGTCAATGCCTAATGCACTTGCTTTAGGCAACGCAATGATTCTTAAACCTTCGGAACAGGTTCCGTTAAGTGCAATGCGAATTGCAGAACTTTTAACAGATGCTGGGCTGCCTGACGGTATTTTTAATGTTGTACATGGTGATAAAGATATTGTAAACGCAATTTGTGATCACGCAGACATTGACGCCGTATCGTTTGTTGGTTCAACTAAAATAGCAAGAGTAGTTTATCAACGTGCTACCAGTAATAATAAGAGAGCACTAACATTGGGTGGTGCAAAAAATTATCTTCTTGTTCTACCGGATGCAAATCATGAAATGACCGCTTCAGATGTAGCTGCATCTATGTCCGGTTGTGCTGGTCAGCGATGTATGGCAGCGGCGGCAGTTTTAGCTGTCGGTAACATAGACAGAATAATCGATGGAATTTGTGAAAAAGCAAAAACTATTATACCCGGGAAAAACCTTGGTTCTGTTATTTCGAAAGAAGCACTAACACGAATTGAAAATTATATTACTGAAGCAGAAGAACAAGGTGCAGCTATTTTAGTTGATGGACGAGGCGCTACTGTTAAAAACAACGAAAATGGATTTTACGTTGGACCAACTGTAATTGATCACGTAACTCCCGACATGAAAATTGCTCAAGAAGAAGTATTTGGCCCAGTTTTATCGATTATTCGCGTAGATACAATAGAACAAGCTTTGGAGATTGAAAACAATTCACAATACGGTAATGCAGCAGCAGTATTCACTCAATCCGGTGGATTGGCACAATATGTAGCTGAGAATGTAAGTGCAGGTATGATCGGTGTAAATATTGGTGTACCTGTTCCGCGGGAACCATTTTCTTTTGGTGGCTGGAACCAATCAAAATTTGGTGTTGGGGACCTAACTGGCAAAAGCTCAATTGAATTCTGGACTAAATTAAAGAAAATCACTACTAAATGGAATCCTGAAGCAAAAACCAACTGGATGAGTTAGTTTGCAATAAAATATTGGATACTAAGGAAAAAAATAAAACTTTAATCTGGAGTATTGATGATACTCCGCCAGTTTTGGAAACAGCAGTCCTGGGATTACAACATTATTTAACAATGTTCGGTTCTACCGTAGCCATTCCATTACTATTAGCACCAGCATTTGGAATCACAAATCCGATAGAAAAGGGTTGGTTAATTGCCACGATGTTTTTCGTTAGTGGAATTACGACATTACTACAAACTACTTTTGGTAACCGGTTGCCAATAGTACAGGGTGGAACCTTTTCGTTTCTTGCACCAACCTTAGCCATTTGTAGTATGGCAGCATTAGCAACCGCCGGTTGGGAAATTAGGATGCAGCACGTCCAAGGTGCAATTATAGCTGGCTCATTTTTTGAGATTATTATTGGTGCCAGCGGTTTAATGGGCAGATTGTTAAAATATGTTGGACCAATCACCATTGCACCAACGATAGCGTTGATTGGTTTGGCTCTTTTCAAGTTTGGTGCGCCTGAAGCCGGTAGACATTGGCCTATTGGTGGACTTACAATCTTTCTTATTATTGTTTTTAGTCAATATCTACGTAAAAAAAACCGTGTTTTTGAACTATATCCAATCTTGCTTGCTATAGTACTTGCCTGGATTGTTGCCGGTATTTTCACAACAAACGGAATATTCGGTGAGGGTCACCCCGCTAGAACTAGCATGGATAATTTAAAAAATGCTCCCTGGTTCAGGATACCATATCCATTCCAATGGGGCATGCCAAAATTCAGCCTCCCGGCAATTATTGGGATGTTAGCGGGATATGTTGCCTCAATGGTTGAATCCGTTGGTGACTATTATGCCTGTGCCAGATTAAGCGGTGCTCCTATTCCGGATAAGAAAACCGTAAATAAGGGTATTACTTTCGAAGGAATTGGATGTTTTATAGCTGGAATTTTCGGTACAGGTAATGGAACTACATCCTATAGTGAAAATATTGGTGCTATTGGTTTGACGAGAGTTGGGTCAAGAAGAGTAGTTCAGGCAGGTGCAATATTAATGATTTTATTGGGGATGGTTTCGAAATTTGGAGCATTATTTACTACGATCCCGCAACCTATTGTTGGCGGAATGTACTGTGCAATGTTTGGAATGATCGCAGCGGTAGGATTATCAAATCTGCAGTTTATTGATCTGAACAGTGTACGTAATCTTTTTATTCTTGGTTTCACATTTTTTATGGGTCTGTCTGTTCCTGAATATTTTGTAAATCATCCTTTGACTTTCGAACCGGAATGGGTTGCCAATATTCTTAATACTCTGGGAAGCACAGGCATGGCAGTTGGGGCGTTCATAGCTCTGGTATTGGATAACACAATACCCGGCAGTGATGAAGAACGTGGTTTAAATGCGTGGAGAAAACAATAAATCTATTAAGTTTGGAGTAAATGATATGGATATTATAATAAAAAACGGGACTGTTGTGACAGACAGTGAAATATTTAAAGCTGATATTGGAATTTCAAATGGTATAATAGAGACTGTTGGACATGATCTGAATGACGCCGGTCAAGTAATTGACGCTACTGGTCAATACGTAATGCCCGGGGGTTTGGATGTTCACGTTCATCTTCAATTACCTTTTTGTGGGACAGTTTCAGCAGATGATTTTATAACTGGGACAAAAGCAGCGGCAGCGGGTGGCATTACAACAATTATTGATTATGCCATACAAAGCAAGGGCAAAACTCTTACCGATGCGGTGAACTTGCGTAAGAAAGAAGCCGACGGAAAAGTATGCGTAGATTACTCCCTACACGGAGGTATAACAGATTGGAACGATAGAACCAAATCTGAACTCAAGTCTTTAGTAAAGGAAGGTATAGTCTCGTATAAGATGTTTATGATCTATAGAGACCAGGGATGGATGTCTTCCGATAGTATGCTGTATCAAGCTTTAGAAGAAACAAAAAAACTTGGCGGTATCATATGTGTCCACGCAGAGTCAGTGGACGTGTTGGATCATTTAGTAGAAAAATATCATAATCAAGCCGACATGAAGAAGTATGGTGCTTATTGTCACGTTCTTTCAAGACCAAATTTTGTTGAAGAAGAAGCAATTCAAAGAGCAATAAAATGGGCGGAAGTTACCGGTGGTAGACTTTATGTTGTTCACATGTCAACTGGTGGTGGTGCAGATCTCATAACAGCAGCAAAGAAACGCGGAGTAGAAGTATTTGCTGAAACTTGTCCGCAATATCTTTTGTTGGAAAACGATCTTTTTAAGGGGGAGAATGGACATCTATATGGAACCTGTCCACAGATCAAAAAGAAGGAAGACATTGATAGGCTTTGGGAGGCTCTTGGAGGTGGAGAAATAGATACATTAGCCACTGATACCTGTACTTTCGATACAAAGCAAAAAGCAATGTGGGAAGGTGATTTTACAAAGATCCCGTTCGGCATGCCCGGCTCGGAATTAATGATGCCATTGATGTATACTTTCGGTGTGGGAGAAGGTAAAATAAATCTAAATCAGTTTGTTCATTACCAGTCAACAAATCCGGCCAAGATATTTGGTATGTATCCAGAGAAAGGATCGCTTCAAGTTGGAACTGATGCAGACATTCTAGTCTTCGATCCAAGAAAAAATGTAACAGTAGATTTTCAAAATCTAGAAACAAACTGTGACTGGTCACCATATCAAGGACAGAAACTCCAAGGTTATCCCTCAACAACAATATTAAGGGGAAAAATTGTGGCAAAAGACGGTAAGTTCACAGGTAACATTGGAGATGGGAAATTTATCAAACGGAAACCCACGATTAGTTAACGCAAGGAGAATTATATGCCAAGAAAAATAAAATCAGGTTTGATCCAGGTGAGTCTTCCAATGACAGAAGGTGAAGGAACAATTAATGAGATCAAAGAAACTATGTTCAAAAAACATATTCCTTTCATTGAAGATGCCGGGAAACAAGGTGTTCAGATCTTATGTCTTCAGGAAATTTTCAACACTCCGTATTTTTGCCCTGGACAAGATAGTGCTTGGTATGAATCAGCAGAACCAGTTCCTGGTCCAACGACTGAACGTTTGAGTGAATATGCCAAGAAATACGAAATGGTTATAGTCGCATCTATCTATGAGAAAGAACAGCCTGGAGTACTTTACAACACCGCTGCAGTAATTGATGCAGATGGATCATATCTGGGGAAATATCGAAAACATCATATTCCACATACTTCGGGATTCTGGGAAAAATTTTTCTTCCGTCCAGGGAATTTGGGATATCCGGTTTTTGAAACACGATATGCTAAAGTTGGTGTTTATATTTGCTATGATCGGCACTTCCCCGAAGGTGCAAGAGCACTGGGATTAAACGGTGCAGAAATAGTGTACAATCCATCGGCTACTGTAGCTGGATTATCACAATATCTATGGAAACTTGAACAGCCTGCCCATGCTGTTGCTAATGGATATTTTATGGGTTGTATCAACCGTGTAGGAGTAGAAAAACCATGGAATATTGGAAAATTTTATGGCAGTTCATACTTTGTAGATCCGCGTGGCGAGATTTTTTCTATCGCTTCTGAAGATAAAGATGAATTATTAGTTGCTGAATTTGACCTGGATATGATTGATGATGTTCGTGCAACTTGGCAGTTTTTCCGCGACAGAAGACCTGAATCTTATGATAAACTAACAAAATTATAAATCCGGAGGATATTGGCATGGACAGTGGCACAATTCGCAAAAAACACAAGCAGTATCTTTTTCCTGCCGTAAAGAACTTCTATAAAGAATCAGTAGTTATTTCCGAGGGTAAAGATGCTTATGTAAAAGATATGGATGGAAACTCCTATCTTGATTTTTTTGGCGGAATATTGACAGTTTCCATTGGACACTGTAATAATGAGGTTAATAATGCTGTTAAGGAGCAAATTGATAAGTTAATTCATGTATCCTCACTCTATCCTACAATTCCGATAGTTGAACTTGCAGAACAACTTGTGAGTATTGCTCCTGACAAACTTGAAAAATGCTTCTTCACTGCCTCCGGGACCGAGGCTGATGAAACAGCTGTTATGTTGGCTCAACTCCATACTGGAAACTCTGAACTCATCGCACTTCGGTATGGTTATTCCGGACGTTCATTATTGGCACAATCACTTACAGCTCATTCTTCCTGGAGAGCAATCCCAACACAAGTCGCATCAATTAAACATGCTCTATCTCCTTATTGCTATCGTTGCCCATTGAAATTAAAATATCCTGATTGTGGTGTTGCCTGTGCTGAAGATGTAAAAGAACTCATCTCGACAACAACTACCGGAAGTGTTGCTGGAATTTTGGTGGAACCGATTCAAGGTGTAGGCGGATTTATTACACCTCCAAAAGAATATTTTAAGATCGTTGCTGAAATAGTCAGAGAGCATGGTGGAATCTTTATTTCTGATGAAGTTCAGACAGGTTTTGGTCGTACCGGAAAAATGTGGGGAATCGAACATTATGATGTTGAACCTGACATGCTAACAATGGCTAAGGGAATTGCTAATGGTTTTCCTATAAGTGCGGTTATAACTTCTAATGAAATCGCTGAATCGCTTACAAAAAATACAATATCCACTTTTGGCGGTAATCCGGTAAGCTGTGTCGCTGCTAACAAGACCATTGAAATAATTATAAGGGATGAATTAGCAGAAAACAGCACAGCAATGGGAACTATTCTACGCAACGGATTAGAGGCATTGAAGGAGAAATATCCAAAAGTTATTGGTGATGTTAGAGGAATGGGTTTGATGCAAGCATTTGAATTAGTTGTTGATGAAACAAAATTTGACAGGACTCCTAATACAAAAGCCGGTGACCAACTATTGGAAGAAACAAAAAAAAAAGGATTACTTATTGGTCGTGGCGGTTTATACGGGAATGCTATCAGAATTTCACCACCATTGAACATTAATAAAAATGAAATTGAAAGTGCACTTGAGAAACTCGATGACTCTTTTAATGCAATGAAAATAGATTAATAATATAAAATGAAATCCAATTCAAATTATTTCGGTTTACCTACACAACGTTTGGAAAAACAATTTACGGAAAGTAAACCGATACTATCAGAATCTGAGGCGTATATTGAGGCTAACCGTTGCTTATACTGCTATGATGCTCCTTGCATAAAAGCTTGTCCTGCCGAAATTGATATTCCATCCTTTATAAAAAAAATAGCAACTAACAACCTTTTGGGTAGTGCCGAAACAATTCTGTCAGCAAATGCATTAGGCTGCTCTTGTGGTAAGGTATGTTCAGTAGAAGTGCTATGTGTTGGTGCTTGCGTTTTAAATCAGTTGAACAAAACTCCTGTTCAGATTGGTCAGCTACAATACTATGCTACTGAAAAATTTGTTTTCAATACAAATGACCATCGAAAAATGATATTTCCTATTAAGAAATCATCAGACAAAAAAGTGGCACTTATTGGTGCGGGTCCTGCATCAATGTCCTGTGCCTTCCATCTAGCTATAAATGGAGTAAAACCTGTTATTCTTGAAAAAAGTGAAATGCCCGGTGGATTGAATACTACGGGAATTGCACCTTATAAACTTCAATCCGAAGATGCTTTGAAAGAAATCAATTGGATATTACGGCATGGTGTTGATTTACAAACAGGAGTCGAGATAGGTAAACAAATAACTTTTGAAAAACTGCATCAGGATTATGATGCTGTTTTTGTAGGTGTTGGTCTGGGACAAGATATGATGTTAGATATTCAAGATAATAGTCATCCATCAGTCTTCGGAGCTACTGAGTTAATAACAAAAATAAAAAATACAAATAATTTTAAATTACCGAAAAATATTAACGAAGTTGTTGTCATAGGTGGCGGTAATACTGCAATTGATATTGCCCGAGAATTAGCAATGCTTGGCGTACAAGATGTAAAAATAATATATCGTAGAACCGAGCAAGAGATGAAAGGATTTGCGCATGAATTAGCAGGAGCACGCAAATTTGGTGTGCGATTATTTGAAAATCTAAAACCAATAGAATTAACCCAAAACGGTGAAGAAAAACTTAAATTAACAACTACTTCCACTATCAATGATGACGTAAACTATTTTTCATGTGATTGGATTATTATGGCTATTGGACAAGAAAAGCACATCAGTCAGATTATTCCTGATTTAAAATTAGATAAAACTAATTGTCCCATAGTTGATCCTACAAACCAATTGACAAACCTGCCTGATGTTTATGCCGGTGGTGATTGTGTAAATGGTGGAAAAGAGGTCGTAAACGCTGCTGCTGATGGAAAAAAAGCTGCGTTTGCAATGTTAAAATCTTGGGGACTTAATACAAAATGAGTATGAAATAAATATGAAATGTCCTCAAATCGATTCCCAATATAAAATTATAAAAGGATTTAAATGGCTGATCTATCAGTAAATTTTTGTGGAATAAAAAGTCCCAACCCTTTTTGGCTAGCATCTGGACCTCCTACCAATTGCGGTGAGCAAATAATGCGAGCGTTTGATATAGGATGGGGCGGAGCAGTTTGGAAAACTCTGGGTAAACCAGTAGTCAACGTTTCTTCCCGATTAGCTGCAGTAGATTATGCCGGTAGAAAAATTTCGGGTTTCAATAATATCGAATTAATTACTGATCGCCCTTTGGAAGCAAATTTTAAAGAAATTTACGCAGTAAAAAAACAATATTCTGAAAATGCAGTAATTGTATCTCTTATGACAGAGAGTAAAAACGAGTGGCAGGATTTGATCAAGCGCTCTGAGGATGCAGGCGCTGATGGATTAGAACTCAATTTCGGCTGTCCTCACGGGATGTGTGAACGGGGAATGGGAAGTTCAGTAGGCCAAGAACCTAAGATTCTAAAAGAGATTACATCCTGGGTTAAAGAATATGCTAATATTCCGGTAATAGTCAAACTAACACCTAATATCAGTAATATTCTTGATCCAGGAATTGCAGCTGTTGAAGGGGGCACCGATGGTCTATCCCTGATCAATACTATAAAATCAATAATTGGTATTAATTTGCAAAATTTTGCTCCTTTCCCAACAGTTCACGGCGAAAGCACTAATGGTGGTTATTGTGGTCCTGCAGTCAAACCAATCGCACTATATATGGTTGGAGCTTTAGCTAGAGATAAAAATATTGCAGTACCTATCTCGGGAATTGGTGGAATATCAACATGGAAGGATACTGTTGAATTTTTGACCCTGGGGGCAACAACTGTACAGGTGTGCACAGCAGTTATGCATTACGGTTATCGAATTGTTGAAGATATGATCGATGGATTAAACAATTATTTAAATGACATGAAAATGAAATCTGTCAATGAATTAATTGGAAAGGCAATACCAAATTATGTAGAATGGGGTGACCTTGATTTAAATTATTCATTAGTGGCAAAAATAGACGAAGAAAAATGTATTGGTTGCCAGTTATGTTATATAGCATGTCTTGATGGTGCTCATCAATGCATCCACACACGACAGGGAAAGTGTGCAGCTTATCATGGTAAATCAGATCATGGTATGAAACCAAGAACAGAAGTGAAACCTACAATAGAACATGAAACAAAGGATAAAAATTTGATTCATGTTCCTTTTGTTGATGAAGATGAATGTGTGGGCTGTAATCTTTGTAACTTAGTATGTCCTGTACCGGGTTGTATCGTTATGGAGGACGTATCAAAAATTCCTGAAAAAGAATCCTGGAATGATAGGATTCTTAAAGGCACTGTAAAAAATATGTGTTAATTGATTTGTAATATTCTCGTTATACTAGGATGGATGTCGAAATAATAAAAGTATTAATTCCTATATTAAAAACCTTCCAAAACTGGAAGGTTTTTACGTAGCGGGGATAGGATTCGAACCTACGACCTTTGGGTTATGAGCCTAACGAAGTATCAACAATATGTGGATTTACAGAAAAACGTGACCAAACTGCCAATAAAAGGGATACTTTTTATAGTATCCCTTTTCTAATCAAATTACACAGCAGTGGCTTAAAAAAATCATTGCTCTGTCATTGATAAAATATAGACTGTATCCATAAACCGACTTTATTGCTATAAATTTTATTTAAGAACATCTTCTATAATTTCCATTGCCCAATCGATATCCTCTTTGGAAATTATTAAAGGAGGAGCAAATCTGATTATCCAGTCATGAGTTTCTTTAGCAAGAACACCTCTTTCTTTAAGTTTTGTTGTATATTGTCTCGCCTTTCCAGCTGATTCATTAAGAACAACACCAATCAATAGGCCTTTACCTCTGACAAGCTTGATTTTATCGCTATTTAATTTAACAAGGCGTTTTCTGAAATAAGCTCCGAGTTCCTCTGCTCTGTCTGCAAGTTTTTCTTCAACAAGGACATCAATCGCAGCTATTGCAACGGCACAACCAAGAGGATTACCACCAAAAGTAGATCCATGCGATCCAGGAGTAAATACAGACATAATATCTTTATTAGCCGCTATTCCTGAAACAGGAAAAACGCCTCCTCCAAGAGCTTTGCCCATTATAATAATATCAGGCTCAATATCTTCATGCATAAATGCAAAAACTTTACCTGTTCTGCAGAATCCTGTCTGAACTTCATCTATTGCAAGAAGCATATTATTCTTTTCACAGATTCCTTTTAATGCTTTAAGATAACCATCTTCAGGAACAACAACACCAGCTTCACCCTGAATTGGTTCAACAAGAATGCCAACAGTATTTTGATTAATCACTTCTTCAACGGCTTTTTTATCATTATACTTTACAACTTTAAACCCAGGTGCATAAGGTCCATAATTATTATATGCATCCTTATCTGTTGAAAAACTGATAATAGTAGTTGTTCTTCCATGAAAATTTTCTTCCATTACTATTATTTCAGCTTTATTTTTTTCGACACCTTTTTTCTCATATCCCCATCTTCTCATTAACTTGATTGAAGTCTCAACAGCTTCCGCACCAGTGTTCATAGGTAGGATCATTTCCTTATTTGTAAAGTCAGAAAGTTTCTGCGCAAAAACCGGCCATTTGTCATTGAAAAACGCTCTGCTTGTGAGAGTAAGAACATTTGCCTGATCTTTAAGAGCTTTAATAATTTTTGGATGTCTATGTCCCTGATTAACGGCAGAATAAGCACTAAGACAGTCCATATATTTGTTCCCTTCTGGATCCCATACCCAAATACCGTCGGCTTTACTAATTACAACTTCAAGGGGATGATAATTATGTGCACCATATTTGTGTTCCATATCTATTAATTTTCTAGATGTTTTTGTCATTTTTCACTCCAATAATATTAAATCAATAAAAATTTCACGCTGAAATTAAGACTAATTATAAGTTGCTTGATATTTATTAAACCATTGGTTTAAAAGGCCACTGCTCACCGAGGAGGATTATTGAAAGTGTGCCATCACTGTGCTACGTTTTTGTCTATTACTGTCTACTTCTGTCCATTAAAACTTTATATTATTGATCTTTTTTAGATATTGTAAATGTTTTCTAATAATTTGTCATTCTTTCGGTAATTTTAGATTATAATTAAGGAGTCAATAATGAACAAAAAAATATTTTGGATTTTTGGGATACTCCAAAGTCTTTCGTTGGGCACGATAGTATTCCTGTTATTTAGAGCGCTAAATATAATTAACGGAGAAAGCGTGATTGGTTTGGATACTCAGATTGTGTTGAGTTTGTCTTTCCCCTTATTCTTATTGCTAATAGAATATATAATATATACTAAAAAGTAATAATCCAAACAAGTTCAAGTAAATGTGGTATCAAAACCCGACGTTTTTGGTACACTCAAATAAGCCGTTTATTTTAGGTCACGTTTTTGAGACAAAGAGCCATGGTCGTATGAACTATCTATGCAAGATCAATAATACGATAATTTATTTTCCTTTCTTTACAACAACATAACTTATATCATCTTCTGGATCTTTCAGATCATAAATTCTTTTTTCTATTCTATTAAAAATTGTTTTGGACGAGAAGTTTTTGGATTTTTTTAAGATAATTTCTATTTCCTCCTCAAATGAATCTTCAAAATGCTCTGATAAGCCATCTGTATATAAAATAAAAATTCCTGACTTGCATGGAAGTTTCAATTCGTTTATTTCATACTTATCCTTAAATCCAACAGAATTATAATTCTTTTTTATATCTATAGTATGCTTAGAAGGGATAAAGCCAATAGGTTGAGAAACGCTTATATTATACTCGTCCGGAGGTACCAAATGATCATGATCACTACAAAATACTAACGGTAACGGATGAGCAGCTGAAAAAAATCTAATAATTCCTCTTTCAGATATTTCACCGTAAAGCATAGTGATAAAATCAGACGTGCTGGAAGAGTTGTAAAACCTAGTATTTATAATTTCAAATAACTTACTGGTTATCTCTCCATATTGCTCTAATTCATATAATGCTCCTATTAAAAACGCTTGGTGCAGTTGTGCTACCACTAGACCGTCTGTTATTCCATGTCCTGCTGCATCGGCAATTAAAATTCCAGCCCTGGTTTTGTTGAGCTCTAACTTTTCCTTATTTTTTTTTGTTTTAGCATTTTTAATCCTAGCTTCTAAATCATATCTTTTATTAAAATTGATAAAAATGATATGATCTCCTCCTGCCACCTCATTTAAATACCGAGTAGTTCCATAAATATCTATTCCGTTAAGTTTAGGAATTTCACTGGGTGATGGGATTAGATATTTGATTTGTTCTGTAAATCTCTCTATTTCCCGTTGTAAAAATTGCTTGTGACTTACCATTTCAAGTTTGATTAACTCCCTACTAGTATTTTGTTATTATGATATGGGGTAATATCATGAGCAAAATTAATACATAACAATTTTGCTGAGATCATTTTAATAATTAACGCCAATATTATTACATGTGTTCCGTACAAATAAATTTTCTATGTACTATGTAATCCAATCTTAAAACCCACCGTTTTTGGTACACTCAAATTAGTCTGCTTGTTTGTGACACGTTTTTGGGACAAAAAGCCCCCCGAATGCAGGGCTTTTGTTAATCATTATTAGTAATACATTTATTTCATCATTTATGATTTTTCAGCTTCAACCATGCAGTAAAATGGTTCGATATTAAGTTTCTCACCGAACAGGTTGAATTCTATCAATTTTAAACCACATTCTTTTAAGAATGAATCAACTACTGATTTAGGATCATCTGACATATCTATACCAAATTTCGGAGGCTCTCCCATTTTTTCAATTATGCTCATAAATTTTTTAGCTGCTTTTGAATATTCACCTAATGCGAATGCTTTGGAATAAAAGTCTTGAGCTATGATACTTCCGGCTACACATAAATCAGCCATTTCCCTAAGATTTTCTTTGACAATATCAGCTTCTAAATACAAAGAAACACTTTGCCAAAGGAACAAAGTCTTTTTTGTTTTATCAAAACCAGCTTCTAATAATTTATCAACCCAGGATTCGTTTGCATAATCAACGGGGATATAGGTGATCCAATCATGCTTTATGCCAGCCTTTTTCAATGTTTCAACTTTTATATTTAGTGTATTAACCTGGTCGAGTTCAAAAACCTTTACTTTTTTTCCTTTTGTATAGTGCAAAGCTATTAGATCGAAGCCAACTCCAGGAAGGACTATCTGCTCCACTTCATCAACATATTTTTCCATTATCTTGTCAAACGTGAGTACCCGAATACCCGCAGTGGCATCTGCGCTCTCTTCACCTGATTCAACAAGTTTTCCAAGCTTAGTAGTGAAACCAAATAACCGCTGGGAAATGATAAGAGCTCCCATAACTGACCATATACCAAAATGCGATTCACATGAAAACTTCTTGATAAACGCAACTGAAAGGGGATCCAATCTGGTGTTAAAATAATGCATCATCCACCTATATTGAAGGGCTTTAATTGCCGAGAAGGAGACACCCAGTTTTTTGCTTTTCCCCATTTCCTTATAAATTGCTATTATTATTCCAATAATAGCAAAAGGAATGAAGATTATTTGAAGCGATATATAAAGGATGATTTGAAAAAGCTTAATTAATAACCGCAATATTCCGGGGACCTGTTTATTTGTGTTTTTATCTATCATTTGTAACCTAATTTAATATTATTAATACTAATATTTTAGCTGATTCCAAAACCTACGTTTATGAAACTTTTATAGATTGTCTCATAAGTCATCTCAAAACCTCAATATAACGTCTCAAAACTCATCTTAAAATCAAATTCTTAATACTAGTAGTATTGAACATTTTTGATACAATAAATATCTTCGGTTTTCTAGTAAATGATTAATGGAAAACAGACGTTTAACAAGTCAGTTGGGTAGGCTACCCAAAGAACGGTCAACAATATAAGCACTTACGGGTTAGTGTAGCTATAGTGTAGGAGAACTGCCAATGAAAGGGGCACTTTTCAAAGTGTCGTTTTTCTATTAATATACGGAACAAAAAATGGACAACGGATTATGAGTCCGCTGCCATTCCTCCGATAGAAGTTGTTTTGCATCCATAAAAAGTTTCCAAATTATTTTCCGGCATGCTAGAAAAGTATCAGATTTTCCTTTTTTGATGAAAACTATAATTTATAATTGAAACGCATCCAGACTAACTGTGTCCACGACATGACAAATTTGATTATACTTCGGAAGCAGCAATTAGTAATACCACTCATTAGTGTTTATAAGCTTTTTAATGTAAGATAAACTTCTCCTCCTCCATCAAAATATCGGTGCTCTCCCAGCCTTTTTGATCCATTAATTTGATGAAGGCACGACGAAAGAGTAGTTGAACAAAGATCTCGAAAGTTTCAGAAACCTCTGAGGATTGGAAAATATATGATGTTTTATCACTGCCCATTGCTGGGATTCGATTATCGCTTACGATGCGCGTTGGATTCCAATACGCGCCGCTGGGCGTGATTTCTGTCCATAACTCCATTAGGATTTTGGCAAATCCCTTACCGGCTAGACCAGCGTAATAGCCTTCATCAGGTTTGCCAATACCACCCCATTCAGGTACAACAGAACCTTCAATCTGCTTCAATTTTTCACCATTTTCATCTTTGACTTGAACGAGCAAAATCAGATGTCTCAGTGGTGAATCTGTGGGAACATGGTGGCCAGTTTTATCATTAATAATCTCCACTTCGACAAAGACCTTGTCTTCTGCACGATGTGATTCAACGTTCATGGTGACAGCGTTTTGCAGGAGATTTTCATCATCTGCACCAGGCATCTTGTGGCTGAAAATCGTGGAAGAATCTCTTTCAACCCCCCCAGCTTCTGTTGTGGCAAATTTTGTAGCGCCGAGTGGTGGCATGTGGCAGTCCTGGCAGGTTTGTTCAGTCTCAGGATTACTGTAAGGGCTTTCCAACCACTCACCAAAAGAATTGTAGATTGGTGTACCCCAAAATTCACTGTAATGGCAGGGAGCACAAAATTCACTTGCGGTTTGGATAGGTGAATAGGTGTCTTCACCGGGAGCAACATCATCAAGAGGACCGGCAAAAAATTGGTATCCGTCGGGTGGGCGTCGAAATATATAAGATAGTACACCGGGCATATTGTCATATGGTAGTCCTGAAGCAGGATCGAGACGCACATCCCAAATTTTGTGACAGAAATCGCAAGATACACCTTCCTTATGGATTCCGTCCAAAGTTGTAGGATTAACTCCGTAAGGATCATTCACTGATGCTAATGGAGTATGGCAAGCTGCACAATTACCATTTGTTTCGGGAAAATCCAATTTATATCCAGGGCCGTAATAGGAACTGGAATTATCAGGACGTAATGGGAATGAACCATATTCTCTATTATAACCATATCTAGTAGGAGGGCTTCGGTTGCCTTCAATATCAGTGCCGTTGTACATCGTTATAAAGCGAGGATTTAGGGCAGATTGGGAATGAGCGTCTCTGAGCCACTCGTCAAATGGGAGCGTGAAAGAGAATTCTGTATTTGCACTACTGTGACATTTCGCACAACCTTGATCTTCGTTCTGTACGGATTGAGAGGTGGAAGAAAGCCAGGCATAATTTGGATTGTCAAAATCCGCATGCGCTTCAAGATGGATTTTGATCTCTTCTTCAGAAGATGCGTCGACACCATTTATGTAATATCCTGATGACCAAGCAGTTACATATATTGGTAAATCATTTGCGTTTAATTTGGCTAAAGTAAAATAACCTTCTTTATTGGTTAGTGTATATGTTTCAGTTGCCTGAATACGAACCAGCGCGCCAACGATGGGACCATTGTCATCCGTTACTTTACCTGAAATCTTACCTATGTTATTTGCAGAGGCAAGTGATACTAATGTAGAAAATATTAAGAAACAGTGTAACGATTTCAATTTCTCTCTCAATTTCATCATTGATTTAGGAGAATTTTGATATTCAATTCTATTTCAATAGAATCATCTTTTTAGTCTGATATAAACCGTCCGTTTGTAGAATATAGAAATAAATGCCCCCATTAGCGGAATTCCCGGCATTGTCTTTTCCATCCCAATTAATTGTTTTACTTCCCTTAGCCATTGATTGATTGAGTAGAGTTCTTATTAATCGCCCGCGAACATCATAAACTAATATTGTGATTTTCGAATCTTTTAGTAGTTCAAACGAAATTGTTGTCGAAGGATTGAATGGATTGGGAAAGTTTTGTGCAAGAAAGACTTCTTGTAGTTTGGGATCATTGACAATATCAGAATCAATATGAAGGGGATTTCCACTCAAATCCAAGCGTAGGACACCATCTTCGTTTGTGCCCACATAAAGATACTGACCATCAGAAGAAATTGCAAGGCTTCTTGCTGCTCGAGACTGCAAGCCTTCGTTAATCTTTGTCCACAGACTTCCTTCATCAGTAGACATATAAACACCACTGTAAAGGTCACTTGCAAATATATTATCGGGATTTGTTGGGTCAAAAACAATATCGTGTATTGAGCTATTAGCCTCAAGTCCTGCAATGCTATGTTGCCAAGAGCCGCCACCATCAGTGCTGCGGTAGATCCCGTCACGATGTACACTAACAAAGATTTTTTGGGGATCAGATGGATTAATCGCTATTGCGTGAATTTCCTTGGTTTCCAAATCTCCTGAAACTATCGACCAATTTTCACCAGCATCCGATGACATAAATAGACCAGCTTCCGTAGCGGCATAAGCTTGATTTGCATCATAATAATCAACACCAATATCAAATATGTTTAGTTGCTTGATTTGATTATCTTCAGATAAGCTCCAAGATGTACCGCCATCATTTGATAGTAATACACCAAGCGGTGTGGATTCACACTCGTTTTCATGATTAAGAAGACAGTTTTCATGCCCAAATCCAACGTAAACGGTATTCACATCTGAAGGTGCAAAAACTATTACTGGAGCAGCCGGACTGATGAGATCTTGAGAGAACCCTTGGTCAATCAAATCCTGCATAGACCAACGTTCTGCCCAGCTGGCACCACCATCAAACGTTTCTACAATCTCAAATTTAGCTGCCAATGCATGATCAAGGTTCGTTGGGTCTACGGCAATTCCTTGGCTGGGTAGATTATTCATGTCTTCAGGAGGATTAAATAAACCTTGCCAGGTCGCACCACCATTATCGCTGCGCCAAAGCCCGCCAAAACTTGCAACATATATTCGCTCGGGCGAAGTAGGAACGATGGAAATATCAAATATTTGTGCACCTGTGTATCCTTGACTAGCATTAATCCAAGTCTGACCACCATCTTCTGATAAAAAATTCCCACCACCATAGTTATTGACAAATACTCGGTTTACATCATTAGGATCACATTGCATATCGATTGGGAAACCGACAGATATTCCTGGAGGTCCCCAAGGGCTTGCAATAAGTGTCCATGTTACTCCGGCATCTTCGCTTCTAAAAATAGAATTATCACTACCGGCGTAAACAATATCCGGATTGGAAGGACATATTTCAACAGAAGAGAAAACTTCAAAGGAAGCCAATGTTTGGGTCCAATTTTCACCTCCATCAATCGTACGATAAATACCCATAGGACCGGGCTTGCCTTCATTACTTAAGTTTTCTAAGTAAGGTAAAGTATCTGGTTCATGCAAATGTCCAGCTGCAGCCAATAAAATATCGGGATTTTCAGGATGCATAAACAGGCTTCCAATATATAAATGCCGTAAACCATTATCTTGATCAAATATTTCCCAATTTTGCCCGCCATCCGTAGATTTCAGAATGCCTAATCCTCCAAAAGGATCATCAACCGAATCGTTATCGCCAACTGCGCCACGATCAAAAATCCCTGTCGAAACATACAATACATCCGTATCACGTGGATCTATCCACAAATAGCGCGCCAGACTTGAAGGCATAGCGCCTTCCCAAATAATCTCCCAATTCTCCCCGGTATCGGTCGTTTTATACACTACACCGCCGGTACCACTCTTCCAAGTTCCTTGTCCTTGTTCCGTTGCCGATTCAGACGTTGTTTCCGCCATGGCATATACAATATCTGATGAATATGGATCAACGGTAATACCTCGAAAAGTGAGCATGTCATATTTAATAGAGATACCGTTATCACGCTCTTCCCAATTTTGCCCGCCATCCGTAGATCGAAAAATATGACCAGAGTCAATAGTACCTGCCCAAATAATTTGCGGATTATTAGGATCTACCGTCAAACAGAATACACCAATGGCATCGCCCGTTGTACCAGACTGTCCTGGAATTCCTGAATTGCTTGCTTGCCAAGTTGCACCGTTATCGGTGCTGATATGCACACCTCCATGTGCATCGGTAACATACCACATATTTGGAATATCAAAGTTGTAGCGTATATCATAGCCTGTTCCACCAGGAGGTCCTCCAAGACGCACCCAACGAAGATCAGAACTGGTTTTATTAAGAAGAGGTTTTGGGGCAGAATCCATGGCTTGCAATGATAACGTTGGCAGTAACAGTAAAAAAATTAATAATATTTTAATGTTTGAATTCCAGGTTGATTTGAATTTCATAGTATTCTCCCGATACAACTCAAGTTAAATAGCAGATACTTAAAATTACGAAAACATTAAGTATTAAACTATATTAGTAGAAAATAACACTTAATATATCAATGGATATTGTGTCTGTTGCTACTCTATCGGTAATGGACATTTTGTTTCCATGAAGGGCAATTTTCTTGGCAAACACTGTTACGGAGCTCCTAAGACTAAATATAAAATCTTCATTTTCATTCTGGAAAATGCCCCTCTATCTTTAACGATAATTTTGGTTTATGAAGCACAACGAAGTATCAACAATATGTAGATTTACAGAAAAACGTGACCAAACTGCCAATAAAAGGGATACTTTTAATAGTATCCCTTTTATTATATATTGATTCCTAAGGAAGCTTATTCAAGATTTTTATTTCTATTTAAGCGGAAATAATTTTGGATAAATTTTAATTGCTATCAATCCAGATACATACATTGTTAAACCAAACATACCTGATACCCAAAACATTGATGAATGAAAATCCCCCATAGAATCTTGAATTAATAGGGATATGGTCATTGCTAGTGAGGCATTTCTCAATCCTGTTTCAAGTGATATTGCTCTAACCTGATAATTTGTAATTTTTAGTAATCTGGGAATTAGTCCACCAACGACTAGTCCTGATACTGTCAGAGATAATACCATTGTATAAAAAAGTACACCATGACGTTCGGTATCGGCAAAACCCTCCAAATTACTTAATATTCCTGCGATAATTAGAAATAACAAAGCTATAATACCTAAAATATTAAAAATAGGAACGAGTTTTTTAGCCAATGATTCCTTCCATTTTCTGAATAACATGCCAATACCGAGTGGTACAATCACCAGTACTATTATTGTTAATGCAATTGTGTTAGTGGGAACTATTACATCAGGTATATTTGCACAATATGCGTTTAATAATAAAGGTACAAAAAATATTGATAGAATTGTTGATAGAGTTGTTAAGGAAACCGAAAGTGCAACATCTCCTTTTGCAAAATGGGTCATTAAGTTTGAAGTTACACCACCAGGAGTTGCAGTAATCAGAATCATTCCAACATAGATATACGGATAGTTTTCATGAAAACCCATTAAATAACCTAGGCCTGCAGCAATCAGTGGCATTATGCCAAATTGAAGTACTTCCCCAATTATTATGCCCTTCGGATTAGCAATTAATATAGTAAAATCTTTACTTGTTAATGTGAGTCCCATTCCAACCATAACAAGAAATAACATCAAAATGATCATTAATTTAAAAATTTTATCAAATGTAGGTTGTACCGGGGGTGTAATAAATTGTGCAAATTGATATTTCACATTATCTAAATCAGATTCCAGAACTTTTAGGTCAAAATAAAGTTTGCTATCAATTAACTCTTCAAGATTTTGGTAATGTGGATTAGCTTTGTCAGGAATTGACAAGATAAAGATTTCTCCATTTACACTTCTAATCAAAAATAATTTTGTTTGATCCTCATTACCGAGTTTTGTTGAAGTTAAGAATCTTAAATTACCCTTAAACTGAAGCAAATTTGCTTCATTCCAGTCAAATCCTCTTGAAGTTGTGTTTAACTTTTCGATAATATTGTTATCACCATTATTTGCAAGCGTGGATAAATATTTATAAAATGATTCTCCCGAACTATCCTTACCTATCGCAACGGTATTAGAGATAAACAGTAAGGTGCTAATTAAAATTATAATTCTAGTGAATCTAAATGTTATTTTTCTGTGATTTTGTACTTTTGTATTATAATCCATATTATTACTCCCTACTATTGTGATTAAATAAATCTCATCATTTTATTTTTAAGAACATTTGTCAATATTGAAAAAATATTATTACTAAAATGGTGCCTCTAATACTTTAAATATTGCATTCTGTGTGCGTTCAAATTGCTCTTTCTTTTTTTTCTTCAAATACATTGCTTGTTTTAAACCACGATCCCGCAATGCCCCTATTGAGACAGTTGATGGTGTACCATGATATATACGTTTTCCAAAACGCCTTATTACACCCCAGTCTATTTCAATCCCCAAACCGGGCGCATCCGGTATTTTGATTTGAACGTTCGTATCAGGTCCTAAATCGCCCTTAATAAATCTAGCCCAATATTCAGGTTTCCAATTCCCCTCAAGAGGGTATTCAATCAAACTACGTTCTTTTTGCGGTATAATTCCAATTAATTGTAATGCCACTGCAAAGCCCAATCCTGTTGTCCAAGTATGTGGGCAAAACTTAATCTTAACATTGCTTTTATTTCGTTTTTGAATCTCACGAATTAGCCAATTTACAACAGATATTCCACCTGCGTATGTACCACCTGCCATTACTGCATCAGGCTGGTAAATATCAAGACTGCCAATATCCAACATTGCCTTGAAATCGCGCCATGTTGAGTTTAATTCTCCTCCTGCAATCGATGTCTTAGTGTTTTTGCGCAGTTCGGCCAATCCTTCAAAATTTCCACGATTTAATGGTTCTTCCAACCACTTAATATCATATTGTTCAATACTTTTGGCAAAGTTAATTGCCATATTAAGATCCCACTTGGGTGTTTCATCCACGAGGTCAACAGGCCATCCTTGGTTGGCATCTACCATTAATCGCAGATTTTTTCCGACAACATCATGCGCTGCTCCAACATAATCAACCATTTGTGCTAGGTCATCACTTTTTACTCGTAATTTTATTCCTTTATATCCACTATCCATAATGCGTTTGCTTATTTCACTGACAATTTTTTGGTCATGATTATGATTTGAACCAGTTGAAATGTATGGCTCTACATATCCACCAGTGCCGCCTAATAATTTCCAAAGAGGTTCACCTTTGATTTTTCCTATGATATCCCAAAATGCTGCTTCAATCCAGCTATTACGCATACCGATGTAGGAGAATTCTTGTATACGTTGATTTATTAATTGCAAATCTAACGGATTAATCCCCATTAGATAATTACCCATAATTGACCCGAGGCCAGCCCGTTCAAGCCCCATAGCAGGCATTGCTGAATAGCCTTCTATACCATTGTCTGTACTAAGCTTTAGAAAATAAAATCGAACTTCAGATTGTCTAAATCCCGGAATCCAACTAGGATTAAAATATGCGGGTTGCTTAAAAAATCCAGGATTATTTTTTTCTAACGGAATTTTGACATAATATAATTCAATACAATTAATTTTCATGATTTGTTATACCTATCGTTAAAAATTTGTTACTATTATACTGACATATTTTATTAAATCCAAATATTAGAGATTTATCTATCTTCGATTTAATTAATTTTAATTCTAATATTAGTCTAGCTCATAATAATCACTAATATCCAATGGTGGTAATGGTCCGTCTATTGGTTTGTTATCTTTAACATACCAATCATACCAATCAAGTAATCGGTATAGTAGATCCCTTTGAGAAGTTTGTTTACTATTACCATGTCCTTCACCTGGATACTGAACTAATCTAACAGCGGGGTGATCAGTCATCTTTAAACGTCGATAAAATTCTAAACTTTGGGATGGATGTACACGCGTATCATCGGCTCCACCGACAATTAATACAGCAGTTTCGCTTTGATGTGCATAATATATTGGGCTTCGTTTTAAACTTAATTCCCACATTTCCTCCAAAAGATGACCGGAATGAACGTACAATTCTTCGTATGATATATCCGATGTACCACGCTTACTTATCAAATCACTAATTCCTACAAACATACCTGCAGCCTTAATCTTTTTTGTATAATAAGATGAGAACCAAGCCGCCGCATATCCTCCATAGGAACCACCTCCTAATCCAACTCGATCTTTGTCTGCAAATCCTTTATTAATTATAGCATCTATACCATCGGCAATATCATCAAATTCAACGCCAGCTGGATCTCCATAACCAGTAAGAGCAAAATCTACACCATAACCTGTACTCGCTCTATAATTAGGATAAAAGACAAAATATCCCTTTCCAGATAATACTTGTCCCGGAGTTGAATAACGGGAAACCCATCCATTATAGTAATGTGATTCAGGACCGCCATGGACCAATACAATTAGCGGATATGATTTATCTTTTTGATAAGTGGATGGATAGATCAATAATCCTTCCAGTGGTTGATTATCTCGAGCTAAATATTCAAAAACAGTTTGTTTACCTAACTTAATATCTGCTAGCCCTGGATTGAGATTGATCAATTTCTTTATAGTATTACCAGGTGACCACCTTACTAATTCCGATGGATGATGTTGTGATGATGCAGTCATTATAAAAGTTTTAAAATCTTGTGTAAATGAAGGTGCTGAAAAAATTAGTCCAGAATCTTTAGCGTGAAGAATAACCTTCCGCTGGCCACCAGTGACCTTTACTGTACTTAATGTTGACCATACTTTCTCACCGGAACGATAGAGGATTGTACTATTATTTTTCCATCCAACCCAATTGACATGACCAATAAAATTAGGAGGTGTCAAATTTTTCAGATCACTTCCATCTCGATTTATGACGTATACTTGGCTAACTTGATGATCTTTGCGATTTAATGCAGCACAATAAACAATCTTACTACCATCAGGACTAAAAGAATAATTACCCAATTTCCCTGGATTATCGGTTAATTGTGTTAACTCTTTTGAAACAACGTCTAAAAGAAAAATTTTACGGAACATGTACCGATGATCAATTAGATTTTTCTTTGTTATATCGGTTGCGATTGTTTTTCCATCAGGACTGAATTTGAACCCCCAAACTGTAACATCTTGTGTTAATTGAATCGGTTCTGATTTACATTGCACTTCTGTACAGTCAATATATAGATTTCTGTGTTTCAAATTCTCTTCATAATATATAAATTGATATCCTTTTTCTTTTAAATCTTTTTCATTTTTCGATAATGGTGCAGTTGCGGTGTAAGCAATCTTATCTTCTGATGGATGCCATTGATAAGAGATGACTCCTGTTTCAGACTGTGTAATTTGAAACGCTTCGCCTCCTTTTACAGAGATTGCCCAAACTTGAGTTTTTGCATTTTTTCCTCTCTTCATTTTGAATGTTATTTGTGAACCATTTGGTTTCCATAGTATGGATGATACATTTACATCTCCCGTTATAAATGGAATGATACTATTATCTTTATTGGACATCAAATATAATTCATTGTATGCACTACCCGGTTTATCAGCTGCTTCTCGTGGAACTCGGACGCTATATGCAATCCATTTTCCATCAGGACTAATCTGAGCTGAACTGCAAGACTTTAAGTTCAGTAACTGATTTGGTGTAAGAGGATCTTGTGCATAGATATTTATATTTACAAACAAAATTGGGGAAATTATAATTAAAATGAAAAAATGTTTTATTGAACTGGTTGTCATAATTGGCTCCAAAGAATCTATTTAATTGATATTAATAATAAAAATTACAAACAAAAGAAGATAAACTGGTTTTGTTAATATCATTCCAACATAGTATAAAGCAAAATCGCAACTTATATCAAAATACTATGTGTTTATTTTTTTGTTTTTTTTCATTTAAGAGATGGTAATAAAATTGAATTAAAAATTAATTTAAATGTACCATTGGTAGAACCTCTAAAATGAGGACTAAATCCAAACAATACTAGCTGTCCTTTCCCTTTTTTTAACCATATGATGGCCGATTTATTACCTAAAAGTTCTTCTTTCTCGCAATAACCGCTTAATAAGATATCTTCTTCAGGATATTTTCCTATCACACGTCTATCCATGTCAAAATTGGGGATTGATGTAGCAAAAACAGGTCGCCCTCGTGAAAACACACCTATTTCATTTGGTAATCCATAGGTAATTGGATGATTATCTAGCAATAAAACTGATAAAAATGAACCGGGGCAGTATAAACCGTTTTTCTGAAGCTCTTTTGAAGTGTCTTTATACGGAAGTTGAAATTCTTCAATATCTTCTTCTGAAAGTTTGATTTTCAATATACCAGTAAACAGTTCAGCTGATCCACCCCATGAAATGATAATTCCATCATCATTAATAAAGTCCATCAAATTATTTAGTCCATCCTCTCCAATACCTTTTGTATACTCAGGTGGTAGGCTGCTAACTGAATATACATCATCACTGGATTTGGATTTTCCTTCCATCAATATTGATTTATTCTCATCAGGGAATATTACAACGTCAAAATCTTTGACAAAGTTAGTACTATCAAAATCCCTTGGATTCAATACATTATATGGCAAATAGTATTGGTCAAAAAGGAACCTTACCCAACCGGCGTCCATATCATGAAAAAATGACTCAACGATTGCAATTCTTGGAATTTCTAATGGGGTAGATTGAATATCAATTTTATTTTTAATAAATATTGGAGAAACAGTTAGCTGATGTAATACTTTATCGAGCTTAAGACGATTTGTTTTACTTTTCAGTATAAAACTTCCAATAGGAAGGCTTTCCTCTTCAACAATAACATCTTGATCAGTTCTATAAGGTTTCAACCCAATGCTAGCTGCATAAAATGCTGCCTTGTAGCTTTCGTTGTTATTCGCCGAAAATGCGATTGACCAATAATTATCAGGAAACTTGTCAATTAATGAGTATGGTCCATTTATTTCAGTTAGAAGTGATTCTAAATCTTGAGATATTTCATTGTTGATCTCAATTGATGCAACACCTTTATGCAATGGTAATGACCAACTTGTAATATCATATGGTTTTATTAGTTTTCCTCCGGGTGTGTAATGACGAACGGGGAATTTTTGTTTTTCTAGAACTTCTTTAATAAACGCACGGAAAGGCTGGGCAACCGGCACAACAACATCACCTGCTACATAATTAATACCAAATAATGTAATATTTTCACTTAATTGATATACTTTTACTCCATGTTCAATCAAAGAATTAACTAGTTTTACAAAAGCACTCTCATCATGTTGTTTTTTTGTTAACACATAATAATAGGGTGGTTCAGTTTTACCTTTTTGTACTTCTTTTTTGCATAGATCATTCCGAAACTCAAGAATATCTCTCCTGTGCAATGATGAAGTTTTTATGATTGATTTAGTAGATGAAATTTCATAATCAACAATATCACTTAACCTCCACCAACCACCTTTCCATGGCAATGGCATATTAATGCTTTTTTTGTATTCAGATAAACCCTTTCCGAAAACATTCAATTCATTTTGTTCAACATAGATTGGATTACCATACTGCGTGCTCGCAGCTTCCGTCAGCATAGCAATTACACCTTTCCATAAGCATGTTTCAGTGGAACCAGGCCAGTAATTATCAAATTGATATTGCTGGGATACGCCAGCAAGTCCTGCTTTGGTCATGTCTTTACTAATATTGGAGCCAAACACCCAGGTCCAATTCCAAAGAGCTTCATTAATATTCTGCGCAATAGGATCATGATTAGGTGGTACAAAATATCTTGGTCCATCAGACCACATCTGATGTTTCTCAACCATAACTTGTGGAAACCAATCTTGGTTAAAAATACGAGAGATTGCTTGAGTTTCCGGTTGAGAAATTGTTACAAAGTCTCTATTTACATTATGTCCTATGTATTTATGGTAAACACCTGGCAATGAACTTCCATTCCATTTTGTACCTTTATATTTATTGAAATGATTAACAATCATATTCATCCCATCTGGATTGTGGCATGGTACCATCATATATACAACATCATCTAACCAATTATTGACTTCAGGATCAGCCGTACTTACTAATTCGTAAGCGATTAATGGAGCGGATTGTGATGGTCCAACTTCACCCGAATGCATAGAAAGAGTTGCTAAAAAGAATATCTTTCCCTCGTTAAAGTACGCCTCCCGTTCAGTACTAGTTAGATTTGGATCCAATGCTAGTTTTTTATTCATTTCTTTAAGTTTATCAAGATTATTGATATTTTTTTCAGAAGAAATAAAAGCTATATATATATCTTTACCAAGGGAGGAATTTCCAATTTTAAGTAACTTTAGCTTTGGGGATTCTTTCTCAAGTATTTCTAAATAGCTAATCAGATCTTCATATAAAAAGAGATTTCCATCAGACCCGGGAATAAAACCAAAATGCTTCTCTGGGGTTGTAAAATTAATTGATTTATTCGGTTGTGAAAATCCAATAGACAATAACATACTAACCGAAATAATAATGCGATTAAGAGATGATGAATATTTCATAATACATTCCTTTGGTTTGAATTGTAATTAAAAATTACAAATATTTGAAGACCAAATGGTTTACTTTTATACAATGTAAAGAATTGGGCTTATAGCCCAACTACTCATTTGATATATCCAGATTTACAGATTGCTGTGTGTCAAAATGTAGATTACATAACTAATGATCAACAATATGTGAACTTACAGAAAAACGTGCCTAAAACGAGCCTAAACTGCTAATGAAAAGTAAAACCGCCCTATTGAAAGGGCGGTTTTATGCTTGTATTAATAATACCGACTACAACAAAACTTTCAATTTGACAAATTATCTAAAATATTTAGAGTGATTTTTGTAAAATGGTATTTAATCTTTTGACAAAGCCGGCAGGGTCGTCAAGTTTCACTCCTTCGAGTAATTTAGCCTGATCAAAAAGCAATTCTGCTACCCCATTAAACGCCTTTCCTTTCCGCATACTAGCCATTTTTTTTACAATTGGGTGGTTGGGGTTTATTTCTAAAATTGGTTTTATTTCGTCACCCATCGTAGCCTGTCCCATAGCTTTCAACATTTCTTGCATCTGAGCGGTTGGATCATTGCTGTCAGCAACAATGCATGAAGGAGAATCACTAAGACGTGTGGAGGCTTTGACATCTTTAACCTTTCCTTTCAATACATCTTTAACTTTTTTAATTAAAGGTTCAATTGCTTTTTCTTCATCCTTGTCGTCATCTGATTTCAAATCTTCAGCGGCGTCACTTCTGTTGACAGCTTTCAATTCATAATCTTTATACTTATGAATAGCCGGAAAGATAATTTCGTCTATTTCATCATCTAGTATCAATACTTCAAGGTCTTTCTTCTTGTATAGTTCAAGCAATGGTGAATTTCTAAGTGTTGCTTCTTTTTCACCAGTTATGAAATAAATATATTTTTGATCAAGTTCTAGTCTAGTTGTATAATCAGTAAATGATGTATATCCTTCAACTTTTGTTGATTTGAATCGGAGTAGCTCTAACAGATCTTCCTTATTCTCATAATCCTGATAAACGCCTTCTTTGATTGGCCGACCAAATTGCCCCCAGAAGGAAATGTAATTTTTATCCTTTTTTGTAAGTGATTTTAATTCACCGATAATTTTTTTTGTTGAATTAGATTTAATCTTTGCCAGTACTTTATTTTGTTGCAGTATTTCACGGCTGACATTGAGTGGCAAATCGCTAGAGTCAATTATACCCTTTACAAATCGTAAATAACCAGGTAATAATTCTTTGTTGTCTTCAGTAATAAAAACTCTATCCACATATAACTTTACGCCAGCTTTATATTCAACATTAAATAAATCAATAGGTGCTTTTTTAGGAATATAAAATAATGTACTATACTCTAATGTGCCTTCAGCTTGCGTATGAATATGTATTAAGGGATCGTCATATTCACCAGTAAATGATTTATAAAACTCATTATATTCTTTTTGTTTCAATTCATTTTTTGGTTTTTGCCAAAATGCAGATGCAGAATTGATTTTTTCTACTTTTTCTTCTTTTATCTCTTTCATATCGTCTCCTTCGCCTTTATGCTTAGAATCCTCATATGTTAAGTAGATAGAAAACGGTATATGATTTGAATATTTTTTAATAATTGATTCAATTTGCCATTTATTGGCATATTCTTTACCATTATCATTGAGGTCAAGTATGATCGTTGTTCCAAATGATTCCCTTTCTGATTTGACAATATCAAAACCGGATTTACTATCACTAGTCCATTGAAATGCAGCCTCTTCTCCTACTTTCTTTGATATTACTGTTACTTTATCAGCAACCATATAACAGGAGTAGAAACCGACACCAAATTGACCAATCAAATTGGAATCCTTTTTCTCATTACCAGTGAAGGCCTCAAGAAAATTTTTAGTTCCTGAACGAGCGATTGTTCCAAGATTTTCAATGAGGTCATTTTTATTCATCCCAATACCATTATCGCTAATTGTTAATGTAGGATTATCGCCTGCTTCAAATTTGACATCAATCCTAGGATCAAAAGACAGTTTCTTAAACTTGTCATCCGTCAATGTTAAATATTTCAATTTATCCAGTGCATCTGATGCATTGGAGATTAATTCTCGTAAAAATATTTCTTTATGTGAATAAAGAGAATGAATAATTAAATGAAGTAATTGATTAACTTCAGTTTGAAATACATGTTGTGTCATTTTACACCTTTACAAATTTGTTTACAAAATATTTATTAAAAGTACTTTCAAAAGAAATTTTTAGTGCGGCGAAGTTACCATACGCTGATTGCTTCTCGTACATATTTTGATTCAATAATAAATTAAATGTTACATGATAAATATAAATATTTTTGTTATGAGCCCAACGAGCTACCAGACTGCTCCACCCCGCGATCATTTGATTGTTGTCTAATAAAAAACCGGACAGGAAATTAGTAAATTATCCAATCCCCTGCAACTGCTTGGTGATCCTGGATTTGATAGAATTACATAATATTATATTATACAAATTGATATAGCACTAGAAGTGTAAAACTCCATCGTGAAATGGGGGTATTAGAAAGTGGTGGCACAGAGATTCGAACTCCGAACCAACGGATTATGAATCCGCTGCTGAATCGTCGATAAAAATCGCGCTGTATCCATACAAAACGTATCTATAATGTGAGTATATTTGATTACTTTCAAACAAAAAGCCCCACAACTAAGCAGGGCTTTTTATTAAGATTGCTGTTTTAAATTACTTCAACAACATCAACTTAGTTGTTTTTGCTTCATCTCCTGATTTTATCTTACTAATGTAAATTCCTGCTGGAACTTGTTTGTCATATTGATTAGTTCCATTCCATACAACAGAGTGCCACCCTTGAGTTTGATAATTATCTTGTAATGTTGATATTAACTGTCCTGTTATATCATAGATCTGTATAGATATATCACTATCATTATCTAATCTATAAGTAATTGTAGTACTTGGATTAAAGGGATTTGGATAGGCGGGTAATACTGTAAATCCTTCTGATAATGATAATGAAGCATCTTCAACTGCGAGGGGTGTAGCACCATTATAAATAGTAAAGTATCTTGAGCCAATTCCATCCGAATTTCCTGCGTCATCAGTAGCTGTCCATTGTATTGTGTGAACTCCATTACTATATTCTGTTGTATTCAAGAGATATGAACAACCGGAACCATTACTATTGTTATAGCCTGGAAACATAGCGGCAATATCTGCTCTATAGAAATCATATTCTGGATGTCCTTTATCTACACCATCAATATAAACATTAATTGTGGAACCATTAGTTGGGATAGTATTTGGCTGAGGTGTTAGTACCCAGCCCCAAACAGGATACTCTGGACCAGATGCAACACCGCCTTGTTCAGGAGTATCAATCGCACCAAATGGTTTGACTGCATTAGCATTGTCTATAGCAATCGATTTTGACCCTAATGGTACTGTATTTCCCTCAAGATCATGTGTCTTTGCGTATAGCGTAGTCGTACCATCAGGTAAAAGATTTGTTAACATCATGTATCCCCATCCAGCCTGATAATTATTTGGATAATCTGGGTAAGCTGCCTCAACGTCAGGTCGAGCCCCTTGTATAAATGAAGCATCCCCTATGTACTCTATCCCTGAACCACTATCATTGTAAATTTTAACATCTGTCACGCCCACATCATCGAGTACCCAACCTGTAACATTCACGCTACCGCTATTAGTCGATCCATCAACTGGTGTGTCAAAACTTCCAAACGGAAGAGATGTATTGCCATATGGATAGATTTTCAGGTTTACGGTTATTGATAGGGGTGAATTAGTGGCATTTGGATCTGAGATTTCGATTGCTCCACTATAATCACCTTCACCCAATCCTGTCACATCTATTGAAACTTCGAGTTTACCTGAACCACTTCCCATTAGTGGATTTGCAAATATCCAGCTGTGCCTCGTTGTTACTGTCCAATTAAGTGTACCTGTACCGTTATTATCAATAAGTACGGATTGCATCGGTGTTTGAGCGCCATTTAAAACAGCACCAAAGTTTAATTGATTGCGGTTAACAGATATAACTGGTTCGGCATTTATGAAGGAGGTGTTAATTAAGATAATGAAGAACAGAAATATAATTTTTATTAATGTAGTTAATTGATTCACACTATTTCCCTTATGATTATCGATTAATTTACATAATAAGTTGATGTGAATAATAAATATATTTATTATTACTATCTATAATATAGTAATGGTTTTAAGATGAGATATTATGAGAATAAATCGTAATAGTAATTATTGCCAACGGATTTACAGCCCGCTGCTACTCCGTCAGAAGCATACTCACTGTATCCATAGAATCTATATTTATTCATCCTTTTTCATTTGGTTTCCGAATTGTACACAACAGTCCAACCATTGCGTCAAGTATGTTGCGGATATATGTTTATTTTTTAAAAAATATTCTATAAACATATCTAACGGTTGGAAAAATTCGCAACCTTATTAATGTTGAATATATGTTCTCTTTCAGTTTGTTTTTAAAAGTGTGCCCTGGAGCTTGTAATGGTTGAGAAAGAACTTCAGGCCATAAATAATGGGCAAGTTGTTTTTGAAATCTTTCTTTAATTCTAATCTTTGGATCAATAGAAAGTATTTCTACGAGTATTTCACGACAATTAAATGGGCACCATTCCTCTATGGCAATATCTAATTCTGTGTGAAACATTGGTACCCAATTAGCAGCGATATTTTCCCAATAAAAAATGTCAGTTATTGGGAAATTAAATTTTGCTAAATTTTGAATGTAGTTATCTTCCCAACTATTAATGTGATCAGCGACGCATTTATAATTTTTAAAATATATTCCTCGTGATCGTTTTATTAGTGGAGTAGTATTGGGAACAAATATCTGCCATTTAAATGGTCGAAATATTCCTGTATAATTACCACTAACATTAACTTTCCCTTGGAATTGTTTAAAAAAGTTAAAGTGTAAAATACGTTTCTTTTCATTTTGAATCATATATACATTTTTTCTGAGATATTTGTCAAAACGTTTATCATATTTTTTGCATTTGACAACATTAAAATTTAATCCCAGGTATGGTATAAGTTTCTTAGGAAGTTTAATATCAAGACTGAAATGGTTTAACCCATTAAACAGTTGGATAAAATAATAAATACTTTTTCTAACGTTTTTACTTGCCGCAAGTAACATTCTTGTATCACGACCTGCTGTTATAGGTTGGATGAGATCATATCTATTATTCGCCGCTTCATATAATCCGGTAAGAATTACCGATATATTTTTAATTACCGAATCTATATTTTTGCTTCTTGTAGCTTTAACTGGCCAATATCTTCTAGTTTTTTTCTCTGTGATTGACAAATAATGATTTGGTAATAAGTGTAAAACTTCTTTAAAAAAAGTGGTATTACCAAAAAGTGTGTTTTCGTGTTTTTTAAATACTTTTGAGTTAATAAAATCTAAAAATGCCGGATCATCATTTTCCCCCAAGTTTAAAATCTCAGCAATTGTATGTGGTTGGGAAGCACACCATACTTCTGAATTGTAGAACGAATAGAAAATTTGACGAGAACCACATGCATCATTAATAATACGAATATCATTTATATTTTTATATATTATAATCCATCTACCACTTAAAGCATAGGTGTGTTTTACAAGAGAATTGAAATTTTGGCTTTGATGTAATAAGTTGTTTAGAATATCTAAGTTTGAATATGTTGGATTGTGTGGATCTAAGATAAAACCAAGTAAAAACAGCTCAGTATCATTATTACTCAATTGTGTGATTTCAAGGTCAGGATGAATTGTTAAAAAATGTTTTTTATTTACGGGTATTTTAGTCCATTTTTTCATTTTACTTACATAACGAGGACCAAAAAAGAATTGTCTTCGATATAATAAATAGTCATCAATTTCAGTATGTATTTTTGGACTATTATTCATTCAGTATATTTGTAATGGTAGAAATAAAAATTACATTATAAATTTGTTAATAGCAGTAGATATAAATTTGCCGTCAAATTAAACAATTAATTCAGTTTTTGTTATTATTATGATTAGACTTGGAATAGAACAGGAGATCCTTTTTAAAAACAATCAAAACAAATATATAGATTTTGAAAACGCCGAGTATAATACTTTTAAAAAAATAGTTGATGGTCTTCCTTATTATAAGAATGATAATAAAATATTTTCGCTAAAATCTACAGAAAAAGTTCCTAAAAGATGGTATATAGAAGGATTTGAAAGATTTGATAATGATGGAAATGTTATTATGACAATCCCGAATGCTATTGAGATTAGAACAACACCGCACTATCATATTGAAGGTCTTTTGGATGAGTTTTCCATTTCTTTTAATAAATTAAAATATCATGCATCACATTTTGGAATGGAACCGGTATTGTTAAGTTATAATCCTTATGAAAAATCATTTGATATAATAGACGACTTAACACTTCATGAGTTAAAAATGAGATCTAAAATAGATTTAAGTATTGCAATTAGTACAATGAAAGCACATGGCATGCATATTAACATTTCTATTGATAATAGCAGTACAAAGCATCTCAAAGAGGTTGCTAGCAAAATCACATATTATTTACCATTTATAATACCTTATAGTTTTGCATCACCATTTTGTGATGGACAATTATTTGAAGGTATTTCCTATAGCAACTACATAAGGGCCGAAACAAGAAAATTAATATATTTGAGAAGCATCAATAATGTACCAATTATTGAAATAAAAGCATTTGATTCAGTGGGAGATAGAAGTTTGTTTGAGGAAATTTTATGGCTTGTTAAAGGACTGATACTCGATGATAGTCTAAATTGTAACATAGATAAACAAGACAGTGAATTACTAAAAAGGTCGGCAAAATATGGTTTCCAGGATAAATTTATTCGAGAAATAGGGGAACAGGTATTGATAAAAGCAAAAGATGCACTTGCTAATGAAAATTCTATATTTGGAAAATTAGAATATATACTTGATTCTAATATTACTTACTCACATATAATAAAGAGAAAATACCTTAAATGCGGAGACATTGTGGAGTCTATTTCGGATATGTATAATTTTTAGATTGTTTGTGACATTCCCCACTATCCAAGCAAGTTTAAATTAAAAAGCCCAATGAATTAATGGCTTTTATGAAAAAGAAATATTCCACCAACTAGTTTGAATACGTTGTTACTCTTTCATGAAAAGACTCTCATTATCCATATCATCCGTATTCATAAATAAGTTTTAGAGATTGTACAATGCAAATATAATCATTGTAATTTCTATATGAAATATTTTAAAAACATTAAGATTAATGAAAATTAGGTTAGGTCAAATCATATATTTTTAGTTGTATGATATTTAGTTTATAAAATTATTATAGGAAATGTTCATGTGAAATTAGGTATTATTGTAGTGTATTTAGTAGATGAAGACAACGAAAAATTATTAGAATTACATCTCGAAAAAATAAAAGAGAATACAACCTCGCCCTATACAGTTTATGCCGGGATCAATATGCTTCTTCCTAAATTTGTAAATAAGCTAAAACAATATAATTTTGTCAAACCCTATAATTGTAACAATTATAACGGACAATATGAAAAATGGAGAGACGTTGAAGAACATTCACACTATTTAGAGCAGCTCATTACAATAGCCATAAACGATGGAGTATCTCATATTGTTATATTGCATCCTGATTCATTCCCAATAAAAATAGGATGGGAAAAATATTTAGAAAAAAAATTATCTGGATCTTGTGTTTTGGTAAGTATTTTTCCTACAATGTCGAGCTGTATGTTTTTTAACCGCCAATTTTATATCCAACAAAAACCATCTTTACTGCTAAGTAAAACAGACAGAGCATTTCCTCAATGGATTCATTATCAAAAATCAATTAAAAATATCAGCATTGTGGGGACAGGAATTGGTTATGGATATAAGACGTATTTAGAAAAATTAGGTTGGTATATATTAAAAAACACGAATAAAGGTGAATATCATAACAATTTTGATGGTATATTTGAAGATATAATTTTTCATCTCGGTGCTGCATCAAAATATATTAACAGACAATTGGCGGGATATGGAAAATTTTCATTCTATCGTTATTTTAGAAGGTCAGTCGCAAAAATATTACCGATTAGTTTAAAAGATAAATTTATAAATATACTACCACATAAATTTCTGTATCCGGAAATAAAAAAAAATAAGGAAGCTTTTTTAAAATCAAGGGATGAATTAATAAATAATCCAGAACGATATTTAAATATGCTTAGAAATGATAATAATAATTTTGATTAAGATATGAGATGTTAAAAAGACTGCAAAAATTAGAAGAAGAAAACAAAAGTATTAAAATTGCTCAGCTTGGAGCGGGTTCCATGGGCAAGGGAATATTTTATCAATGCTCTATAACACCTGGGATTCAATGTATGGCGATAAGTGATATACAAATTGATCGCGCAATTGATTCAGTAAAATACACAGGTCAAGAATACCGCATAGTCGAAAATAAAAAAGATCTATTAAGTAGTATTAATAGTAATATTATTGCAGTGTGTGAAGATGGAGTGCTTTTAGCAGAATGCGAATACTTCGATGCATTCTTAGACGTTTCAAATTCAATTATATCTGCAGCAACTATAGACCTAAAAGCATTAGAAAATAATAAACATCTTATTATGATGAATGCGGAAGCTGATTTAATATATGGACCATACTTTTTAAAAATTGCCAATGAGAATAATTTGGTTTATACAAGTTCAGATGGAGATCAACCGGGAGTTATAAAACGAATCGTTGACGATATGAATCTTTGGGGTTTTGAACTTGTGATGGCGGGAAATATAAAAGGATTCCTCGACAGATATAGTAATCCTACAAAAATTATTCCTGAAGCTGATAAACGAAATTTAGATTACAACATGTGTACGTCTTATACTGACGGAACAAAAGTTGCGATTGAAAATGCATTAGTTGCTAATGCACTAAATTGTAGTGTTTTAGAGCCGGGGATGAATGGTAAGTCGATGGACTTTGTGTACGATATATTTGATCATTATGATTTTGAATCTTTATATAAAAATAATGGAATGATTGTTGATTACATATTGGGTTCTAATCCAAAAGGGGGTGTTTTTACTGTCGGTTATTGTACCGATGAATATCAACAAAGTATGCTTGATTGGTTTCCATCGGCTGACATGGGGAAGGGTGGGTTCAACATATTTTACCGTCCGTATCACTTATGTCATGTTGAAACTATGAGGACAATAGCTGAAGCGGTTTTGGATCAAAAATCATTATTAAATCCAAAATATGGTTTTCGGACAAACGTATATTCCTATGCAAAGAATAATTTAAAAAAAGGGACTATTTTAGATGGTGTTGGTGGTTATACCTGTTATGGTTTATTAGAGAATAATGACAAAGATTTTAAAAATGATGGAATACCAATTTGCTTAACCCATAGCATAGTTATAAATCGAGATATTAGCAAAGATGAAAAAATCTTAATGTCTGATGTTAGTGCCGATCAAAATAGAATTGATTTTATAATATATAATAAAGCAAAACATTCTATTCTGTAGCAAATTAAAATTACATTATTAATTCACCAGCGGATTCTCAGTCCGCTGCTACTCTGTCAGAAACATACCCGTTGTATCCATAGAATCCGAACCATAATACGTTATTATTTGATTTTATCTGACCACATTTAATTAACCCGGAATGATTATATATAACGAAAAATCCCGTTGTGAAACGGGGTTTTTTGAGACTGCCCTCACAGAGATTCGAACTCCGAACCAACGGATTATGAGTACTCTGTTTGTCGTTAATAAATGTATCACGAGTGCTGAAATAAAAATGCATTAGTGTCCATCGTTGTCCATTTCTGTCATCATTTTTGTTTACTCAAATTAGGTTATTTGTTTTGGGATACGTTTTTGTTACAAAAAAGCCCTACAATTTAGCGGGGCTTTTATATTCTTTATTGCTTTTACTCTTGCAATTGCTTCAACATTTTGATAGCATTATTATTGTTGAGATTTAGTTCAAGAGATTTATTATAAAATTCTATTGCTAAATCAAATTGTTCATTATTCATATAGGATTCTGCTAAACTGTCATAGACATTAGATGATTCAGGATATAATTCGACATTTAATTCAAATACTTTTATAGCATTAGTTATTTCATCTTGCCCCATAAGCTGGTATCCCAATCTATTTAATATTTGCTCCAAATCATTATATAATTCTTTGTAATACTCCTGATTATTATCAATTTCTACTACACCGGTCTCAATCTCACCATCCAATAAACTTTTCATAGCCAGTTTAACATCTTCCGATATTTTTTCTAATTTAACAGCTTTATCCATCCAATTAAGAACTAATAGCTGTCCAGAATTTCTAAGTTCCACAGCCAATGAGACGTCTTCCAGCTTTGTCCTAAACCGATTCCCATCATCAGGATGTAGTTTACTATTAAATCTAAACATGCTATTAGGAACAAAATCTGTTAGTTCAATAAATAAATTTCCATTTAATTTATAAATATCAACGAAATCTCTTGGACTTAGTGAATATTTGCCTTCTATATTAACTGAATTACTTGTTATATATGATTGGCTTAGTTCATCAACTTTAAAATTCAATGCTTTCTCCATGACTGGATCTTGTTTGTTTAAGAAGTCCTCGATTGTATATCCAATTTTAATATCCGGTTTAATTGATGTTCTATTATCAAAAGGTAATCCTCCAATTGTATGATTAGAAGAAATCCCAATGATTAATTTGGAATTTGGAAGTTCAATCAGGAAAGGTTGACCGTAAAATATTGGTCCCTGACTTGTTGCCTCTCCAACAAATATAGCGTCTGTTTGCATTTGCAGTTGATTGGCAAACATAACCGCAGCGGAAAAAGTACGACGTCCTATTAAAACATATAATTTTCCTAATTGGTTAATCTTTTCAGAATCACGAATAACACGCATAAGTTCTCTATTAACATTATTGTTTCCACCATCATTGCTCCTTAGGTCAATAATATAACGTTCATAATCTATAGTTTCTAAATGCTCCTCTAAATTTTGAGCAAATTCAGCAACTGTTTCCTTCCCAGGCTGATTATCACATTGATGATATTCTATGTATAATACTTTGTCACTATTAATCGGTGTAAACTGATACCAATCTTTTCTTGGATTAGTGTAAACATATGGTTTATCATTTTCTATTTCAACAATACTTGACCATATAAACAGCGGGAAATACTTATAGCTTGGAAGTGTTTTTGTATATTGAATACCATCCAGGTTCTCTAAAGTAAAATCAACCTTATTAACATCATCTACTATTTTGTGATACTTTAACCATTCTGGTATTACAACCATATATGTAAATCGTTCTTTTCTTGATTGTTCATTCTCGACACCAAGAAATACTGGATATTTTTCGAAAATATCATCTATATCCTGAGATTCAACTTTAACAATTTTAGAACCAATCAATTCCTTGTATCCCCTACCTGCTTCAACCACATACCAGCCGTCAGGAAAACCATATATCTGAATTGGAAAGTTGTGCAAATCAAAACATGGAAAGAATATGAAAGGAAAAGTGTGAGCATCATTTGGTGCTGCTGTAAATTGGAAAAGATCCATAAGTATATCGCTATCATCACTATTGGGAATCCGTTCATTAATTTTATTTTCTAATGAATCTAGACTCCTTTTAGAAATCATTGAATAGATATCAGGATGTATAGTACTCATTTGAGATGAAAGATAACTCAGGTCCTCTTGCCATTCAGTTTTAGTAGGATTAGGTGCTGGTGATTTGAAATAAAGTATACGATAATCATTTGTAATTAAAATAATACCAATTAAAAGGATGGTTGTCATTATAATTATCAATAAACCACCTGCCTTAATTAGGATTTTCTTTGATTTAATGAGTAAATAACAAATTATTATGAGTGAGCATAGCAAGCCTGTAATTGATAAATACATACTCACATTAAATAATAGGCCGAAAGGAGTATTTATCAAAACAATAGTAAGGGCTCCAAATAGTAGAAAAGTCAGTAGGAATAATACAATAAAATGTTTGGTTTTCATGGTTAGATCCTAAATTTTCTTAATTATTAGACCTATAATTAAATTATTAGTTGTCTAAAAGATTTAATTATAGATTAGTAGTATAATAGAGATATTTCACGTGCAACGGATATTTAATCCGTTGATTCTATAAGAATCAGAATATATTTATACGTAAATCATACGAAAAACTGTGTATCTCTAATCCTCTACTAATTAGACGATAGCATTTCTTATAGTCCCACTTTTCTATGATTTAATCTGTAATAATTGATTTGTAAATTCCTTTAAAACCAAAAAACCCTATCGTGAAACAGGGTTTTGTGAGAGTGGGCCCACAGAGATTCGAACTCCGAACCAACGGATTATGAGTCCGCTGCTCTAACCGTTGAGCTATGGGCCCTATAACGGGCTGAAAGTTAGTCTTTTAGTCTATAAATTGAAAATAAAAATTGACAATCGTTAGCTAGCCACAAACGGCCAAAAAATCGGTATAAAGATTGTTGCAACAATCCATAATATTAATGCCAATGGCAATCCTGTTTTAATATAATCTGTAAATTTATATCCTCCCGGACCATACACCATTAAGTTTGTTTGATATCCAATTGGCGTTATAAACGATGCGGATGCAGCAAAACAAATAGCAAAAACAAATGGGCGCGGATCTAAACCTAATTTTGCTGAAACAACCAATGCAATTGGTGTCATAAGTATCGCCGTGGCGGCATTTGATGAAACTTCAGTTAAGATGGTTGTTATCAAATAAATCAGACTTACCATTACAAATGGTTGATAATCAGAAGGGAAGATCGCCATAAAACTAAATAATGATTCACCTATCCAAGTTGCCGTACCACTCGAATGTATAACATGACCTAGCGGAATTAAAGCAGCTAATAATACGATCACTTGCCAGGAAATTGCTCGATAGGCCTCAGTCGGCTTTATTACTCCGAATGCTAATAATATAATTACCCCGATTAATGCACCTTTAACAATTGGCACTATTCCCAGCGCCGCTAATAATACAGCGATAAAAAGCACAGCGATACTCATCCACCAAAACCGATGTTTATTGAGTGAAACATCAACTTCGCCAATTAAAATGAAGTTATTTGATTTCGCAAGATTTTGTATACTGTCTATGGGTCCATAGATTAATAAAGTATCGTGTGCTTTTAAGGATAAATGAGCGATCTTATTACGTAGAATGGTACCTTCTCTGCGTATTGCTAATATAAATGCACCAAATCTGCGTCTAAAGTTGATATTTTTTAGACTTCTCCCAATTAATCGGGATCGGTCTGTTAGTATTCCCTCAACTAGTATATTCTCTACTTGTTCAAGTTCTTTTTCAGTTAATTTTTCATCAGTTAAAAGAGTGACTTTTTCCAACTCTTTCATTCGTAAAAATCCTTCCAAAGAACCACGGACAAATAAAATGTCATCTTCTTGTATTTTTCGATTTCTAATATTTGTTGTAATTAATTTACCTTCTCGTAAAATATTCAAAACGGTCACATCATAATTCTTATTAATTGACCTACTTAGACAAGAATTGCCTACTAGGGGTGAATCCTCACTTATTTTAATTTCAGTTAAATATGCCCCCAATTGATAATTATTTGTCAGACTTGACTCAGCTATTCGAGAAGGTATTACTTTTGGAATAATTGTAAAAATGTATATTAATCCAATTATTAAATATATCATACCAAACTTTGTGAACTCAAACATTCCTATTGAGGCATAACCGCCTTTTTCAACAAATATTGAATTAACCAATAAATTGGTAGAGGTACCAATCAATGTTAGTGTACCACCAAGAATGGCAGCATAGCTTAAAGGAATTAACACTTTTGATGGACTTATCTTAAATCTGTTTGCCAAACGAATTGTTACCGGGATAAAGATCGCCACTATGGCGGTATTGTTCATAATTGCTGAAGCGATACTTATTGATAAAAGATATATAATAAAACCAATTAGCCTATTTTTTTCAATGAGCTTAGTAACGCCTGATATTACATATTCCAGGACACCTTCTTTTTGTATTGTAAAACTTATTATAAATAGTGATGCAATAGTAATTACAGCAGGATTTGAAAATCCCGAAAGTCCATCTTCAATAGAAAGCATTCCTGTAATCAACAATATCCCAAGGATAATTAACGCAGTAACATCTACGGGCACGAATTCCGTTGAAAAAAGTATAAAAGCAATACTTATGATGATTAATACAAATACTATTTCAATTGTCATTTTATAATGATTATGCTAAATCAGAATTAATTATAGTTTATTAACTCTGAATGGGAATAACAAGATAATTAGGTGTTGGTCGTTCAGAGAAACTATAGAATTTATATATGAATAGTTTTCTCATTTTTATTGTTACTGAAATAAGTGAAAAGATAGTTCAATATTTATAATATGCATATTACTTACAACATTATGTAAATTAACTACACATTTATACAATTATATTGATTTTACTGAGGGAATCATGAAAATTGTCTCAAAAGATGACCAAACCACAAAAGCTCTTGAGAAGAGAATCAAAGAGCTTGAAGCTACAATTATTGATATACGCGAGGATGGAAAAAAATCATTAGAATTATCTAATAATTTTAATATTGTTTCGGAAAATGCAAATACATTATATACAATTAATGATTTTGATATTAATTGTAGATTCACCTATGTAAGTCCATCTGTAAAAAAAATCGGTGGTTATGAACCTGAAGAACTGATTGGCAAGTCTTGTTTTGACTATATTCACCCGGAGGATAAAAAGAATATTGTACTGCCATTATTGAAATCATATCTTAGTTATAAAGTAAAAAATCTTCTAAAAGGGGAGTTAAAAGACAATTCTCAAACGTACACATATAGATTAAAAGATAAAATGGGAAATTGGCGATATGCCGAAACAACAAGTAATTTTTTAGGCAATAAGCTCGTAAATATAACCACTGATATTGGTGACAAAAAAGAATATGAAAAGAAGCTACAAAAATCAAAAGTAGATTATGCCAATTTATTAAGTAATCTTAATGATATTTATTATAGAGTTAATAAAGAGGGATTGATCACCGATATAAATCCTGCGGTAGAACGAATAACTGGGCATTTACCTGAAAAGCTAATCGGGAATCCGGTAAAAAACGTATTTAAAGAACAAAATGACCGGTATGATTTTATTAGCTCTATTAAGAAAAACGGTATTGTAAAGAACCATAAACTTGTTTTCACAAAAACTGATGGAAATAAAATATATGTGACTACTAACGCCTATATTGTAAAAGATGACAATGGTAATCCAATTGGAATTGAAGGAGTTTTACATGATGTTACAAAGGACAAACTACTTGAAAAGGCATTACTAGAAAACACAAAAGAATTAGATTCAATTTATAATGGTGTCAAAAACGGTATTGCCTTACTGGATAAAACAGGTAAAATTTTAAGAATTAATAAGGCTATTGTGGATATTGGTGGGTTTTCTGAGAAAGAGATAATAGGAAAACGATTTAGTGTTTTGAAAATGTTTCCAGCCAAGAGTATATCAAAAATGATACTTGCATTTAGTAAGTTGATCAAAGGAGAAGAAGTCTCCTACGAAATGGAAGCGTCCACAAAAAAAGGTGAGAAGAAAATCATTCAAATTCACAATACGCTTATAAAAAGAGAGGGAAAACTTGAACGTATTGTTGTAATTCTGAGGGATATTACGGAGGCTAAACTTTCTGAAGATAAATTATTAAAAAGTGAACAAAAATATAAAGATTTAGTTGAAAAATCTAATATTGCAATTCTGACAGAGGACAATGATGGGAACTTCATATATTTTAATGAAAGTTTTCACGAATTATTTGGTTACACAGCAGATGAAATTAAGAAAACAAATAATTCTGATTTAGTACATCCAGACGATTATAAAAAAGTGATGGAATATCATAAAAAAAGGATCGATGGGAAAAAGGTTCCATCCGATTACGAGCACAGAGCAATAAAAAAAGATGGATCTATCATATATTTATCTTTAAATGTAATTCCTGTAATAGAAAATAACAAGATCGTTGGAACGCACAGTTATATTTGGGATGTTACTGACCGTATGTTGACTGAGAATGCACTTAAAGTAAATGAAGAAAAATTAAAACAGGCGCAAAAAATCTCCCAAATAGGTTATTATAATTTAAGTTTAAAAACAGGAATGTGGACCAGCTCGGCTGAATTAAATAATATTTTTGGAATTGACAATCATTTTAAAAGAGATTTAAATGGTGCCCAACAAATTATACATCCAGATTTTAGAGTTGAGGTTACTAAATATTTTCGAGATCAAATTATAAAAAAAAGATTAAAATTTGATAAAGAGTTAAAAATAATTAACGTTAGAACTAAACAGGAAAAATGGGTTCATGGTTTGGGGAAATTTAAGTTTGATAAAAACAACCGTGTTATTGAAATCTTTGGAACCATCCATGATATATCCGAGCGTGTGAAAGGAGAAATAGCCCTGCGCGAGAGCGAAAAAATGTTTCGAGATATGGCAAATCTTTTACCTCAGGGAGTTTTTGAGCATGATTTAGGAGGAAAAATCACTTATGCGAACGAGCAGGGATTAAAACTATATGGATATTCAAATAATGATTTAAATAAAGGAATTAATATCTTAGAAACATTAATTCCTGAAGATAGAGATCGTGCCAAGAAAAATACAGAGGTAATGATGTTCGGGAAAACCCCAAACGATCATGAATTTACTGCACTGAGAAAAGATGGAAGTACATTCCATGTTTTAATATACTCAAATACAATTAATAAAGATGATAAACCTATTGGTGTGAGAGGTATAGTAATTGATAATACTGCAAATGTTGAAGCCGATAAAAAGATGAAAAGTAGAAATGCTGAACTTGAACTCTGGAGTGAAGTAGCGGTCGGTCGGGAATTCAAAATAATTGAGTTAAAAAAAGAAATTAATGAAATCCTTAAAAAACACGGTGGACAACCTAAGTACAAAATTGTATCGTAATTTACCAATAAACCACAGCGATACTAATTACATGCATCTTGAAAAAGTAAAATCAATATGTAATTATTTATTACCTTTACCTTTTTGATGGGCTTTTTGTTTGTCCTCATTGTTACTCATAATGGATTCACTTGAACCATTATGAGACATATTTCCATTTTGTAATTCAGTTTGATTACTGTTTTGGATCAGATCATTGATTCCATCTCCATCTCCATCAATATATTTCATCTTTTTTCCGTGTCCTTTTGTCCAGTCAGGATCTAATCCATTTGGAATGCCATCTCCATCATGATCGGGCGCATTATCGTTATAGCCATCACCGTTAATATCAATAAAAATTTGCGCATTTTTGTGCTTATTTCTGTTTTGCTGTGCAAAAATATTACTGCAACTGAAGATTAGAAGAATACCAACTACTACCAAATGTTTATTGTATTTAGGCTTATTCATAATATTTAACGATTTTTATTTTTAATATTATATTTTTGCATTCGTGAGCGTAAATGCCTTTCAGTCATTCCCAACATCTTGGCCGCTTGACTTTGATTGCCGCTTTTATGCTCTAAGGCATCATTAATCATTGTTGTTTCAAAAGCCTCCAATTTTTCATCGAATGAATTAATAAAATTGTGAGGATTAAGAATTGCAGATTCAGAAGAAGTCATGACATCCGGTGTAAAATCGTTAATTGTAATAATGTCTCCACGAGCCATAACTATTGCGCTTTCAATGATATTCTCCAGTTCGCGGATATTACCTGGATAATGGTAATGCATAAGGTGATTGAATGCTTCCTTACTGATATCGGTTACATTTTTATCATTTTCTTTAGAATATTTGTTTATGAAGTGTTTTATAAGTATTGGTATATCTTCTTTACGTTTCCGTAAAGCAGGAAGGTTAATCGAAATCACATTTATACGATAATATAGATCCTGCCGGAAATTCCCGTTCTTGATCAATTCTTCTAGTTTGCGATTAGTTGCTGTTACAACGCGCACATTCACTTTAATAGTTTTTGAACCACCAATACGTTCGAATTCGCCAAACTGCAATGCTCTTAATAATTTTACTTGGGTTTGAAGTGATATGTCACCAATCTCATCGATAAATAAAGTACCACCATTAGCTTGTTCAAATCTTCCAATACGTTGTGCGCTTGCTCCTGTAAATGATCCTTTTTCATGCCCAAATAATTCACTTTCTAATAGGTTTTCAGACAATGCAGCACAATTAACTGTAATTAACGGTTTGTTCTGCCTATCACTGCCAAAATGTAATGCCCTAGCAATTAATTCCTTTCCTGTGCCAGTCTCACCTCTAACTAGTACAGTAGAGTTACTTTTTGCGACTCTACTGGTCGTACTTAATATCTTTTCCATCTTCGGGCTTTTGGTTACAATAAAGTCAAATTTGAATTGTTCTTTCAACTGCTCTTTTAACAATTTATTCTCAGATATCAAACTATTCCGTTCTTGTGCCTTTTTAACAAGGATCTCTAATTCATCTAGTTGAATTGGTTTTGAAAGATAGTCAAATGCACCTTCTTTCATAACTTGTACAGCATCTTTTATATCGCTGAAAGCGGTAATAACAACTACTGGGAGTTCAGGGTTTATTCTATTAATAGATTTAACAACTTCAAGACCATTCATCTCAGGCATTCGATAATCAGTAAATACCAAGTCAATATTTCCATCCTTAACTATTTTAATACCATCTGGTCCCGAATTTGCCGATGAGACAGTGTAGTCTCTTCTTTTTAAAAATGATTTTATAGATGTTATTTGGGCGGGTTCATCGTCAATGAGTAAAATATGAAAACTTGACATAATCACAATTTAACTAATCGTATAATTAAAAGCTCCATTGAATTCCACCACCCCAAGAGGTGTTTTTGTAATTATACCAATAGCTGTTTGACTCATTATTTGTGCGTGAATAATATAAATTAAATTTGATAGAATTAACCCAATCTTTATCAATCTTGAATGTCTTTGATAAATCTATAAAATAATTTGTCTGATCATCAAAACGTAGTTTTCCTGTTCCTACTGTATCATCTTCTGTAGAATAGGCAAGTTCACTAATATAATCTTTTGAAGATAAGGAACCACCAATCAACAATTTTGTTGATTTTGGAAGCATTATGGTTAATTGTGATGAATAACTATCACTTTCATAGGTATATGGATCGTCAAATAATTCATCATCCTGGTAATAGTCATCGAAATTTCTATAACTTGTTGAATCGTCAATGCTGATTTGTTTACGGTACTGAAAATATATACCTGCTTTTGTATGTAAAGATTGAGTAAGTCTTAAAACAACATTCAATTGAGACGTACTTAAACGCTCAAAAATTGTATTTGTTGTGACAGTTCCCTCTGCACGATGACCACTGCCCCGTCCAGTGAAACCGGTTGTTGTAAATGTATCTTGTCCCCAAAATAATTTGTTTCCAAAACCAGTTTCAAGTATAACAGTTGTTCGTGTTGGAAATGATTTATTTAACTGAAAGTGTACATTGTGAAGATGATTTGATAAGTATGACCAATTTGGATAGTTACGCCAACGATAATTATAGCCACCTTTTATTAAGACAATATTAGTTAATATTTGAAAATTGGCATATCCCGATATTTGAGAATAATTATAATAATTGTAATCAGTTTTATTTACTCTTAACGTCCAATTCCCGCCGAGATTAATATTGGAATTTGATTTTTCTCCGATCTTTAGGTTTTTATTAAGACCCGTGTTGTTAATTAGAAAACTTCGATCAGATGTGTTGTTATATAGAATCAGATTTGTCTTATTTGATAGCCGAATATTAGATTCATTATCTTGATAATTTAAGTTCAATTTGACACTGGACAACATATCCGAAATCGGTTCTGGTGAACGATATAGGTTATCATCATTATATGTATGTACTGTTATATCTTTTGAAAACTGTCCAAAGATTATGCCTATTGTAAATAGTATTTGAGTAAAAATATGTTTGTAAATTGTCGTCATAAATGTTTTTCTATATTAGTTAATAAATATAAGGCTGGAATTTATTCCAGCCTTACGGAAATATTGAAACAATTGTTGTAATAAATTATTTATATTCTAATTATTGATAATACCATTATATACTTCTTCAGATAACAATTGAGGTTCGTATAAAATACCTTGTCTTGAAAGATTCCTTACAAAGGCTCTTAAATGATTGTATGAACCGTTGATAAGGTTATCATATACAAAAGCAATGTCTTCATTGTCTACATGTTCGTCTATTTCTTTTTGAATATCTATTATATCCACTTCTTCAATTAACGCTCCAACTAATAAGGCATCTACTAACGATGAATCTCCTTTAGCAATCAGTGTATCATATAGATTTTGTAAGTCTTCGTTCTTGAATGAGCCTGAGATATCATTTGTTATTGGATCTTCCAACTCATACTTATCAATTAGTGATTTAATCGCGTCAGTATGTCTTTGTTCGCTTTGAGCGATATTATTGAATACTCTAATTCCCCATTTATCAAAAAGAGTGTTGTACACATCACGTGCCAATTTTTCTTCCTCTCGCATGAATATTAAGCCATCTGCCTCTTCAGGACTTACGTCCTCATATTGAAGATCGTTTATATTTATTCCGGAAACTGATGTGTTTTCATCATTTAAATTTGCATCGGAATTAACGTCTGATGAGCAATTTGATATTAATAAACTGCTCAATAAAAATGGTAATATTAATATATTTTTAATTGTAATTATTTTTTTCATTTTTTGTCCTTATAATTTTTAAATGCCGCATAATAGTACAGTTACCTACTAGCGTTCAATAACTATTTATTTCCACCACCACGTTTGTTGCCTTTTGAGCCTGAGCCATCTTGCGTGCGGACAAAATCTTCATCACGACCGTTTGGTATTCCATCACCGTCATGATCTGAGGCATTATCGTTATAGCCATCATTATCCGCATCAATAAATCCTGCTTGATTTGTTTGACCTTTTCTATATTGTTTTTTTGCCCCGGTATTATCCTGTGCAAATAAATTTCCTACTAAAAAAAGTAATGCTAAACTTAGAATTGACACTTTACTTTTCATTTTTTATTCCTTTTAATTTTTGCAAAGCCGGATGATAAATCATCCGGCTTTCATTGAAGGTTGGCTTTCAATGTTTAATTATCTATTTCCGCCACCATTTCTGATACCTGTTCCATCGCGAGGACCATAACCACCAGCTTGTGTTCCGTCTCCACTTCCAATACCAGCACCTTTTACAAAGTCATCATCCATTCCGTTTGGTATTCCGTCACCGTCGGCATCACGTGCATTATCATTAATTCCGTCGCCATCGGCATCTACAAAAGTGTTACCTGCGCCGCCGTTATTACTTACGTAATCATCATCCATTCCGTTTGGTATTCCGTCGCCATCGGCATCCGGGGCGTTATCATTATAACCATCACCGTCGGCGTCTACAAAATTAACACCGGTACCGGGACAGGTTGTCGTTTGTGCTGCGACAGGATTAAACAATACCGCGATTCCGAGCAATACAAGTGAAGTTAAGATTATTTTTGTTATTTTCATTTTTTAGTTTCCTTTTTATTTCAATTAATATTCTTGGTAATAATAACTCAAATACCGTGCCAAATTGGATTGCTTTGCATAAGTCGTTATTATTATAGGATATAAAGTGGGAACGGAAATTAGTTATAACAAAATAATTCGCCTATCTGGTCTAATAACTCGACCATTTGGGCGAATTATTCAGCACAGCATTAACTATTTTAGTAAATACTGTATAGTTTGCATTTTAGTACCACTCATGCATACCAAAAGAGAAATTTTCTCAGTCGTTAGAATTGCAGTTGTTGTTGTGGTACTATTTAGTGATTAAAATCTTTGTGAAATACTAAAATAGATTTGATTATAATCTAATTCATTCTCAAATGATCCATTATAGGACATTGTAAATGATAATTTACTTTTTAGCTGCCAAGTTAAATCACCGGATAAAAGATGTTGAGTAAGAGTCGCATTGTTATTGCGGTATTGATAATCAACATATTTATAACTAGAAGATACTGTCATGTAACCATTGAATAAGCTTTTAGAAATATAAAAATCCGCAATCTTGCCCTCTAAATAATTTGAGGTTAAATAAGATAACGTAACACGAGATAAAACATGTAAAAATGGTAATTGAGAATGGCTTAATGAACCTGAGTAGTTATAAGAAGACCGACTGTCTCCATTTTTGTATCTATATCCACTATTGATTTTCAAATATACATATTTTTTCGCTTTCCAATTGACACGCATTCTAATTCCATGTCGTGTTTCATCGTTATATAATTGTTCAGCATAGGATTTGAACGTCTCATAATATATAATATTTTTTCTGCTATTGTAAGAAGTGGAGATTGATAAGGTTCTATTCGGTTTATAGGTAGTCGATATATATAGACCTGTTAGTTTCAGTGTAGTTGTAGCAATATCATTTATTTTTTCATATAGATCAAACTCACCATTTATATAATAGCGAAGTTTATCAGAAACTCTATTTTGCTGTTTGAAGTATAAACTTCTTCTATCAATAGATTTGCCATTCATTTGTTGAGTTATTGCTAGGGAAGTTTGATTAGATCTATCGGTAGAAGAAAGACTACCGTAAATACCGGCTTCAAATAAATTCTTATTATATCCAAAATCAGTAAAATCAGGTCGAGATCCTAGAACTAATCCGCCCGATAATTTTTCCCATGATTTATTAATTTGTATTCCGTCAATAGCCCCAATATTGGATAAAGTAGGGTTAATTTTTCTACCAACTGTAAGGGAAGTTGTCTTATTGTGATCATATCGAAATGCAAGATCATAAACTCTCAAATATCGAGATTTTAGTGTTTCATCGTTTCTTACCTTTTGGCGATAACTTGTATTAAAGTAACTTGTAAAAGATAACTTTGAATCAGCAATATTAAGCGCATCAAAGGAAAATCGTTGCTTGAGTCTTAGTGCTTTTCTATCGGAAAATGTATCATTGTAATTGCTAAACATTGATACATTGATACGACCTTTTATTTGCTGTTTAATGTGAGTAGTCGAATTCTTACTGGTATAGTGAATGTTTTCAAGAGGTTTGTCTTTTTGTTCCTCGAATTTTGATTTTTCATTGGAAGCAGTAGCACCTTGCATAATTATTGCTAAAATTTTATCACCTCTAACCAAATTGATGTCTCCAAGTTTTTTTGTTAGCAAATAACTAGTTGAAATATTATCAACAATCAACGCTGGAATGTATTTGTCGTCTACTGATCGATAGAGAGTGTCATTAACCGAAATTCCCTTAGTATTATCAAATTTAACGTAGATGTTCTCAAGGGAGACGGATTGAATGATCCCATTGATTTCAATGCTATTTTGTGCGAATAAAGTTGTTGTTATCAGCACAAGAATTATATTTATTCGTCTAAACAAAATATCTAGTCGTCTCCATTGGGATGACAGTCATAACAAGAATAACTATCATATACATAATCGGCGACTTCACTGTGGTCATCATCCATATCAGTTTGGTTATGTTCATGACAGTCTAGACAAGAAAATTCAGAATAATTGGAAGAATTAATATGACAAGTAGAACAATTGTCCCACTCACCTCTATGGTCTCCCGAATATATTGGAAAATATAATCCATCATGGTCAAAAGTAGCAGGAGTCCAATTTGGATCGGTTGTATGACATTGATCACAATCTTGTGGGAAATTACTAGTTACATGATTGGGATCGGTAGCAGCATTGTAGTCAGCAAGATGGCAACTGACACAATTTGTGGAAGTATTTGTATATCCACTAGAATGACATTTTGCACAATCATCCTTAACCAAATTATGACCACCTAGCAGTGGATAAACCGAGTTATGATCAAATATCGCAGGAGACCACCCTGGCTCAGTCGTATGGCATTGGTCACAATCCTGTGGAAATTGATTGGTCACATGATTAGGGTCGGTAGCAGCATCATAATCAGCTAAATGACAACTGACACAGTCAGTAGAGGTATTGACATATCCATCACTATGGCATTGCAAACAATCATCCTTAACCAAATTATGACCACCTAGCAGTGGATAAACCGAGTTGTGATCAAATATCGCAGGAGTCCACCCTGGTTCAGTCGTATGACATTGGTCACAATCCTGCGGAAATTGATTGGTTACATGATTAGGATCAGTGGTTGCATCATAATCAGCTAAATGACAACTGACACAATCAGTTGAGGTATTGACATATCCATCACTGTGGCATTGCAAACAATCATCCTTAATCAAATTATGACCACCTAGCAGTGGATAAACCGAGTTGTGATCAAATATCGCAGGAGTCCACCCTGGTTCAGTCGTATGACATTGGTCACAATCCTGCGGAAATTGATTGGTTACATGATTAGGATCAGTGGTTGCATCATAATCAGCTAAATGACAACTGACACAATCAGTTGAGGTATTGACATATCCATCACTGTGGCATTGCAAACAATCATCCTTAATCAAATTGTGGCCACCCAATAACGGATAAATAGTGTTGTGGTCAAATATGGTTGGAGTCCAATCAGGATCAGTTGTATGACATTCCTCACAATCTTGCGAAAACTTATTAAATACATGATTAGGGTCGGTAGCAGCATCATAATCAGCCAAATGACAGCTAACACATTCAGTAGAGGTATTGACATATCCATCGCTATGGCATTGCAAACAATCATCCTTAACCAAATTATGACCACCTATCAGTGGGTATACAGAGCTGTGATCAAATGTAGCGGGAGTCCAATCAGGATCAGTTGTGTGACACTCCTCGCAATCAATGGAAAAACCTA
>CAZWKR010000003.1:68147-177777 GCA_964634215.1 uncultured bacterium
ATGGTTAGGATCAGCAGCAGCATTATAGTCAGCTAGATGGCAAGAAACGCAGTCAGTTGAGGTGTTAAAATATCCATCACTATGACATTGTGAACAATCATCCTTAATCAAATTGTGGCCACCTAGCAGTGGATAAATAGTGTTATGGTCAAAAGTGGCAGGAGTCCAATCAGGATCAGTTGTGTGACACTCCTCGCAATCAATGGAAAAACCTAATTCAATATGGTTAGGATCAGCAGCAGCATTATAGTCAGCTAGATGGCAAGAAACGCAGTCAATTGAGGTGTTGAAATATCCATCACTATGACATTGTAAACAATCATCTTTCACTAAATCATGCCCACCCAATAGTGGATAAATACTATTATGGTCAAAAGTGGCAGGAGTCCAATCAGGATCAGTTGTATGACATTCCTCACAATCTTGTGGGAATTGATTTGCGACATGATTGGGATCGGTTGTATTGTTATAATCAGCTAGATGGCAAGAAACGCAGTCAGTAGAGGTATTGACATATCCATCACTATGACATTGTGAACAATTATTTTTCACTAAATCATGCCCCCCTAATAATGGATAAATAGTGTTGTGGTCAAATGTGGTTGGGGTCCAACCAGGGTTAATCGTGTGGCATTCCTCGCAATCCATAGAAAATTCTAACTCTAAATGATTTGGATCAGCAGTAGTATTATAATCAATAAGATGACAACTGACACACTCGGTACTAATATTTTGAAATGAATTGTTTTGATGACAATCTGAACAATCTACGGTTCTATGTCCATCTGTTAATGGAAAAAACTCGTGTTGCATATATCCCAGTTCCCAATTAACCGAAAAAATGGAATGGCATTCTTCACAATCTTGAGATAATTTATAAACTACATGGTTGGGAACTTGAGATGTTAAATAATCTTGAGAATGGCAGCTATAGCAATCTACATCGACCGGTGAAAAATTTATCATAGGGCTGAGTGTATGGCAATCTTCACATTCTGCATTAAGATGGGGTCCAACAAGGGGAAACCTAGTAAACTGATGAATCTCTATACTATTAGGGTTTGTCCAAGAGTTTGAATTATGACATAGTTGACAATCCTGGTCAGCATTGCCAAGATGATAATCAGTGTGACAGTCTATACATTCTTTATTTTGTTTTTCAAATTTAAGCTCAAGGTGACAACTGCGGCAATCAAGTGCACTATGCTGTCCATTTAAATCAAATTCAGTTGCGTTGTGATCAAACTGTATATTGTTTATAGCAACTTTCCAAGAGTCTGGTGTGTGACATTCTGAACAATCTATACTAAGTTTGTCTCCATGGATAGATTGTGAAAAACTATAATTTATAGCAAAAAATATTGTGATAAAAGCTAGTGACAATCTGAACATTTAAATTCCGTTATTACAAAGTTTAATGAATTATGGCCATCTATTTTTGTCTTTTTATGGCATTTAGTACACTGTGTTTTTATGTGGACTCCTGTTAAAGGAAATTTAGTAATCTCATGGTTGAAATTTTTCACTCTCCATGTATCAAATCCATGACATGATATACAAGTCGTTTGATTGTTATTTTCAAATTGTCCATTATGAATATTATCATGACATTGAACACAAGTATTATTCTTGAAATTAAATTGCTGAACGATTATACCATCTTCTGCAACTTTGAAGTGGCAAGATTTGCACGATATAATTTTATGCTTGCCAAGCAATGTAAAATCGGTAGAATCATGATCAAAAGTAACAGCAGTCCATGAATCAAGCGAATGGCAATCCGAACATTGATTATCTTTAATATACTTTTTTGAAATATACCCGTTATGAATATTTTTATGGCAATCAATACAGTTTTTACCAATATTTCTAAATTTCCATCTTTCTGTTTTTTTGTGACAATTCTCACAAGGGATGGTTAAATGACTGCCTTGCAGTTGGAATTCTAGGTTATTATGTTTTGCGATTGTAAATACAGAAGGTGTAAATCCATTTTCTGAATGACATTTAATACAATCAGTTTGTATTGATTTTTTTACGAATTCTCCCTTATGATAATCACTATGACATTCATAACATTTACCTTGCAACGCTCTAGTGCTAATTCGGTCATTGTGACATTGATTACATTTAACATGTTCGTGTTTATCAACCAAAGGAAAACCGGTTTTTGTATGATCGAAGTATTCTTGATTTAAAATTGTGCTAAACGACGTAGTAACATGACAGTCCATACAGTTTTCACTAAATTGATTAATATGCACATCTTTATGACACGAATTGCAGGAATTGTAATTTTTTATAGAAAAGGAAATTGTTTGTTTATTTGTGTTTGTCTCATGACATTTATTACAATCGAGGTTTTTGTGTTGTCCGGTTAATGGGAAATTTGTCTTTGAGTGATCTGAATAATTAACAGATTTAAAATCAGTAACTTTATGACAATTGGCACAGTCATCACCCAAGGTTGGTTTGTGGACATTCTCATGACAAGAATTACATTGTGTGGAAAGACCGAGATAGGTATTATCTTTTTTTGCTAAATCAATATTTTTGATATTCTTTTTATTATGACATTTTTCACATTCGACCAACTGATGAGCATCTATAAGCGGATATCCACTTTCGTCATGATTAAAAGTTTTGGAATCAAAATGAATTATTCCAAAATCTCTCCCAAAATGCTCGCTATGGCAACTCTCACATTCTTGAGATTTTATTTTAGTAGATCCGTGGTAGCCTTTTTTTGCATCAATTAGCAATTTAATTTGATCATGACAATTAATGCATTTTCGATTTGAAACTTTTTTCTTCAATGCATGGCATTCGTTACAATTATCGAGTCCCTCAAGCGATTTATGTTGTTCTGTAAGATCCCCGGGTGAAAACTGACCATGCAGTGTCACAAAACCAAACAGTAATATTAGAAGTATTTTTATTCTTAATGTTTTAATATTACTTCTCCAAACCGTTTAGTAATGTTGATACCACTATCTTTTAAAAATTTATTTGGTAATTCTCCACCAATGAATATATATACTAAATCATTTGGTAAAACTACCATCTCTTCTTGATCTTGTACTTGTAACACAACCTTGTCATTTTCAATACTTTTAACACTTGAATTATAAAGAGCCTGTATTTTATTACTTGAAATTGCATGGTTTATTTTTGCAAAATTAGCTTCCTTTACTCGACTAAATGAACTTGAACGATATGAAATTGTTACATTATTTGTGCCATCCGCTAGAAGCATCGCGGATTCTACTGCAGAATCACCTCCTCCCAACACAATTATATTTTTATTTCTTACCAATTCCGGTTCTAATAACCGATAAGCCACTTTCTCGCTATTTTCTCCTTCAACACCTAATTTACGCGGTGAACCGCGTCTCCCGATTGCTAGCAAAACTTTTCTAGATGTGTAATTAGATTTGCTAGTTGTTATATGAAAAGTGGGCGATGAATTATCAATGGAGAGTACTTTTTCTTTTTCATATATTTTAATATTATTTTCTTCAAGTACTTTACCCCATAGACCAAGAAGTTCTATTTTGCTGGTTTCTTTTAAATTGACTTTACCATGCAACGGTAATTCCATTGGTGAAGTCATTACCACCTTAGATCTAGGAAATGTGAAAACAGATCCTCCTAGTGAATCTTGATCTACTGTTTTAGAACTTAATTTCAATTTCTTGGCCATTAGTGATGCTGAAATACCCGCTGGTCCACCACCAATTATAAATACGTCGAAATCAGCTTCTAAAGATCTGTCTATATCTTTCGAAATATACTGAATTGCTAATTTTGCCTGTTCCACGGCGTTTTTAATCAAACCCATACCACCAAGTTCACCAGCGATATAAATACCGTTAACATTTGTTTCATAATTCTTATTTATATGTGGTAGTTCAACTCCGCGCTTTTCTGTTCCAATTACCAAAGATATTGCCTCAACTGGACAACTATGAAAACATGCACCGTGTTCTATACAACGAGACGCATTTATCAGTGCGCCTCTATTATTAACAAGCCCAATAATATCTTGCTCAGGACACGCAGATACACAAGCACCACTTCCAATACAAATATTATTATCAATCACTGGGTGCAATGACACAGGTTCATGAAGTTTTAAAGATTTTGCTGTCTCAATTTTTTTACTAACAATAGTTGATTTTGCTTTTTGAAAATAGAGATAACCGCCGATAATCCCAATTATAATTAAAACAACAACTATATATATTATACTTTCTAGCATTGTTAATTAAGATTCTAGAAGTTAAAAATCCAACTATATCCCATTAGAACAGTAATGCCAACATGTAGTACCATGATAACCAGCATAATTATTGCAAAAGGGAGATGGGCAATGTGCCAATATTGAAATAATTTGTGCATGGTTGTTAATAAACCGATCCGACGCGATAATATAATTTTTGATTTACAAATAGAAATGACATTTTTATATACAGATATTTCAATATTACTATTATATAAATCATTTTTAATATATTTTAATATCTTTTTATTTGCGAAAAAATCATTTATTATAATAGGAATTATCTTAGATAACTTAATATTTTGATATATCCTATTGGAAGTAAGATTGTTAATACTTTCTAATAAATTATCAGGAATGTTATAATCATTTTTTATCGAATCAGTAAGTCTTATATTTGTTTTTTGTAATTCATCAATGCTAATCTCTTTCCCTTGAATTGTTCTTGGTATTTGTATGTAAATGATTCTCCCTATTATACCACTAATAACAACCATTACCATACTCCAGAAACTTATTGATGCAATACCACCGAATTTAAACGATGTATGAAGTAGTATTAATATTGGACCAACACTACACAAAAATATATGAAAACTAAGCCAATGTTTTAGTGCACCCATGCGCATGAATTTTCTAACCCTTTTCCTAATCATGTAGGTTAAAACACCAATCAACATCATTAGGGATCCTATTATTCCTAATCCATGTCCTACTGTTCCGCTAGGCTTTAACAATTCATGATCAATGTGAAAAAACCTATCTTTTAGACTCGTAGAATAGTAATCGTAACCATCAATAATGAAGGGAATGATAATTCCCAGTCCAACTATGACAAGAATGAATAAATAGATTTTACTAAAATATTGTTTCAATTTTTCGTATTAATTATTTGGTCTATACAATGTCTATGATTTTATTCTAATATTTCGGCTCAGCTATTAGCATGAATACAATAAATCAGTATTTTATATTAAAATATAACGGTATTTTTTTAAGAATTCAATTTTAATCTTATTATAGTTTAATGCTAAACCAATCTTATCCTATAAGGTAAAATACGTATTATTTATGGATATTTAACCAGTCGAGACTTTTAAAAGTACTAATATATAAACTTGGAGTAATAGACCAATTATACAGAAATTTTCGGAAGCAAAATGGAAACTGTAGTACCAAAATCTTTTTTACTATTAATTGTAATTGTTCCCTTATGTTCAAAAATAATTCGTTGAACAATACTAAGTCCAATCCCCGTTCCTTTTGCCTTAGTTGTATAATACAAATTAAAAACGTTGGGATGAACTGTGTCTGACATACCTATCCCGTCATCAATTATTTGAATAGTAATATGGTCATTTGAAGATTTATCAATATTTATTGAAATTGTGCCATCCTTAACAATTGCGTCTTTGGCATTATCAATTAAATTGATGAATACCTGTTTAATTTTATTCAAATCCCATGACACCTGGCCAGTCCATTGTTGCTTAATGGTTATCTGGATATTATGTTTATCCAAAATCCCTTTATATTGTATTTGTAATTGTTTTAACAACACACCTAGTTTGAACGGTTCCGGTTTTATTTCTTCTGGTTTGGCAAAATGTAAGAAATCTTTAACCGTTTGGTTAATTCTATTTATCTCGCTGTATACGATATTAGAGAGTTCGTGGTACTCATCAACATCTTTGGTTGGAATAAAATCTTTATCTAACTGCTGAATTATAGTGCTGATAGAGTTTAGAGGATTTCGAATTTCGTGAGCTACTCCCGAGGCCAATTCCCCCATAGCAGTTAATCTTTGTTTCCTCTCCATCTGCTCTTCCATTAATTTTTGATCGGTCAAATCTCGAATTAGTATTATGACATTTTTATGATCTTTATCATCCATAAAATGTGTTTTAGAAATAAGTAAATAACGATTAGTCTTGTTAATGTTACAGTCTACGGATTGAATTGTAGATGATTGCTCATTTATTTTTTTTAGATCATCTTTGGAAAATAATAATTTTAGTGTTTTTCCCAGTATTTGAGACTGTTTTTTATTAAATAAAATTTCTGCTGCTTTATTGAAGATTTTGATACCATCATTTTTATTGTATACAATTATTGCATCGCTTGCCTTATTAATAATATTACTGGAATATGTTTCAACAATTGAATATTGTTTTTTTAGAATGCCAAAGTTTTGTAAAGTAAAAATATATGCAAATATGATTGATCCTATAATAATTAGTGCCAAAGTAATTATTATTAATCTTCTAAATATTCTATCGTTAATATCCTGAATTGGCGACATTGACAACCCTAGACGAAGTAAACCAATACTCTTCCCGTTGTAAACAAATGGATGCACAACTTCAAATACCTCTACTGAATCAAAATCTGCAATTCTAGAAATGAATAGGGAGTCTCGTAAAGATCCTAAAAGAAAATCTGACTCTTGGATTGATTCCAAAACGGTGACATTCCCTGACGCTGCAAGGATATTTGAAGTGTCCTGCAAAGCCGCGAATGTGATTAATTGATTTTCTGATACAATATTTCTTAATAGCGGACCAAATCCAATATTTCTTTTGAAATCCATCACTTGCTTGGCGTCTATATTCAAAACTATTGCGCTACTATCTTTCCCGGAAATAGCAATCGCATAGCGATTGCCATCCTCAAATCGTGCTGGTATAATACCAATGATCAGTGTGTCAACTAATCCATTAAATATGGGAGTTAATATTTGCTGAGGAGAGTACTTTTCTTGATTTGAAAAATGTTCCTGAGGGTGGCTGTAAAATAGTTTCTTACCAAATTTATTAAATATATTTATCCTATAAATATTATTTTGGTCACAGATTTCTTTTAAGATTTTATTTGTTATTTTATCATTTTTGTTTAAAGTATTAATTAACACAGCATTGTTCAAAAGTCGTTCTTCAATAATCGTAGAAAGCCGTTCATTTGTTAATAGGCTATTCTTTGAAGAAATCATAATAGATTCAATCAGTGACTGTGCTTGTTTCTCCATCAATCCATATAGCTCTTTTTTACTTTGCTTAAGTTCAAAAAGAGAACTAACTATCATAAGGATTGCAAGCGTTACAAATGTTAATATTAGAAATTTAGACTGTGTCCAAAAACCAAGTTTTTTTCTAGAATAGTTCATTAAATAAAATTGAATTGGTATTGCGATATTAATGCGTTAGAAATATTTTTAAAAAATTAAATCATTCCCTTTTTATAAACATATATTGCTACTATAATTCTATATAATATACAGCGTAATTTCTATAATAATAATTTAATAATTGAGCAGACAATGAAAAAAGATTTGCAAAGTAAAATTAATGATAAATCAGCCGTTATTGGAATAATTGGTTTAGGGTATGTAGGACTACCGCTAGCTGTTGAATTTGCCAACAATAACTTTACTGTAATTGGTATCGATATTAATAAAGATAGGGTGGATCAGTTAAATAAAGGTGAGAATTATATCGGTGATGTATCCGACGAAAATTTGAAAGAATTAGTATCATCAAAACAAATAAGTGCAACAACCGATTTTTCAGTTCTTGCAAATATTAATACGGTAATAATTTGCGTTCCAACACCTCTTAACAAGTTAAAAGATCCGGACGTTTCATATATTTTAAGTGTATTGGATCAATTAACAAAATATGTTCATACTGATATGCTCATAAGTTTGGAAAGCACAACTTATCCTGGTACAACTCGTGAATTAATTTTACCCGCGTTAGAAAAAACTAACTTGACTGCCGGAGAGGATTTTTATCTGTGTTTTTCTCCTGAGCGAGTTGATCCTGGTAACGAAAAGTATCAAATTAAAAATACTCCGAAAGTACTTGGCGGAATAACTGAAGAATGTACAGCGATTGGTAAACTGCTTTATGAGTCAATTATTGATACTGTGGTACCGGTATCTTCACCAGAAGCTGCTGAAACAGTTAAATTATTAGAAAATACTTTTCGCTCAATCAACATCGGCTTAGCTAATGAAGTAGCAATTATGTGTGAGAAACTAGGGGTTGATGTATGGGAAGTTATCGATGCGGCAGCTACGAAACCGTTTGGTTTCATGAAGTTTACACCAGGACCCGGACTGGGAGGACATTGTATTCCAATTGATCCCCACTATTTATCATGGAAAATGAAAACATTGAATTACCGTGCTAGATTTATCGAGCTTGCTGGCGAAATAAATACAGGTATGCCACTACATGTTTTAGATTTAATTAGTAGAGGACTTAATCGATTTCAGAAATCTATTAATGGGAGTAAAATATTAGTTTTAGGTATTGCATATAAAAAAGATATTGATGATGTAAGGGAATCTCCCGCACTGGATGTAATGACATTGTTGGAACAGGGTGGTGCACAAGTTGATTATTATGACAGTTACGTTCCAATAATTAAATGGAATAATGAGGATAAGTATAGCCAAAAGAAATTAACATCAGAAACTTTACATGGATATGATGCTGTGGTTATTCTAACAGATCATTCAAACATAAACTATGATTTAGTTAAAGCAGAAGCAAAATTGATTGTTGATACTCGCAATGTATTTTCAGGAATTAATCATTCAAAAATCATTCGCTTGGGTAATAGTCAAACTTAAATAGAATCCACATGTGCGATGTGGCTATCATTGGAGGGGGGATCATTGGCTTGGTTACTGCCTATGAATATCTCAAGAAATATCCATCTAAAAAGTTAATAGTATTTGAAAAAGAACATCAGGTAGCCACCCATCAAACTGGTAATAATAGTGGTGTTATTCATTCCGGTATTTATTATAAACCCGGTTCCTTAAAAGCTAACAATTGTCAACTTGGTGTTAATAAACTGATACGGTTTTGTGATAAATATGATATAAAATATAATTTGTGCGGAAAAATAATTATTGCAAATAATGAAAGTGAGATACCAAGTTTAATGGAACTTTATAGTCGCGGAATAAAAAATGATGTACCAAATATAAAATTATTAGACGAAGATGAACTCAAAGAGTTTGAGCCATACACGGTTGGAATAAAAGGTATTCATTCTCCATCTACTGGTATCATAGACTATCAAGATGTTTGTAATGCTTGCGTAAATATTATTGAACAAGGTGGTGGTGAAATACAATTAAATTCCAAGGTAGCAGACATTATCCATGATAATAATGGAATTATAATTGAAACAACTCAAGGTAATTATCACTCCAAATCCGTAATTAATTGTGCAGGATTGTACTCCGATAGAATTGCAAAGATGACAGAAATTAGTATTAATCTTAAAATCATTCCATTCCGAGGAGAGTATTATAAATTAAAACCGAACAAATCATATTTAGTGAAAAACTTAATATATCCGGTTCCCAATCCTGATTTTCCATTTCTCGGTGTTCATTTTACGCGCAAAGTAAATGGTAACATAGAAGCGGGTCCAAATGCAGTATTGGCATTTGCGCGAGAAGGTTACAATAAGGCAGATGTAAATTTAAAAGATTTAATGGACATATTTGGATATCCTGCTTTTTGGAAATTAGGAAGGCGGTATTGGAAAGTTGGAACAGTTGAAATACTACGTTCTTATCTAAAAATGTTATTTGTAAAAGAATTACGAAAATTAATTCCGGAAATAAAAAATAGGGATCTTATCCCTGGTGGGAGCGGTGTTCGTGCTCAGGCGCTAGCAAGAAATGGCAAATTGCTTGATGATTTTTATATAATTAGAGACAAAAATATAGTACACGTACTAAATGTTCCTTCTCCGGCAGCTACGAGTGCATTCGCAATTGCCGAGCATGTAATTTCAGTCACTGAAGCCTAATTCTTTATTTTCAAGAAAGATGTGAAAGGATACTAAGATTTGTATTTAATTTCTATAAATATTAATGATTATGAATTCGGAATATAAAATTTATAGGTATTTATTTTTCATTGTTTGCATAGTACTGTTTGTCACTGTAAAAAGTCATGCACAAGAAGTCCCTATACCGCAAAAACATTTAGTAAGCCAATTTATTGAACGTCAAATTACATTAGGAAATCTTTCACAAGGAGATGCGACTGTTCGTCCGTTAACTTATTCAAAAGTTAGGGATATGCTGAAGCAGTTATCAGTTGTTCCCAATAAATTATCGACCAAAGAGCAACAATTGTTACAGAGATTTATGTCTGAATTCTCTACAGATAAATTTGAAAGTAGACCTAATTTTCCACTGCAGAAATCATCTTTAAAGAAAAATGGAAATATTTTATTTAGGGACTATCAGTTACATGGAACTGAACCACATTTATTATCATACAAAGATTCGGCTGTTTATGCATGGGCGGATATAGTTGAAACGGTACGTTTAGAAACAATTGATGAATCGATTTATCGGCGGTATACTGATCAATTGTCCATTTTGGGCTCACTTTCAGAAAAGTTATCATTCTACGTAAACTTTACAATGAATCGATTTGTTGGTGATCCATCTTTAGTTTATCAAATTGAAGATTTTAAAAACGAGGATCATCCTTATTTTGATTATGTCAATTGGACATTATGGTATCAATCCGCGGCTACTTTCCATGTTTCAACGAAATACGGTGATTTTCAAGTAAGTAAAACACCGGTGATTTGGGGTTTTTCACCTGAGCATTCACCAATTCTTTCGGGCAGTACCCAAACATTTCCATATGTTAATTATTCACTTAAATATAAAAATATTGGATTCCATTTTATACATGGCTCATTATTACCTTTCGAAAGTGGATTAATTCATGTGATGGAAGAATATCCACAAAAGTATTTAGCAGCACATAGATTAGAGTTCGAGATAAACAAAAATTTGATAATGTCATTCAATGAAATGGTAATTTATGGTAATCGTCCCTTTGAGATAGAATACCTGATACCTGTTAATTTTTATTGGCCGGCAGAACACAATCAAGGCGACAGAGACAATTTGCTGATGGCATTTGATTGTTCCTGGCGTATCAAACCGGGGCTAAAGTGGTACAATACTTTATTTTGGGATGAGTTAGCATGGGAAAAAGTGTTAACAAAATGGTGGGCCAATAAATTTGTATTTCAGACAGGGATTCATTTGGTCTCAAAAACCAGTCCCTATTTATCAGATTTACGGATAGAGGCAACTGTTAGTCGTCCATGGACTTATACTCATAGTGATGTAGCTAATTCTTATTCGTCAGCAGAAATCGGACTTGGGTTACCTCAGGGACCTAACTCACAATCGATATTAGTAAAGGCAGGATTTTGGCCATCATACCGTTGGTATTTCAACATTTCATCATTGTTAATCAGAGAGGGGTCAGGACTTGGTAGTTCCCCATTGGATAATTATAGTTTACGTGATCCTGCTTTAGACGATAATACACCATATTTACTTGGAGAGATTTACAATTCATCGGAATTCCGAATAGAAACAAATTATTCAATAAACAGAATAATCAACTTATTTGGATTAATAAGCGTTAAATACCCAAATTCGGAATATAATGGACATCTTGGAATAACAATTGATTGGTAATTGATAATGTTATGTCCTAATTTTTTGCTGAAGATGCGATTCGCATCAATATTGTTTCTTATAAGTTCATTACTAGGACAACTATATATTCCTGCTGACCCAATTGATTTACTGTTTACTGAACAAAAGATAATGATGGGTGGTGATAACCCAGGTTCATTAATGATACGACCGATTATGCTACCTGGTAAACAATCAAAACACTCATGGTCATTAAAAGTAAGAAATGAATTCTTTTATAATAGCGGGGCACCTAATCTTGAGAATACGTCTAATCGCTGGGTTGGAAAGGGTATTAGTTTCTTTACTTCAGCAAATATCGTATACAATAGCGATTTCATTTTTGCTAGTATTGAACCGTATTATTTCGTATCTCAGAATGATGATTATGATGAACTGCAAAGAATAACAAAATTCAGTTACTTAAATGATAATAGATCGCATAAAGAAACACCTTATACCTCTACCGGGATTAGAGAAACACAGTTATATTTAAACGTTAATGGATATGGCGGTGGTTTTTCCAATGCGAACATGTGGTGGGGACCCGGATTTCATAGTTCATTGATGATGACTAATAATACTACAGGGTTTGGGCATTTGATGTTGGGTACAATAAATGAAAAACGTATTAATAATTGGGGATTTGATGGTAGATATGTTTTATCGAAATTTGGAAAAAATAGCGAATCAGATCCATATTATAGCGGATTTATCATTAACACAACCTATTATTCAATTCCAATAATTACGATAGGATTTGCACGCTCATTTTTATCTGGTGGTAAAAACACCGATTATGATATTAGTTTACTAGAAGCAGCTTTGCTTCCTTTTCAATTTATTAAAATTGAAAAGCCGATTGACGAAGAAGACTTACTTAATCCGATTGATCAAACATTCGCGGGATATCTTAATCTTCGGTTTCCTAATGCCGGAACTGTATTATTTTTTGAATGGGGAAGGAATGAAGGTCCTGAAAGTTTTAAAGATTTTATCATTACACCGGATCACTCAGATGCATTCACGATTGGAGCTAGAAAATACGGTTTGTTTAATAATATTAATTTATTTTTTGCCGTCGAATACACAAACATAGCCCACAGTTCTTTTTGGAAAACGAAAAAAACTAATGATTGGTATAGTGATTTTCAATTTGATTACCATACTTATGATGGAAGGTACTGGGCTGCCCACAGTGGTCCCGATTCCGATGATTTCTCAATTTTATTTGGTTATTCGAATAAAGGAATTTCAATATTGCCATCATTTAATTATGAGAGACATAGTTTAACGCATACATATGTATTCCTTGATCAGAAAGCTGATACTATAATATATGACAACATGTTGGGAGATATATTTTTAAGTGAAGATAGAAAAGTATATGGGAAATTAAGCTATTATGCTGAAACAAAATTAGAATTTAGGTTAGATGTTAGATACTTTTATAAGGGCCTAGGTTATATATTTACATATGAATATGAGACTATTTATAATCCTGAATTTGTTGGGCATCAAACAAAAAATAGCAATAATGTTATAATGTTAAGTGTGGAAAAGAATTTTTAAAATTTATTAAATAAGAAAGAAATTAAATTGAAGAAAAATGATGATTCACAGTATCGCAATATAATATTAATTATATATTATTTAATATGTATCTTAACAGCGCAAACTTATATTCCTGCAGATCCATTTAATTTATTATTCACTGAAAAAAATATATTCCTGGAAAATAAGAAACCCGGTTCACTTATAATACGACCGTTGTTTGAACCAGTTGAATCAAATAGTATGTGGTTATTAAAAGTTAGGAATGAATTTTTTTATAATAATGACGTACCTAATTTAGAAAACATGTCGGATAGGTGGGTTGGGAAAGGTGCAGGTTATTTCTCATCTATTAATTTGTCATATGTTGACAAATATTTTTCTCTTAGTATCGAACCATATTATTTTATTAATCAAAATGATGACTACAAAGAGCCACAGCGATTACCAAAATTTTCCAGATTGAATGATAACCGTCCACATACAAGTTCACCATATATAGCATATGGTGTACGGGAATTACAAATCTATGCAAAATTCAAAGGGATTGGAGCAGGATTTTCAAATGCAAATATGTGGTGGGGCTCAGGAATACATAGTTCCATAATGATGACTAATAATACCTCAGGTTTTGGGTACGCTTTTTTAGGTACATTAAGTGAAACGATGTATAAAAATATTGGAATTAACGCTAGATATATCTTTTCAAAACTTGATAAAAAAAGTTTATATAAACCGTATTATAGTGCATTTGCAATTAGTATATCATATTATTTAGATAATATATATACAATTGGAATAACCAAAACAGCACTTACCGGCGGATCGCATCCTACTGCTGATAAAGTAACATGGCAAGATGCAGCATTGGCAATTTTTGGTTCTGGTCTTATACCGGATTCATGGAATGTAGATGATTATCGTGAAAACTGGAGCACTGATGATCATGCAGCAGCAGGTTATTTTTCAGTTGACATCAAAAGATCGATGCTGAAACTTTTTTTTGGAATAGGAAGAAATGATATTGTATGGGATCCGCTTCAATTATTGGTTTATCCCGATCATGCTATTGCTATCAATATTGGTATGAGAAAATATAAAATTTTTCAATTTGAACAATTATTTTTCGGAATTGAATATACAAATTTAATGTTACCTAGATTATCACATTTGTTAGCTCCTGGTGATTGGTATGCTCGTGATCAATACGACTATAACAGTTATGATGGTAGAAGGTGGGTAGCGCATAGTGGCTCTGATTCGGACGATTTATTGATAATTTTTGGCTGGTTAGATGATACCATTACTATTTTACCATCATTTAATTATGAGAGACATGGACTTCGTCAACCCACATCTATTGCAGAAACTAATTTGATATTAGATCAAATAAATGATATATGGACAGAGACTAAATTAGAGTTTCGATTAGATCTTAGGTATAAATATAAGGCTTATAAACTAAATTTATATTTTGAGAGGGAAGTTACTTTAAATTTGGAATCCAAAGACAAAACACAAAAGGGCTTTGTAGTCTGGATAGGTATTGAAAGAGAATTTGACAAAGTTACGCTTGAAGGGTTATATAACATGGTAAAAATTAAAAAGTAGTTAATTATATTCTAAACTCTAATATCTGAAGTCAGCACCAGCCATTATTAAATATACTATATAAAATTTTACTATCGCATTTAATTGTTATGTCTAATCTCAATTATTATAGATTAAGAGGATTCTATACTGAAGTATAATTACTTCCATACATATAGTAATGTATGTAGTAGTATTCAAATATCAGTAATTAAATTCAATTCGAACCCGTCATACTAAAGAAGCTTCTTATATATTTTGTATCCATGTTTTGTTGATAAATGATAATAATTATTATTTATATATTTTTGAATGTTTGATGGAATATTTGGCCAACTAACAATTAGTAAAACGGGTTTTTTCTCCTCCAAATCTCTTAAGAATTCAAAAATATTATTATCACTAGTAAGATATATAGAATTAAAATATTTACTGGAGGATCTTCTATTTGAATAAGCTAGTATTGGATTTCCTCCTCCAATTAGGTTAATATAATCATCAGAATTCGTATTCTCTTGTACCCATAAACCTATTTCTTTGTGATGGTCAACACGATCATTATTAAGCCACCATTGCAAATTATTTAGTAGTTGAAGGTAGGGGAACAAGAGAATTATTAACACAAATACTATTCTTTTAACATATTTAAATATTATTTTTTCATTTGAGATACAATTCATTAACAAATTACTTATTAGTATTCCTATTATTATGGAAAGAGATGGAAGCATCTGTTTGAATTGATGTCCCCAATAAGTACCGGATGAGTTCACACCCATAAAGTCAAAACATAACCAAATAAGAAGCCCCCCAAAATATCGGGTCTTAAATATATCTAATTGAAATATCCATAAAAATAGAAATGGATAAAATAACACCACCCTTGAGGTAACCCACACTGTGAGAAAATATGTTATACGTGTTGCAAGAGTGGCATAGGAACCACTGTTCAGTAGGGTAAACCAAGCCCCATGAATATAGCTGCTTAAAGAAATATCACTTATTAATAAGGGGATTAGACTTATAATTGTTCCAATAAGGATTCCGCCCGCTATTAATAAAATACCATAAGTTTGCGGTTTGTCATTTTGTCCTTTTTTGTTATACAATAAAAAGAAAATTAGTAGGGAAAATGCGTCAAGAATAGCAACTTGTTTAAACGCAATCGCAAAACCAAGTGAGGATCCAGCTAGTAACATCCAATGTTTCCATAGTCGTTTCCGCATTCCGACTATTAAAATATAAAAGGCACTTATTACGAAGAATGCCATATACGTTTCAGTATGAGTTGTTAGTGCACCATCAAATCTTCTCCAAGACACTATCAATCCAAAGATTATCATGGAAATAATGCCTGCATTCTTACTATGCAAATTCTTAGCGATTAAATATATTAATAGTGCTGTTAAGTATAAGAAGAAAATTCCAACGCTGCGAATAAATAGTATATTAGTATTAAAGAGAGTGTTGGAAATAGCATATAACATAAAAATGCCAGGAGTTTTATTTTCCATGGTATCAACATATGGTGCCATCCCTTCCTGATTCCACACCCAACCGACATAGTTATAAATTCCCTCGTCCTCTGCCATTCTACCGTTCATAGATACAGTTATTAATAGTAGCAAAATTAGCAAAAGTAATATATTAGGATTCCAAAAATGGGAAACAAGATTTTTCATTTGCATTTTATTTTTAAGAATTTACTAACTGTGGATTGAGCTAATTGTTCGAATATAGATTTTTTTGTCATTTTAATAATTTATATTTTATTATACAATATAGAGCTCGAATTCCATCTCGCCAACCGATTTTTTTCCCTTCATTATAAGTTCTACCATAATAAGAAATACCAACCTCAACGATTTTTAGATTCATTTTGGCAATTTTTGCAGTGATTTCTGGTTCAATTCCAAATCTTTTTTCTTTGATCGCAATATTCTTTATATATTTGGTCTTAAACATTTTGTAGCAGGTTTCCATATCAGTCAAATTTAAATTAGTAAAAACATTTGAGACGTTTGTAAGAAATTTATTTCCTATTGAATGCCAGTAAAAAAGAACGCGATGTGGTGCTCCACCCACAAACCTTGAACCATATACTACATCGGCGAATCCTTCTTCAATCGGTTTTATTAATTTGATATAATCGCGAGGATCATATTCAAGATCTGCATCTTGAATAATAACAACATCGCCCGTAACTCCGACTAGTCCCCTTTTTATTGCCGCTCCTTTTCCCATGTTTTTTTGCTGAAACATAATTTTCACATTGCCAATTAAGGGTAACTGTTCTAGGAATTCTCTTGTTCCATCGTTAGAAAAGTCATCTACAATAATTATTTCCTTAGGTAAATCGACCTTCTGTACATTGTCGATAATCTTTTTAATAGTGCCTATTTCATTGTACACTGGCATTATTACTGATAATTTCATGATTTATCTCCACAAATTATATATTGTGCGAATAGCGCTGGGAACATTTTAAAAATTTAAGTTATGTCTTTAAAATAATTGATTGTATTTATTAGACCAGTATTTAAATCTACCGTAGGCTTCCAGTCCAATAATGTACGAGCTTTTGTAATATCAGGGCATCTAGTTTTAGGATCGTCGCTTGGCAGTGGTTTAGTGACAATTTTTGATTTTGATTTAGTTAATTTTAATACTCTATTAGCAAGGTCTAACATCGAAATTTCTTCTGGATTTCCTAAGTTAACAGGACCAATTAAATCATTGTCGGAATTCATCATTTTAATTAGACCATCAATAAGATCATCAACATAACAAAAACTTCTTGTTTGGTTGCCTTTACCATAAACTGTTATATCTTCGCCGCTAAGTGCTTGTACTATAAAATTACTTACTACTCGTCCATCATCTTTTTGCATTTTTGAACCATAGGTATTAAAAATTCTTACAATTTTAATATCTAGTTTATGTTGTCGATGGTAATCAAAAAACAAGGTTTCAGCGCATCTTTTGCCTTCATCGTAACAAGAACGTAATCCAATAGGATTTACTTTTCCAACATACTCTTCTTTTTGTGGATGTACTTCAGGATCTCCATAAACTTCACTAGTGGATGCTTGAAGGATTTTAATTTTTAATCTTTTAGCTAATCCCAACATATTAATCGCTCCATGAACCGATGTTTTAATTGTTTGAACCGGGTCGAATTGGTAATACTTGGGAGAAGCTGGGCACGCAAGGTTATATATTTCATCAACTTCAAGGTATAATGGAAAGGTAATATCATGTCTAATTACCTCAAAATAGGGATTTTTCATTAAGTGGACAATGTTAACCTTGTCACCTGTATAAAAATTGTCTACACATATAACCAGATGACCATCATTTAATAATCTTTCACTTAAGTGCGAGCCAATGAAACCTGCCCCGCCAGTAATTAGTATTTTTTTTTGCATTTATTTTTTCTTGTTATTGGTGATTATAATAGTACGCTTGTTAAAATTAATTATTTTTTAGCTCTTTATAAATCATTTTCGCTACAATATCATTCCCATAATTGGTTAAATGCCCTGCGGCACCTGGATAATTCATTTGTCCTTCACGAATAAAAAAGTGTTCCATTTCTTTTTGAGGAAGCATACGAACTTTATCTAATATATTAATAAAGGGAATTTCAAGATCGTTTGATGTCTCTTCGATGAATTTGATCCAATCTGTAGGATAATGATCAAAAAGTGCAGATTTTGTTGGTAAATACACCAATATTAACTGACTATTTTTGGAGTTATTTATTTTATTTAGATCCTTAAAAACTTCAAATAATACATTCTCAGTTTCCTTGTTTTCAGAATTAGACTCAATATTGTTAGTTGCTGTTATCTTTGATTTAAACTTTTGTCTAAAGAGGCCAAGGGCAGATATCGTACGCAAATCTTTAAGAGACTTTATCCAATTCAAATTATTTGTAGTTTTTGGGACAGGTACATTTTTAATTCTTAAACTATCATTTTCTAATTTAAGGATTGGCTTCCCGTAACCTAAGAACTGGTCTGATTGCATTCGATAAAAGTCAGAAGTAATAAATGCCATTATATGAATATTAAATTGTATTGTATCGATTTCTTGTTTAAACAAAAGGTATGATTGGTCAATTCCATAACCACCCTGTCCCATATTTACAGTTTCAATGCATGTATCGATCATTGTCAAAATGTATGGCCAAGTGTTTTTATTATCAGTACCATATCCGAGAGTAAATGAATCACCGGAACAAATTATGCGTATTTTCCCGTAAGGTATTGATGAGTTAAAATTTTGCTCATTTCGAAATCCTTGATTATTTGTTCTAAAGTATATACCATGTCCGTACAAATTTGGGATATCGATATTAGGCTGATTTATCCAGCCAATAACAGGGTCATATTTTGAATGTAATCTTTCGGCAATTGGCTGTGTACGGGAATTGTTACGAATAACAATCGCGTAGCTTGCAATGCCTTCGATAACAATAATAAGTAGAATTATTATTGTTATGTTTATAATAATTATACGAATCTGCTGCATTTAATCACGATTATTGATTTCTCTTTAATTTTATGTATAACTTATTTATAGTATACAACATTCACATTTCTTTTATACAACGGAATCCAATATCACGGCTACTATTATTAGGAGAATATCCGTTGGCAGGGTTAAACCATGTATATAAGTCATAATAGTCAACTTGACCATCTGATTTAATATTGGGTACTGATTGCCATGAACCACCTTTAATTATTTTGCCGGGAGATTGGTCCATCCAGGTATTTGTCCACTCCCATACATTGCCTGCCATATCGTAGATTCCGTAAGGACTATAGCTGTCAGAAGTATTGTTTTCTCCATTGTAAAAACCTATTGGAGTAGTCCCATTGTCGTAGATATCACCACTATTGTTAAAGTTTACTTTAGTCGAATCAAATTCATTACCCCAGGGGAAAATATAAGATCTATTTGCACGAGCAGCTTTTTCCCATTCCTCTACTGTGGGTAACCTCATCCCATAATATTCTGCAAAAGAATTTGCTCCAAACCAAGTAACTTCTATTACAGGGTGATTATCGTAACCTTCCTTTCGACCATCAAACCAATTCCATTTGACCCCAAACTCATCGGGTGGATAATATACTATACGACAATCAGGATCATCAAAATCAACAAATTCATAGATGCCGGATGGCCAAATTTTATCGCCATTGTAATATCCGGTTACACCATGCGTTGTGATAATAATATCTCCATTTTCAATTGCTTCTTTTAGATATTCAATATATTGTAAATTTGTAACAGGGAATTTCATCATTAAATAATCATAGTTAATATATTGGTCAGTCTTTTGTTCTCCGGATGTATAAATCCCGGCTGGTATCTTTATTAATTCAATATCTTCAGGAATACTTGCTATAGTTTGCACACTATCTACTGTAATTGTTTTACAGCTAAATAGGGCAATGCATATAGTAATAAATAAAACCGACGTACGCATTTTATTTTCCCTCAAAAAGATTTATTATAGTGTCATAGATCTTTTTCAAACCCCACAAATTATATTTTGCGAAGAGTACAGGTAAAAATCTAGGCATAATAATAAAAACAGCATTTATACCACTTAGGTAGAATACTAACAAAATTAAAGTTAACTCACTACTTTTAAAGGCGAGTAATGAATGCAGTATTGAACCTAATAAAATAATAAATACAATATATCTATTTCTAAATTTTAAGTTTAGGAACTGATGGTGTAGGTGAGATCTGTCAGGGTAAAACGGATTTTTACTGTTAATAATACGATTAATAACTACAAAGATAGTATCTGAGATAAGTATAAATAATACTATCACAGGGAATGTTAGATCCAATGTATTGAATTCATCAGGTTTAAAAATAATCGGGTAAGATGCCAGGGTAAATCCAAGGAACATAGATCCTGCGTCACCAAGAAACATTTTTGCGGGAGCTCTGTTGTATACTAAAAAACCTATAATAGAAAATATTAATACAATCAAAAGAGTCAACGACAGACTTTCTCCTAATTGATTGTAATAAATTGCATAGCTTGAGAAAAATACAATAGCGAGACTGCCGGCGAGAAAATTTACTCCATCGAAAAAGTTAAAGGCATTTATAATAAACAATATCCACAGAAAAATAATAATAAAATTTATAATTTTAAAATCTGAATAAATTGAAAATAAAGTTAATTGTGATATATTTGAATAAATTGAAATGATAAATAATGTTATCCCCAAAGTTTGCAATAACAATTTTTTCTTATAGTTCCATTTAAAAAGATCGTCAAATAATCCTACAAAAATAAAATATATAGAAAAAATAATAAATATTTCTACCTTAGTATTAGTGTAAAGTTGGAATATTATTATTACTATAAGCGTTGAAAAAATAACTGTAATACCGCCAAGTAGAGGAGTTGGTGTAGTATGAATTTTTCTTGTATCTGGTATGTCGAGTAATACAAATGACATATTGGATTTATATAAGAACCGCCCTACCAGTATACTAAATAGTAGTGCTAATAAAGCGATAAGATAAATGTTTAAATTGAAATTATTCATTTGCAATGATACTAATTACAGTAAATTTATGATTATTTATAGAATATTATTATATTTATTAATAATATTTTCCCAATTATATTTTTCGTTAGCAATTTCAGTACTTTATCATATTTGCTATTATCTCAGTTGCCAATATATAAGTTAGATATCACTCGATTTAGAAAAAGTGTCTAAAATTAATCTGCAATGATTTTCTGGTTCAATCCTTGAGATTGAAAGTGCAGTTTGTTTTTTTAAAATTAGGAAATTATTAATGTCTTTCAATGATGGCTTATTGTAAACTAATTGGTTACCGCCATGTTCGATTAATCTAATTTCCTTATTGTATGTCGTTTGAATAAATTATTATTAGAAATGTTAGACTACATACTTGAGGATATGATAGGTTTTATCATCGTGAATAATGAATATATATATATATATAGTAATGGCTGTATTCTACTGATTTCCTTCCTTTCCGTAATAATGATAGTATTCATTATAGTAGTGGTACGATTCGTAGCTGGTTTTAGGCGAGACAGCATTTACAATCGCTCCGGCGATAGATGCGTTCACACTATCTAACATTTTTATTGTTCGCCCAAAGGCGAATCTATCGGTTTGTCCAGATTTTACTACTATTATAAATTGATTTATATCCTTTGCCAACAAGGAAGCATCTGTAACAGCAACGGCAGGCGGTGCGTCGAAGAGGATGATATCCCATCCAATTTCCAAACTTTTGATAAAATCATGCATTCTTTTTGAACTGAATAGTACCGAAGGGTCGGGAGGGGTAGCGCCAGCAGTTATAACTTGTAAATTTTTAATTTCGGTTTGCCTGATTAGAGGATGTATCTCTCGGGGGAATCCTGTAAGATAATGGGTTACGCCTGGTTCAATATTTAAGTTGAAAACTTTATGTAATACTGGTCGTCTTAAGTCTGCATCAACCAATAGAGTTCTTTTTCCAATATTCGCAAAAGTAATTGCAAGATTCGTAATTGTTGTTGTTTTACCTTCTCCGGGGCCAGGGCTTGTTACAATTATCGTTTTAAGCGGATTGTCAACTGTTGCATAGGTAATACTAGTACGTAAACTCCTATATGCTTCTGATATAGGTGATCTTGGGTCTTCCTTGGTAATTATACGACGTTTAATATCACTGGAGGCATTTATCAGACCCCTTTGTTTGTTTGCAGTTTTATTGGTTTTTTTCTTTTTATTAGTTTTTGTTTTTTTTGTCGTTTTACTGAGATCAGGTATAATCCCTAATACATTAACCCCCATTCTTTCGACATCACTAATGTTTTTTATTGAATTATCTGTTTTTTCTAATAAAAAGGCAACAAGTGCTCCAACTCCTAAGCCAAAAATTAATCCGACAGCTAAATTTACAGTTGTACTTGGGCTTGTCCGACTAAGCGGTGGCATAGCGGGATCAATAATTCGTATTTTTCCTAGTTTGGACGCTTCAGTAATACGAGCTTCTTCAAGTTTTTGTCGCATTAGGGAATATGTTTCCGCCAAAACGGAGCGATCACGTTCTAATTGTGCAAATCTTAACGATTTTGCAGGTAAAGTGTTAAGTTCTCGAGTATATTGATTTACAATTTTCCGGTATTCTTCAGCCTGCGAATGATAATTTGCTAATCGTGATTCTAAGAATAAAGAAGTATCAACTAGTGCTTGTCTATACTTTAATGGATCAGCAACTGAGGTTCCTCCGGCGATTAATTGATTGGTTTGTTCTTCAAGATCAATTTTTAACCGAGAAAGTTTTCTCTCTAAAGACAAAACTGCCTCATGGTTCGCACCATATGTGCTAGTATTTTTTACTAAATTGACTTCTGTCTGGGCAATTTCAGTCCGTAATGCTAATAAACGAGTATCAATCGAATTTAGTAATTGACTTTTCAGAGTTTTTTCTTCTTGTGATAATTTACTATCTATAAATCTCATGCGCTCTTGAATAATATTAATTTCAGCCAGGATTGTTTTATATTTTGTTTCAACACTACCTAATTGGTTCAATAATTGTTGAGCGTTTCCTTCTAGTTCAAATATTTGTTCTTGTTCCTGAAATTGGCGGAGCGATTCTTCAACTGAGGTAAGTTCGGATTCAACATTTTGTAATTGCTCCTGTAAAAAATCTCGTAAATTAATGATTTCTCCGGCACTCCATTCCATATCGCGCTGCTGATATAATTGAGCAACTGTATTTGCTAAAAGTGCTGATTCATCAGGATCGTTACAAGTCATAGAAATTTTTAAAACATCTGAATTCCTTTCATTAGAAACGGATAGGTTATTACGGATTGATTTATATGATTGATAAAGAAGTGAATCTGAAATTGTGGTATTTTGAGCATATAATCGGGCTCGATATTTTCTATTAAAAATTGAATTCCATAAGCCTCTTAGGGTTTTTTTAATACCCTCGGGTTTATACACTTTGGTTCCAAAAAGGAATAGATTATTTCTTTTTGATGAATACCACAAATCTTTTACAACCTCTTCAGATAAAGTGCGAGATCTTAACAGTTCGATTTCATTATTCATTGAATTGATTTGAGAAATATTAGATTCTAGACCAATATCAAACATAGCTCCGGTTGTGCTCTTATTATCAATAACTACCATAGTTGTAGAGGTGTAGGTAGGTATTTGTAATAGTGTGTACAGAATTGTAATAATCAAAATTGTAGCAGTGATTCCAACAATTAAAGGTAAATGTCTCCGCAATAAATAAATAATCTCTGTTAAACTTAAATCAGAATTATCGGGGCGATCATTTTGTGATTCGGAAATATTAAATTTTGTCATAATATATTATTGATTATCGTAATAGTCGGTTTGTTCTTGTCGCAATTTTGCGATTGTATAGAGATTATAAAAATTTAATAAAGTATTAACAATATTAAGATTTGAGATTACGTATGACCCAAAAGACTGCGGAATTACATATGTATCGTTAGGAAGAACGTGTGTAAAATCGCCCCTATTACCTGTTTTTAGAAATTTTTCCAAATCAATTGATATTGATAATTGCCCTTTGGCATCAGGCAGTTCCCTATATAAACGGATATTTTTTAAATTTGCACCTGGTTTGGGACCACCGGAAGTAGATATTAATGAAGCAAGATCAATGCCATCATAAACCAAATAGCTACCGGGTCTGGTTACCTGCCCCCATACATTAACCCACATTTTTATTATACCATCGTCATCAGTAATATATCTTTCTCCGCTTCGTGGATAACTTGAAGTATTTGATTGTCCAGCCTGTCCAAAGGCATTTCCTATTAATGAAATAAATATTACCATCGTAATTATATATCGGCGAAAAACCATATGATCTTGATCCTTTGTAGTTATGTAAACTTAATTAATATTACATCAATTTAAAATAATGAAGTTTCTTTGGTATTTTACCAAGTTTAACTAGCTAATTTACTTATAAACCCTATATTTACTCACTAATTTGTATTTATTGATATAGATTCATATATAAATGCAAATATTTAATTTGATGATGAAAAATTTATTATATAGTTTTTTATATAATTTGTTTTGAAGCTTTAGAATCTTGCTAATTATTACTAAACTTCCACGTTGAATTTTAACAGAAAATCAATAAGATGATATTATTCAGAAAGAGGTTAAACTAAATTGAGATTATTGCGCAAATATTTGCGATGCCTACGAGCAAAGTGAAAATTTATATTAAAGTGCACCAGTTTATGGTGCACTTTTACATTTAAAAAGGAAAAGGAATGAGTTCTATAAAAAATTTAATCGAATTACAAGATATTGATACGCAGTTAATGGATTTGGAAGATATTCTAGGTGATTTGCCCAAAAAAGTTGATGAATTAATTTTAGAAGAAAAACATACAATTAAAAGTATTGAAGATGGTAAACATAGAATAAAAGAAATACAATTAGATTTAAATAAAATCGAGTTGCGCGTTAAAGAAGACAATCAAAAAATTGATCATCTTAAAGACCAATTATTTAAAGTTACTACTAATAAACAGTATGATGCCTTAATGCAAGAAATTGATCATTTAAAAGAGCAACTTGATAAAGATGAAACAGTAGATATTGAATTAATGGAAGAAAAAGATACATTAGACGAACAAATTAAGAACCAAGAAAATAGTGTAGAAACGGTCAGTAAAGATTTATCAGAAAGACGCAAAAGCTTGGAAAAAATGTTACAAGAAACTGCTGAGCAAAAAAAGCAACTTGAAAATAGCAAGAATAAATTAACAGATTCTATTGAACAACCAGTTTTGAAGAGATATAATGTAGTTCGTAAAGCGCGCCGTGGTACTGCAGTCGTCCCTGTTTTAGGTGCTTCGTGTAGTGGCTGTGGAGCAGTGGTGCCACCACAGAAAATAGCTGAAATTCGGACAGACAAAACACCACATACATGTGATGATTGCAGCAGGTTTTTATTTATTGAAAGTTAAAATTATTTGAACTAATTCATCATATTGTTGTAATATATATTGATTATTGAAAATTGAGCTGGTCGGATGGCTACCTCTCGGCAATACCGGGAGGAGGAAAGTCCGGGCACCGCAGAACAGAGTGCCTCCTAACGGGAGGAATCGCTATTTAGCGATATGGAAAGTGCAACAGAAAATATACCGTCCTGCTTTCTGCAGGATAAGGGTGAAATGGTGGTGTAAGAGACCACCAGTTCCTAATAAAAATTAGGATGCTTGTAAACCCCACTTGGTGTAAGATTAAATAGTTCTCAAGATGTTGTTCGCATCATTGCTATCATTTAGGTGAAGCTATAGAGACGGGTAAATTGCTAGAACTTAATTGTGAAATTGAGTCTAGATGAATGGTCATCATCTCGTTATTTATATCGGGATACAGAACTCGGCTTATAGACCGGCTCAGTGTAATATCTTATATTAATCTGATTAGAATTCCTTATCATTAAATATTAATTATTCCGTAATCTTACATTAAGATATTAATCCCTGAATTATCAGTAGTTTATTATTAATTAATATAAATAGCGAAAAACAGAATTAATTAAATCTATGAATTGGAACTTTCTGAATCCCGATCCCAAATTAGTAAACCGATTAAAAAAAGATTTTAAAGCATCGGAAATTATTGCAAGAGTATTAGCAAATAGAGGAATTCTATCAGTTGTTAGCTCAAAAGAGTTCTTTAATCCACAATTAAATCATCTTAATAATCCATTTGAAATGCAGGATATGGATATCGCAACAGATAGAATAATCGATACAATTAATTCTAAGTTTCCGATAATGGTTTATGGCGATTATGATGTAGATGGTACAACGGGAGCGTCAATGTTGTATTTAGCTCTAGCAGAATTAGGTGCGAATGTAATTCCATATATCCCGAATCGCGAGAAAGAAGGATACGGATTATCAAAAATTGGGATTGATAATGCTAAAAAAGTGGGCGTGAAACTGATTATTACTTGCGACTGTGGAATAAATGCTTTTGAACCGATTAAATATGCAAATTCTCTAAAAATTGATGTAATTATAACTGATCACCATATACCTGATGATAAACTTCCTGAAGCCCTAGCTGTATTAAATCCCAAACGTATTGATTGCGATTATCCTTTTAAAAATCTTTGTGGAGGCGGAGTGGCATTTAAATTGGCATGTGCTTTATCAGAAAAAATGGACCAACCTCATGATTTAATGTATAAGTATTTAGATTTAGTAACTTTAGGTACTTGTGCTGACATGGTTCTTATCAAGGATGAAAATCGTGCGATAGTAAAACATGGATTAAAACTATTATCAAATGGCAGTAAACCAGGAATATTATCATTATTGAAATTAGTTGGATTAGATAATAAATCACTTTCAGTTGAACAGTTAGTATTTGGTGTTGCACCAAAGATTAATGCAGCGGGTCGTCTGGGTGACGCAAACCGTTCTGTTGAGTTGTTAACAACCTCTGATACACAACGTGCTAAAACCTTAGCAAATGAATTGATACAGGAGAATCAAAAACGTCAAATTATTCAACAAGAAGTAGTTGATGCTGCGTTTAATATGATTCATGCCAATATTGATTTAAAAAACGACAGAGCTATTGTTTTGGCTGGTAAGGAGTGGCATCCAGGTGTTATTGGGATAGTTGCATCAAAGGTGAAGGAAGAATTCCATCGCCCTTCTGTAGTAATCTCATTTGATAAAAACGGTATTGGCAAAGGATCGGCAAGAAGTATTTCAGGACTTGACTTATATGACGGTTTAGCTAGTTCAGTAAAACATCTTGTTGATTTTGGTGGGCATGCTATGGCGGCTGGGTTAACTGTAAAAGAAAAATCTTTTGAAAAATTTAAGAAAGAGTTTGTTAAATATGTTAATAAAACAATAACAGATGAACATTTAATTCCATCAATTAAACTGGAAGGTATTCTTAAATTAAAAGATATTGATAGTAGGTTTATAGACTTTTTGGATAAATTGGCACCATATGGTCCCGGTAATATGAGACCAAGTTTTGCTTCTAAGCAAGTTGAAATAGTTGGGAATCCGAGGGTTATTGGTAACGGAGATCATATTATTTTTAAAGTACGTCAGAGTCAAAAAGTTATATCCGCAATTGGATTCAATATGTCTATACATTATGAAAAATTAATTAAAGGACTTCCAGTAGATTTAGCTTATGTAGTTGAAATCAATGAATGGCAAGGAAGAGAATTAGTGCAGTTAAATGTGCGAGACATTAAAATGAGCGATTAAATAGAGGAATTATGATAAGAAAAACTAAAATTGCTGGTATTGGTCACTATGTTCCCGAACGAATAGTAACCAATAAAGACCTTGAAAAATTAATGGATACAAGCGATGAATGGATCGTAACAAGGACAGGAATCCATGAAAGGCGTTGGGTTAATTCAGGAGTAGGAACTTCTGACTTAGCAGTGAAAGCAGCGGAAAAAGCACTCGATATGGCAAAAGTTTCAGCTAATGATATTGATCTTGTAATATTTGCTACACTAACCTCTGATTATAACTTCCCGGGTTCAGCTGTCCAAGTCCAAGATAAAATGGGCATGAATACGATTGGAGCATTCGATATTAAAGCAGCCTGTTCAGCTTTTGTTTATGGATTGTCAATTGGTGACCAATATATAAAAACTGGTCAAGCCGATAATGTTTTGGTGATCGGAGCTGAAATACAGTCCACAGGAGTTGATATATCAACAAAAGGTAGAGATATGGCCGTTTTGTTTGGTGATGGAGCTGGCGCTGCTGTGCTGCAACCCGCAAGCGATAGTAGTGAAATATTATCAACACATATACATTCCCAAGGAAAATATTTAAAGGAATTATGGGCAGAAATACCTACTTCCATAGAATCACCATGTTTAACAAAAGAAATGTTAGATGAGGGAAGGCAATATCCACAAATGAATGGGAGGGAAGTCTTTCGGAATGCTGTAACGCGTTTCCCCGAGGTAATCAAGGAAGCATTAGTTAAAAATGATTTAACAGTTGATGATATCAATATGTTTATTCCTCATCAAGCCAACCTAAGAATAACTCAATCAGTAGCAAAAAGATTAGGGGTAGGAATGGATAGGATGTATAGTAATATTGAAAGATATGGTAATACAACCGGTGCTTCAATTCCAATCGCTTTGTCTGAAGCTCTTCAGGAGGGAAAAATTAAAAAAAATGACATAATAATTTTAGCAGCTTTTGGTGCAGGTTTCACGTGGGCTTCAGCAGCAATTCGCTGGTAATTTTATAAAACAAATATAAAGTAAGTAGGAAAATATGGATAAATTATTTTTTACTGATGAACATGAAATGCTTCGGTCGATGGTAAAAGATTTCGCTAAAAATGAAATAGAACCGGTCGCTCAAGAATTAGACGAAAAAGGGGAGTTCCCTCATGATTTAGTTAATCAAATGGGAGAATTAGGATTGTTGGGCATACCTGTTCCCGAAAAATATGGTGGTGCAGGTATGGATACAATTGCCTATACAGCCGCAGTAATAGAATTGGCAAAAGCGGATGCTTCATTGGCTATTACGATGGCAGCACATACTTCTTTAGGGACAATGCCGATTGTTTTATCTGGCTCAGAAGAACAAAAATCAAAATATGTTCCTGACTTAGCTTCAGGAAAAATGTTGGGGGCTTTTGGTTTAACAGAGCCGGGAGCAGGAAGTGATGCAGGTGCTACTCAAACGACAGCAGAACTTAAAAACGGCAATTATATAATTAATGGAAGTAAAATATTCATCACGAATGCTGGTGAAGCTGGGTTAATCAGTTTGACTGCTCAAGTAACTAGGAATGGTGAAAAAATGGGTGTTGGTGCGTTTCTTGTCCCGATGGACACTGAAGGTTTAGAAATAATGCCTAAAGAAAAGAAAATGGGTTGGCGTGCCAGCGATACGCGTCAATTATTTTTTAATGATATGCACGTTCCCGCTGAAAATATGATTGGCGATCCTTCTGACGGTTTCAGAACATTTCTAAAAACATTGGTTGGTGGCAGAATTTCGGTTGCTGCATTAGCTGTTGGTACAGCAGAAGGTGCTTATGAGAGAGCGTTAAGGTATTCAACTGAGCGGGAAGCATTCGGTAAACCGATATATAAATTTCAACCAATTAGTTTTAAATTGGCAGATATGGCAACACAAATTGAAGCAGCTAAATTACTTGTTTATCATGCTGCCTGGCTAAAAGATCAAGGTAGGGAAATGCTCAAGGAAGCTGCAATGGCTAAATTGTTTGCTAGCGAAGTTGCCATGGATGTGACAACGGAAGCGATTCAAGTATTTGGTGGTTACGGCTATGTAAAAGAATATGATGTTGAGAGATATTATAGAGATGCCAAAGTATTAGAAATTGGCGAAGGTACAAGTGAGATACAGCGTATTGTGATTAGCCGTAGCATAATTAAAAATGCATTAAATTTATGATTCGAAGGGAAAACAAATTCTCATTTAATAAAATAAAAACCGATTTTCTTAATCGATACAGATGGCAAATATTAATTTTTATTTGCTTAATAATTTTTGCATCTGTTTTTTTTCCGCGTGGTAAGTCTTTACAATTTACTTATCAGAAAGATGATATTGCTCGAGAAACGGTAATTGCCCCATTTACATTTCCAATTTTAAAACCGGAAAGAAAACTTCAAGAAGATCTTGACAAGGCTTTGAAATCCGAACCAGCATTATTTGTTAGAAGTCAAGAGGTCGTTGATGCTCAGACACAAAAGATAAATAATTTATTTTCATTAATAAATGATATCCAAACTGCGCAAAATAAGCTGATTTTATCAACTAACAAAGTATTTAGGATGCGCTATGAGCCTACTTTCCAAGAAACTGTATTGGAGTTTAATAGAGATAGTGTTCAAGTGTCAGTACTAAAAGAAACATTCACTGATGAATATTCATTTGGTCAAGACAGTGAAGTTTGGGGATCTATCTTGTGGAATTCCGACAGTGAAAAATTCGAATATCCTTTAGACAAATTGGCAAATGATATTCTTAGAATTTGCCAAAATCGCTGGTCAGAAGGAATATATGATATTCCAATGTCTGAGATAACAAGCGAGGAAGTATTAATTAGCCAATCCGAAGTACCCATATTAGTTAATCCTGCTGATTATAATGATTTAGAAATAGCTTGGATAAAAGCCCGAGTTGAAGTAAATAATCTGTTTTCAGAAAATAATCAAGTGTTACGGGATCTTGGATATGAAATAATAGTGGAATTGACTCTTCCCAATTTAATTTATGACAAAGAAACAACAGAAAGAAGACGTGAAGTAAGATTAAATCGAGTCCCGAGATATCAGGGAACCTTACTTGAAAATGAAAGAATAGTTGAAAAGAATACAAGAATTACTGACGATGTTTTACTTAAGTTAAAATCACTAGAGGCGGCACTTGGAAAATCTGATGGTTTTGCTGGATGGTGGCAGTTTTTTCTCGAATATTTAGGAAAATTTATAATTATCGGAGTTATACTTTCATTCTTCTTCACGTTCCTACTAGTTTATCGAAAAGACACATTTTTAAATAGCAGGTTAGTTTTACTAATTTCGATTCTTTTTGCTTCCACGATTGCTTTAGCGTATATATTTTATGTCCAACTGAATTTTTCTGAATATTTGATCCCGGTTGTTGTAACTGCAATAACATTAACAATTCTTTTTGATGCTCGAATTGGATTCATGGGTACAACTACGATTGTTTTATTAATAGGTATGATGATTGGGAATAATATTGACTTTATCATTGTCATGTTATTTGTGTCTTCGATTGCGATGTATAATGTTCGAAAACTTCGTACTAGAAGTCAATTATTTAAGACAATATTTCTATTATTAGGAGCAAGTATTCTTGCGATAGGTGCAATTGGTTTATTTAAAAATGAAAGTATAGGTGCAATGCGAATTGATTTAATGTATTTATTTATTGTTAGTGTATTAGCACCAATAATAGCTTATGGATTATTAGGTTTATTTGAAATAGGATTTGGTGTAACAACAGATTTAACATTACTTGAACTTTTAGATTTTAATAATCCCCTTTTAAAGCGATTGCAGCAACAAGCAAATGGAACATTTAATCATAGTGTAGTCGTTGGAAATCTTGCTGAGGGTTGCGCAGATGCGATAGATGCTCATGCGTTGCTTTGTAGAGTTGGTGCTTATTATCATGATATTGGTAAGCTTAAAAATCCAGAATACTTTATTGAAAATCAATTCGCGGGTGAAAGTAAACATGACAAAGTAACCTGGACCATGAGTGCTAAAGTAATACGAAATCATGTAAAGGAAGGATTACGTTTAGCGAATGAATATGGTATACCAAAAATTGTACAGGACTTTATCGCAACTCACCATGGAAGTACAAGAGTAGAATATTTTTATAGGCAAGCTTTGGCGGAAGTAAAAGATCCTTCAGAAATTGATGAGAATGCATTTCGTTATCCTGGTCCTAAACCACATACAAAAGAAACCGGAATATTAATGATTTGTGAATCAATTGAAGCAGCAGTACGATCCATAAAAGACCCGGATATTGTTAAGATCGAAGATATGATTGATAGAATAACCAAGAAAAAGTTAGATGATGGACAATTAGATGAATGTCCATTAACCTTAGATGAATTGCGACGGATCAAAGGAACGGTTAATGGAAAGACAGGAATGCTTCCAATTTTAAGAGGTATTTTCCATATTAGAATTGAATATCCAGAAGAACAACCCAAAGCTAGCAGATCAACATTACCACCAAGTTAATGATTAATATCCGGATTGAGTCAGATCCATCCTTAAATGGACTGAATGATAGTAAATCAATAGAAATACTCACGCATACATTAAATTCAGAAAACATTATATCTTGCGATATATCAATAGTCTTTGGGAATAAAAAATTATTACAAGATTTAAAAAAACGGTTTTTTAATATTGATCACACAACAGATGTAATTGCATTTCGATTAACTGAATATCAAGAAAAAGATGTTGAAGGTGAAATATACATCTGTTTATCTGTCGCTAAAGAAAATGCAGAAATTTTTGACGAACCCTATGATAAGGAAATAGCAAGATTAATAATTCATGGTGGACTCCACCTAATTGGTTACAAAGATGGGACAGAAGTTGAACGCCACGAAATGAAAAATTTAGAAGAGAAATATTTAAAGGAATTAAAATTTTGAATAATCAAAATAAAATTGGTGAAAAGTTTGTTGAATTAGTTGAAATAATGCAAAAGTTACGTTCAGAAAATGGTTGTCCTTGGGATAAAGAACAAACACCTGAATCAATCTTGCCATTCTTTTTGGAAGAAGCTTATGAGGTTATTGAAAGTGTCGAAGAAAAAGATTGGAAGAACTTACAAGAAGAAATAGGTGATATTTTATTACATACAGTTTTTCAGGCTAAAATGGCTGAAGAGAAAAATCGATTTAATATTTTAGATTCATTAGAAACAATTAATTCAAAATTAATTCGTCGCCATCCGCATGTTTTTGGAGACGTACCGGTTGATGTAGCAAAATCAGCCAAACAAAATTGGGAAGCTGAAAAACATAAAGAGAAGGGTAGAGAATCTCGTTTAGACGGTGTTCCAGAAACCCTACCAAGTTTAATTAGAGCACAAAGATTACAGGAAAAAGCAAGCTATGTTGGTTTCGAATGGGATAAAATTGAAGAAGTTTGGGAAAAAGTTCACGAGGAAATTGTTGAATTAAAAGAAGCTCAATCAGATGGTGTTATTGCACATATTGAGGAAGAAATAGGAGATGTCTTATTTTCTATTGTGAACCTATCAAGATTTCTTAAAATATCATCTGAAGATGCATTGCGAAAAACTAACAAGAAATTTATTACAAGATTTAAAAAAATTGAAGTTGAATTGAAAAAACGAAATCGTCCTATCGAAGATGCAACGCTTACTGAGATGGATGAAATATGGGAAAAAGTAAAATTAGACGATTAATCAATATATTTTAATATAAACTTTTCTATTTCTAGGTCCGTCAAAATCGCACAAAAAGATACTCTGCCAAGTTCCAAGCATTAACTGACCTTTTTCTATAATAATATTTTCTGAAGTTCCAACAAGACAAGTTTTGATATGGCTATCAGCATTACCTTCCATATGTCGGTAACCTTTTTGATATGGAATTAATTTTTCCAATTGATATTTTATATCACGTACAACATCAGGATCAGCTCCTTCATTAATGGTAATGCCACAAGTAGTATGTGGAACATATACTGTTATTATTCCGTTTTCAATGCGTGATTCACCTACTGCTTTTCGAACTTGCGAAGTTATATCAATTAAATCTATTCGTTTTGTTGTAGAAATACTAATTGTTTTCATATGATAATGTTCTAGTAATAAAAAATGAGTCCGGCAATAACCGGACCCATCAATTGTTTATTAAATGTTTAATTAATCTTCGGGTTTATCTGTATTTATTTTACAAGGTAAATACGTAGGGCACCATCTGAATAAACCAGTTAATAATGGAATAAGACCAATTAATCCCCACCAGCTGCTATAAATATAGCCTAGCACTAATATAACTAATCCAATTATTATCCTTAATAAACGATCGGTTTGGCCTACATTACATTTCATCATATCTCCTATTGGTTATTTATATATTAATTAGTGATAAATTACTACTAAATATTAAAATAGCTTTAATTTTTTCTCATATAATATTCTAGTTTCTTCATCAAGATTGTAAGGAATAATACCAGTTTGAAAAAATTGATGTTTCTGCAAAAATTTTATCATAGTTATATGTTTAGAGCGGGTCTTTACTAGAATTCTCTGATATCCTGCTTTAATAACCCAATGTTCTTGATATTCCATTAGTTTTTCAGCAATTCTTAATTGTCTATATTTTGGTAAAACTCCTCCCATCCAACTATAGAAATTCTGTTTTGAAGATAATTCGTACCCAATTTTGAAACCTACCGGTTTGGTTTTTATATATGCAGTAAGCGTAAGATGTTTTACATTCGTTAATCGGTTTTTATAATCACTTATAGTGTAAACATCTTCAAACTCTGGAATTTGCTGGGATATTAGTATTGCATCTTCCAAACAATCTTCTTTTACTAGGATTTCAGATTTTTTCATAAATGATAAGTTGAAAATAAATACAAAATTTCAAAACTGAAACTATAATTAAGGATTGCTATAAAGTAGTTTGCATACTTTTTGTAGGTAGAAGTATTTTTAGCGCTTATGAATATTCGTTTTATAATAATAACTTTATTTTTTATATCAGGTTTTTTGTTATGCCAAGCATCTACCAAGGACTTTGATAAACAATTGCTAGAGCAAGATAATTCAATAAATGCCATTAAAAATGAAATCGTCAAAACTCGCCAAGACATCCAAAAACAACAAAATAAGGAAAGAAATACAGCCAAGAGAATAACTTCTTTGGAAAAAGAGATGTCCCTGACAACACAGTTAATAAATAAATTAACCAGAGTGGAGCGATATACTAAAAATCAAATCAGACTATTGGAACAATTAATTCCGGAAAATGAAAGATTGTTGAATACCTATCTAAATCGCTACGAAAAACGCGCAGTCGAAATATATAAAAAGGGTTCACCGACAGCTTTGGTAAAGTTATTGAGTTCGTCTTCATGGCGACAGGCGGTATACAGAGCGCGGTACATGAAAATTATATCTACTATTGAAAAAACAATGCAAGATAGTATCCAATTACTTCTCGTTGATATTTCAAATCAAAAAAGCGATTTGAATTTTGCTTTACGAAAAAATATAAACACAAAAAATGACAAAGCAAAACAACAAGCTTTATTGTCAAAAAATAAAAGAGTTACTCAAAATGAATTGAAAAATATTCAAAAGAACAAAAATGAACTGGAAAAATATTTAGCCGAGAAGCAAGAAGGTTTAAAACAATTAGAAGCTGTCCGACAAAAAATACTTAATGATAAAAATAAAAATTTGCGGGAAAAACGGATTCGAGAACAACAAAGATACCTTAACACTAAGCAATTTGCCGAGCTAAAAGGGCATTTATTATGGCCAATCGAAGGTAAAATTGTCACTAAATATGGTAGTCAATTGAATCCTGAACTCAAAACTACAACAGAAAATCCAGGTATTGATATTGAAGGAGCTCCCCATGCACCGGTTAGAGCTGTTTTAAACGGTATTGTAACAACGATAACATATATACGTGGTTATGGTACAACGATTATTATCGATCATGGTGACGGGTTTTATACTGTTTATACACATGTAACAGATTTACAGATTCATGAAGATGGAGAAGTAAAAAGTAGAGATATAATCGCTTATACCGGGGATGTAGATGCTGTTAACGGCTCAAAATTGCACTTTGAAATATGGGGGAATCAAGAAAAATTGAATCCGGAGCAATGGTTAATAAAATGAAAATATTTGATGTGAAACAATCACAAGACGGAATATGGAGCTTGTTAAAAAAAACTATAGAGAATAATAAAATAGGTAGTGCATATCTATTTTCAGGCCCATCAGGAATTGGCAAAGAAGCAATGGCAATCGAATTTGGTGCGACCGTTAATAAACAACATTTTATAGATGATAAAATAAATGCCGATGCAAGTTACATAAGATTTAAAACTTTACAACATGAGTTATTGAAACTGATAGTTCCATTGCCTGCCGGTAAAGCTAATAAGCGTAATGTAAATATTTTAGAATCCTTGGCTACCGCCGATTTGGAATTATTAAAGGAAAATATTGCACGAAAAAGTGTCAATCCATTTCATAAAATATTATTACCAAATGCAAAAAGAATTAGGATTAATTCTATTAGAGAATTACGTAAATCACTGTATTTAAAAAGTAATGACATCGGTAGAAAAATGGTATTGATTTTTGATGCACATTTATTAACAGTCGGTCAGGCAGAAGCAGCAAATGCATTATTAAAAATTTTAGAAGAACCACCAAAAAATACAACTTTAATTTTAGTAACTGATAAAAAAAATCAACTTTTACCTACAATTTTATCACGTTGTCAGCATGTTGATTTTCCGCCACTAACAAAAGAGATAATAATTGATACATTATTGAAAAATGATATTGATGACAAATCAGCAGAATTAATAGCCGGTATTTCTCAAGGCAATATGCGTATGGCGCTATCTTTTTCAAATGACTCAGTTGGCAATATAATAAAATCTATACAAGATTTATCGACATCTGTAATCAATGAAGATGGGAAGAAATGGCGAAAATTAATTACTGATAATTCACAAATTATCAGAAAAGAAATGTCGCAATTTCAGAATAATATATTTCTACTACAATTGTGGTTTAAAAGTGTTTATCGTATGCGGATAGGTGTAAGTGATGAATTGCATCGTCCGGAATTAATGGATTTTATGCGGCAATTTAATCAAAAATATCCTAATGCAGATTTGTATAAAATTGACATTTTATTGGAAGATACTTTAGAAGCCGTAGGAAGAAATCTGTATATGTCATTAATTTTAACTAATCTATTAATCAATATTCAAAAAAACTTAAAATAATTATGTCCGGTAAAAACAACTATTTTCTGACGACACCAATTTACTATGTGAATGATAAACCGCATATTGGTCATGCTTATACAACCATCCTAGCTGATGTTTTATCACGTTTTCATCGTACTGTGGGGGATAAAGTATTCTTTCTAACAGGATTAGATGAGCATGGACTTAAAGTTCAACAAGCTGCTGATGAAAAAGGAATTTCACCGCAACAACACTGCGATGAAATGGCTCCGCGTTTTATCAATCTATGGAAAAATTTGCATATTAAATATGATGATTTTATTCGAACAACAGAAAAACGTCATGAAAGTGTCGTGAAAGATATTCTAAAAATGGTGTATGACAGAGGTGATATCTATTTTGATGAATATACAGGAGAATACTGTGTTGGTTGTGAACGTTTTTATACCGAAAAGGAATTACTTGATGGGAAATGTCCACAGCATGATAAACCACTTGAGACAATCACTGAAAAGAATTATTTTTTTAAGATGAGTAAGTATCAGCAGAAGCTAATCGATTATATAAATGATAAACCGAATTTTATTCAACCCAAGCATCGAAAAAATGAGATTCTTGGTTTCTTGCGCCAACCGCTTGATGATCTGTGTATTTCACGTCCTAAGAGTAGGTTGAATTGGGGGATTGAATTACCATTTGATAGTGATTATGTAACCTATGTTTGGTTTGATGCTCTTATTAATTATGTCACAGCGCCCGGTTATTCAACAGACGATAAATCATTTAAAATATGGTGGCCTGCTGTCCATTTAATTGGGAAAGATATATTAATGACTCACGCAGTATATTGGCCTACAATGCTTTTTTCAGCTGGCATCCCTCAACCAAAAACAATTTTTGCGCATGGTTGGTGGTTAAGTGGCGAATCAAAAATGAGTAAATCGCTTGGTAATGTCGTGAATCCATTAGATTTAATTGATAAATATGGTGTTGATCCTTTACGCTATTATTTAATGCGTGAAATGGTACTTGGACAAGATGCATCGTTTACTATGGAATCATTTATTAAGCGCTACAATAGTGATTTGGCTAATGATTTCGGAAATTTATTTAGTAGAGTTTCGACATTAATTGCAATGAATTTTGACAATGTAATTCCCGAATATGATGAATTGGCTAAAGAAGAAGTGAAAATTCAAATAAGTGCAGAAGCTGTCATTCAACAAGTGAATCAATTAATAGAAAAAATGCGGATAAATGAAGCTATCGAAGAAATTTTACAATTTGTACGAAGTATTAATAGATATATGGAACAACAGGCACCGTGGAAATTGGTTAAGACCGACAAATCTGCTGCGGCAAGAGTTTTATACACTGCAGCTGAATCTTTACGTGTTAGCGCACTGTTACTGCAACCGGTTATGCCAAATAGAACGGAAATAATTTTGGATACATTGGATTCGAAAGAAACCGAATTAAAATGGGGTAAACTAAAATCGGGAGTTGTTATTAAAAAACATTCTCCATTATTCCCTCGGATTAAAGTTGAAAAATCTGTAGAGAAAGTAAAAGAACCTAAGCAAGACAATGTAATCACCTATGATGAGTTTCAAAATGTTGAGTTAAAAACTGCACTAATATTGGAAGCAGAAAAGGTTGAAGAAGCAGATCGTTTACTAAAATTACAAATTAAAGTTGGTGAGGAAAAACGGCAGATTGTTGGTGGAATTGCGGAACATTATAAAGTGGAAGAATTAATCGGGAAGATGATTGTAATTGCAACAAATCTTGAGCCTGTTACAATCCGCGGAATTGAATCTAATGGAATGTTATTAGCAGCAAAGAAAGGTAAAGAATTATCATTAATTGTAATTGAAACTGACTTGGTTGAAAGTGGAGTTAGAATATTTTAGTTTGTGTGGGAATACATTATTGATTTTCAAAGTACTCAAAGGCATCAATTATATCTAAATAAACTCCATCAAACCCCAAATTGATGATTTTATCAAGATAGGAGTTCGTGTCGTTATAAATAATATTTTTCCAATCTTGATTCCAATATTTCACTTTGTAATTTCCCTCCCAATCCGGATTTTCTACTGACATCCAAGCGGGTGGATTTGTGCTCCAAGCAGATTGCCAATAATAACGATAATCTTCAGCTTCCCCGATACTCAAATACGAAATTAGCAATCGTTTTCCACCATTGATTTTGTTGCGTAATTCAATCAATTCAGATTCAGAGAATTCTTCATCATTGAAGAAATAGTCCATGATAAGTAAGTCATAATTTGTCGCCTTTACGGCATTAATAAAAGATTGTTTTGAAGCGAATTCTGATGGATTAATTAGATATAGGAAATTTTTAATATTATCTAAACTTGTTATATTATTTGCATTTTCATTTATAATAGGATTGGGATATTCTGGAATATTGTCTAATTCACGATGATTCGCTGCATAAGAAATATAACTATTTTGCGTGTTTTTCTGATATGAGTCATTTACAAAAGATGTGCTTGAGCAGTAATCAGTAACCAGTATCACTTTTTCATTAGATTTTGCCATATCCAAAAATGATTGAATATATAAAGTGGATACTGCTGGAGTAACTTGATCGTCATTATTATAGCCGTATAACAAATCTTCTTGTCCAATACCATTTATGGATTCAAGATATTCTAATTTTGGATTCCCGTTTTCTTCACCATATTGTGTTAATAATTCGACACCGTTTTGCGGTATTATAATAAAACCAGATTTTATACTTCTTGAATAGTTCGATATTTCTTTTACAAAATCACGCATTTCTTGTTTATAATTGATATCTATCTCATCGTCGGAATTGGATAAATTACATGAGATAAAAAGCAAGATACCTAATATGGATAATATTTTAAATACTTGTGAAGTATTTTTATAGGTCAAGATTGATACGCTTGAAAACAAAATATTTTGATTTGCCTTGCCCGTATGGAGTAAAAAAATTCCCAATTAATTTGTACTTATTATCTGGGAAGAAATCAAAAATATATTTTTCCGGCAATATTCGTGGGAAATTGCAGTCAGAATTAATCCATTTGTTTAATGATTTCTTATCCATACAATCTTCGGTAATGCAATCAAAGACAATATATGAGTCTATATCTGTCACCCTATCAATTTCATTGAAGTAGCGTAATGAGTCAAAAAAAGGAAGATAAACAAAAACGCCATGTGAATGAATAATATTGATAGATTTATCTTTTGTATTTCTTAAAGAGTATCCATCAGTTTCTAGAGATATAATGTTATAGTTCTTCTCTAACCATTCAGCCCAATCTGATGCAGTCTCATAACTTTCATATCTAGCAGGATTGCATTTGTCTATTACTTTCTCCATGTATCTGCCAGTACCAGCACCGATTTCGCATACATTTGAATTAGTACAATTAAATACGCCGAGTTTTTCCATATTATCAATTATTATTTTAGTTTCTCCGACTTGATCCCACGTCTTCTCGATAAAGTCACAAACCGAAAGTCCTTCGGTTTGTGCGCTTTTTACAGTTTCTTTCGCAGAAATATAACCTAGATTGTTGGATATATGCTTTAGGTGCGTTGCCCTGATTAATCTCAAGTTGAACAAACCCAATATTGAATTAATTATTTTTTCCACGATGAATATGTATTTATTAGATATCCAAAATTAACCATAAAAATAATTACTGTAATTTGTCTTTTATATCATTCAGAAGTGATTGCATTTGTTCATCTCCCGAAAATTGTTTAGTTGGTAAACTATCGTAATTAGATTTTATTTGTTGAAATTGTTCAAGGGTCAGTGATGAGAAAAATTGTAATAATGTTTCAATGTCAGCATCTTCTAAGATCCAACCTATTTTAAGCGATTTGATATATTTACTAATTGCTATATTATCTGAAAAGCATAAATGTGGTACAGAAAATATTCCTGCTTCATAAATTCTATTTGGTAATAGCCACTTACTATTGACAGAAAGATCGGAAAAATCTGCGCTCCAAACAATATCAATTTTGGAGTAAATGTCAGGTAAACCATTGGGATATGCGTATTCTCCCATGTCAACTGTATTCTCCATATTGACCAATTTATTAAATGTATCTATCACATGTTCTTCGGGCCTTCCCGCTAAAATTATCTCTACCTTTTCAGGAAGACATTTTGCTAAATCTAATAATAATTTTAGGCTTGTGTTGCATCGGAATAACCCGACAAATCCTATTCTCCAAGTAGTATTATCAGGTTTCTTATATAAGTCATTATTAATTAATGTATTATCAATTTCCGGGAAAACTTTATTTTCTACAATGTGTATATTCCTTTCGTAAATATAATATTTATCAAAATAATTAATTATAAAATCTTCTGATGTTACACATAGATAATCAGTACTATCTAAAATATATTGTTCCAATTTTCTTAGAATTTTTCCCATAATGGATTTTGATAAAAGAATTGGTTTTATATCAATTACATCATAGATAACTCTGTATTTCTGTTTAGAGAATAATTTCGTTAACAAAAATAACAGTGCAGCATCAAAGTTCCATACATACACAACATTAATTTCAGGGTTATTGGATAATATTTTTGAGAGTTGTCGAATGTCAAAAATAATTTTTAGAAATCTATACAAATATTTGTTCTGCGGAATTTTGCCTAAATCATGATGATTCTCATATTTAATTGATTTGTTGCGATGGTAAGATACTAGCGTAAGTTTTTCAACATTGTTTTTAAATATTAGAACCCTTTTTTGGGCATGACTATGGTCAATTACAAAAAACAAAGCTAGAAGATTTATTTTCAATTTAAGTATAAAAGTTTATAGTGTCGAAATCTATTGCTATTTTTAGCAAAACTCAGGTGATTGTTATATTCAATCCAAAATAAAGTTAATTAGATAGAACTGATATAAACAAAGTAAATTACTATATGTTAATTGATTCACATTGTCATCTTTATATGGGTTCTTTGTCTAAAAACCTCGACCAAGTTTTAGCACGTGCCAAAGAAAACGGCATTGGTAAAGTCATTTGCCCAGGGATCGATATCGAAAGTTCTTGGCAGAGTTTATCGATTGCACAAAATCATAAGAATGTATTTGCCGCTGCAGGTATTCATCCTCATGAAGTTGACAATGCACCTTTCGACTACATAGATCAATTACGAGACATTCTTGATCAACCAAAGATAGTCGCCCTTGGCGAAATTGGTTTGGACTATTATCGGAATATTTCCGATGCGGAATCGCAACGCAAGGTATTAAAAAAACAATTACAATTAGCAAAAGAGATGGATTTACCGGTTATTATTCATAACCGTAATGCCGACGATGATATAATTCATATTATTCAACAAGTAAGTCCAATTCAGGGTGTTGCGCATTGTTTCTCAAGTGATTTAACTACAGCAAAGATATTATTAGATTTGGGGTTTTATATTTCATTTGCAGGAAATTTAACATACAAAAATAGTGGATTACCGGAAGTGGCAAAAGAGATTCCCTTAGATAGGTTAATGATAGAAACAGATGCACCCTTTTTATGTCCAGCACCATACCGTGGTAAAGAAAATGAACCAAGTCATATAAAATTAATTGCTGAGAAACTTGCGGAATGCACTGGTGTTTTATGTGAATCCATTGAATTGGCTACTCAGATCAATACTGAACAACTATTCAACCTATCTCAATTTTGAAACATTTTGCTAAAAAGAAATGGGGTCAAAATTTTCTCATTGATCCAAATTTACTAAGTAAAATAATTCGGACAATTGGTCTAAGTGAAATAGACAACGTACTTGAAATTGGACCAGGTGAAGGAATCCTAACTGAGCGAATATTGCCAACTGTTAACAGTTTGGCAGTAATTGAAATTGATCCACATTTAGTTGAATATTTACGATCACTTAATTCAATTAAAGGATGCCATGTTATACATGGGGATGTTTTGTGGCAGGAGTTAAAAACATTACCACTAAATAAACCGGTAAAAATTATTGGAAATATTCCATATAACATCACATCACCAATCCTATTTTGGTTAATTGAACAGCGTGAATTTTGGTCGGAGACGTATATTATGGTGCAAAAAGAAGTGGCATTACGATTGATCGGACAAATAGGGACAAAAGCGTATGGTAGATTAACGGTAATGACCGGTGCATTTTTAGATATTGAAAAATGTTTTAATATTCCACCGGAAGTATTTGTTCCACGACCAAATGTTGATTCCGCATTCATTAAAATTACTAAAAAGAGGACATCGATTATAAATGATGAAAAATTTGATAAATTCGAAAAAATAGTAAAGGCTGCCTTCTCAAAACGACGAAAAATGCTACAAAATTCATTAAGTGGATTTGACATATCACAACAAATTAAAGACAAGGTAAATTTCACACGCCGTCCCGAGACATTAAGCATCGAAGAGTTTGCGGAACTTATTTGAATATTAGTTTTATATTCACTAAAATTGCCCGCTAAATAATTAGCATATTTTTTTAATTGATAACCCCTTAAGGAGGTGGTACGGAATGATAGAAGTGAACGTACGTGATAACGAGCCATTGGAAAGAGCATTAAGACGTTTCAAAAAGAAATGGGAACGTGCTGGTGTTTTGCGCGATGTGCGACGTAAGTCATTTTTTGTCAAGCCGAGCGTTGAGAAACGTGAATCGCGTAAAAAAGCAGTACGCCGAATGGCACGCTTTGAGCGAATTAGAAAATTGTACGATTAAGTTCATCTACAATAATTAAATAAAAAGGTTCAAGGATTATCTTGAACCTTTTTTAATTTAGTATAATAAAAATGGAATATTGAGTATGTTAATCCGAAGTATATCCGGCATAAGAGGAATTGTTGAGACACATTTGACAGATGATGTAATTCGTAATTATGTGAGAGGGTCTCATCAATTATATCAAGATGGCACAATTATAGTAGGACGTGATTCACGTCCATCCGGTATTGCAATCACAGATATAGTAATTGATGAATTTATTCGGCTTGGTAGAAATGTAATATTTTGTAATATTGTTCCAACTCCTACCGTTCAATTTATGGTTGAACAAACAGATGCGGTTGGTGGATTGATTATTACCGCAAGTCACAATCCGGAGGAGTGGAACGGATTAAAATTTGTTAGACAGGATGGTACTTTTTTCTTACCGATTGAGAACGAAAGGCTTTTTGAAATAGTTGATAAAGATATCAAAGTCGAAGAAAGCAAGGTTCGCGGAATTGTTTTGGAAGATAAGAATGCAATTCAAAAACATATAATCAAAAATGCATCCTTAAAATGCGTAGATGTTTATCAAATTCGTAAAAGGAAATTTAAGGTAGTAATTGATGCTATTAACGGAGGCGGTGCCATTGCTGTCCCGGCGATGTTGGAAGCTTTAGGTTGCGAAGTATTACCAATAAACTGTGAACCTACCGGTGATTTTGTGCATGGTACCGAACCGTTACCACAAAATTTAACTGAACTAAGCAAAACCGTAATTAAGGAAAAAGCTGATATTGGATTTGCTGTTGATCCGGATGCTGACCGCTTAGCAGTAGTTGATGAAAATGGAAAGCCCATCGGGGAAGAGTACACATTAGTTTTAGCCACTGATGGATATATCAATACAACCAGAAGAAAAGAGACATTTGTGACTAATCTATCAACTACAATGGCTTTGGATAAGTTAGTTGAAAAGCACGGTTGTAAAGTTGTGCGTTCAGCGGTTGGGGAAATTAACGTAGTGCAGAAAATGTTGGAATTAGGAGCTAGTTTAGGCGGAGAAGGTAATGGTGGAGTGATATTACAGGAAGCACACTTAGGGCGTGATTCGTTGGTTGGGGTAACAATGGTATTGAACCGCTTGGCGCAATCGGAAGAACCGGTAAGTAAAATAATGGAAATGTTACCACATTTTGAAATGGTTAAAGACCGACTTGACTTGAATCGAGCAGATGTTTGTATGCCCGACCCAACTGCTGTTTTTGATAGAGCTAAAACAATATTTAGCGATGCAGAAATAAATACTGTGGATGGATTAAAATTTATTTGGAGTGACAGTTGGCTGCATTTGAGAGCATCTAATACAGAACCAATTCTAAGGATATATGCAGAAGCACCTACAAAAAAGGAAGCTCAAGAATTGGCTCAAACCTTAAAATCAAAATTATAGAGAGATATTGTTATGAAGAAAATATTGGTAAGTTTAATTACAATAATTTTGTTTTCCTGTGGAACTGAACCGGAAATCGTATCGGAAATTACGGAAAGGGATGCACCGGAGTTTTTTACATTAGCAGATTCATCAGCAATGGTTTTGGTAAACACCTTGGGTGGTCGGTTAACAGAAGTAATCCAAGCTGCTGGCGTGATAAAAGCAATCGATGTTTGTAAAGAAGAAGCGTATGATATTACCGATAAGTTGGAAGATGAAATTGGGAATAACGTTTCGATTAAAAGAGTATCAGATAAATATCGTAATCCCAAAAATGCACCCGATAAATATGAAATAGAAGCATTAGCATGGTTTGATGAACAAATTGCTCAGGATAGCATATTGCCAAAAGTATACGGACAGAAAATTCAGCGAAAGAAAAATGATATATATCGGTTTTACAAACCAATGAAAATGCAAACCAAATGCTTACTTTGCCATGGTGAAACAGAAACGAGACTACCGGATATATCCAAACGAATAAACAAATTGTATCCAAATGATAAAGCAATTGATTATCATGATGGTGATTTTAGAGGCTTAATACGTGTCGAAATACAAATGCAACGGTTAGTGAAAACCTAATTGAAATATAAAACCAGCAATAAACTAACCTAGAATTATTTTCAAAGTTTTTATTACTACTAATAAAATATATTAGTCTCAACGGGGGCTAAATATATTCCAATTTTTTCTTGACATAAATTAAAATTGCACCTAACTTTGAACAAATGTTAATTATAATAGAACATATGTTCACATTAAAATGATGAAATCTCTATACAAATCAACAATACTAGTTGAGGCAGCAAAACTCTATTATGAACATCAATTGAGTCAATTAGAGATATCTAAAAAATTAGGGGTTTCGCGCCCTACCGTATCTAGGCTACTTCAACAAGCACGCAGTACAGGTATTGTAAGAATAGAAATAACTGATCCATCTGAAGTTGGAACACAGTTAGAATCGGCGCTGATTAGAAAATATGGATTAAAAAAGGCAGTTGTTGTACCAAATGATACGGATAATAATAGGATTATTAAGAAACGTTTGGGTAAAGCTGCAGTATTATTGGTAGATAAATTAATATCCGAAGGAATAATTCTAGGTATTTCCTGGGGAACCACAATGCAACAGGTTGCTCGTCAGATCCGTTCCCGCAAAGTTAAAGATATGGTAGTTGTGCAATTGAATGGTGGTATCTCTCGTGCTGAGCTCGATACTCATGCTAGTGAAATAGCAAAAACTATTGGGGAAAGCTACAAGGCAATCCCGTATTTGATGCCTTTACCTGCTGTAGTTGATAGCGCTAGTTTGAAAAAAGCCATTCTATCTGATAAAAACATATCTCGCACACTTGAGTTAGGACAAAAAGCTGAAATCGCATTGTTCACGATCGGCTCATTTGGGTTTAATTCAGTCCTTGTCAAAGCTGATTATTTTGAGCCGAATGAGGTGGATGAGCTTTTGAAGTCTGGAGCTGTTGGAGATATTTGCTCTAGAATCATTAAAGCAGATGGTACAATTTGTTCAAAAGACTTGAATAACAGAACAATCGGGATAGAACTTGAAGAATTAAAGAAAAAACAATATTCAATTGCTGTAGTCGGGGGTAAAGAAAAATTATCTGCAACACGAGCAGGATTAAATGGTAAGTGGTTCAATACTTTGATTACTGATGAATGGACTGCTACCGAACTTTTAAGAGATTAAAAATGAGCAGTTCAATAAACAATAAAATAGTTGCACTAGGGGCTGACCACGGTGGTTTTGCTCTGAAAGAAGAGTTAAAAGCCTATTTAACTGATCAGGGTTATTCAATTACTGATTGTGGAACAAATATTCAACCACCCGCTGCGGTAGACTATCCAAAATTTGCCCATGCGGTTGCTCAAAATATTGCAGATGGTAAAGCTAAGTTGGGAATTATGATAGATGGTGCTGGAATCGGATCCGCGATGACAGCTAATAAAGTAAGTGGAGTCCGAGCAGCTTTATGTTATGATATCACCACAGCTCGCAATGCTCGTGAACACAATAATGCCAATGTGCTTACACTTGGCGCAGGTCTGATTGCTCCCGGATTAGCAAAACAGATTGTGGATACATTTTTATCCACAGAATGCACAGTTGATCGTCATCTGCAGAGGGTGGCTATGATTGACGACCTGGATAATAAACAAAATTTAAGTGAAGATACAGTTATGGAAAATAATTCAGATAAGAAGGATGAATCAGTGGTTGAACTTACTAGCGAAGATATTTCTAGAATTGCCGATCGGATAAGTCAAATGGTTGTTCCTCAAGGGAGCCAATCCTTTGAAACCAAATTTGGTAACAATAATTCCGAAACGGTTTGCAGTTTTGGTGTAGAAATTGATAAAAAACCGGAAACATTCCGCAAGTTTTTAGACTTTGGCGTTGATCGATTGGGGGTTGAATATGGGACAGGTGGAGAATGTGTTCCAGAAGATGTTGCCCGTTGTATTGATCATACAATACTTAAACCGGACGCTACCGAAGATGACATTATTACGCTTTGCGCTGAAGCACGAGAATTTCAATTTGCATCAGTTTGTGTTAGTCCAAGTTATGTATCATTGTCTGCTAAGGAATTAGCCGGGTCTCCTGTGAAGGTTTGTACAGTAGTTGGTTTCCCATCAGGGGCGCATATGCCGGCAATCAAAGCAATGGAAACACGCCGAGCAATCCGTGAAGGTGCCGAAGAAATCGATATGGTAATAAATATTGGCGCTCTTAAAAGTGGCAACGATGACTTAGTTTATCGTGACATTCGCGCAGTAGTTGAGGCGTGCAATGATGGTAGTGCAACATCCAAAATCATAATTGAAGCTGCATTGTTGACTGATGATGAAAAAGTTCGCGCATGTACACTTGCAAAGAACGCAAAAGCAAATTATGTAAAAACTTCAACCGGATTTGGACCCGGAGGTGCAACGGCTGAAGATGTTGCTCTGATGAGCAAAGTAGTTGGTCAGGCTGGAATTGGAGTAAAAGCAGCTGGAGGAATTAAATCATACGATGATGCACAAAAAATGATAAAAGCTGGAGCAACTCGTTTAGGTGCCAGCGCAGGAATTAAAATATTACAACAAGCAAAATCAGTAACAATTTCAAACTGATAAAAACAATTATAATAAGGAATTACCAATGGTAGATTTAAGAGCTTATGTATTTATAGATAAACTGCAGCCTCAGTATGCTGCGTTTTTAGGAACGGTTGCTAAGGGATTTTTACCCCTTGCAGGAATGGCGTCCTTGTACGTTGAGATTTCTCCGGGAATTGAAATTAACCGAATAACTGATATCGCGTTAAAGTCAACAAATGTCACGCCAGGTATGCAGATTGTCGAGAGAATGTTTGGAATGCTAGAAATACACTCGACTTCGCAAGCGGACGTTAGGCAGGCAGGTCAGGCAATTTTAGATGCCCTAGAATTGAAAGAAGAAGATCGCTGGAAACCGAAAATTTATTCATCTCAGGTGATACGTCGAATTGACGATCATCAGACTCAGTTAATTAATCGTATGCGGCATGGGAATATGATTGTTCCGGGTGAGTCAATGCATGTAATGGAAGTAGCTCCAGCAGCATACGCTGCTCTAGCTGCCAACGAAGCTGAGAAAGCCGCAAATATAAATATATTGGAAGTACGTACATTTGGCAGTTTCGGTCGTGTTTATTTGGGCGGAGAAGAGCGCGACATTGAAGTCGGATGGAGAGCTGCCGTCAAATCAATTGAAGAAGTAACCGGGAAGGTTCAAGAAAAATAAAATTGGATCAAACGATCCATATGAAAACATCCTAAATAAAACAGAAGGAGAATAAAATGTCTGAAGCATTAGGAATGATCGAAACAAGAGGTTTTCCAGCAGCAGTTGAAGCTGCGGATGCCATGTGTAAAGCTGCAAAAGTAGAGTTAGTGTCTTATGAAAGAACCGGTGGTGGATATGTAACAGTTTCTGTCCGTGGTGATGTAGCTGCAGTTAAAGCTGCTTGTGATGCCGGTAAAGCCGGTGCTGCAAGAGTTGGAGAAATAGTATCAGTACATATAATTGCTCGCCCACATATTAACGTGGATGCAGTATTGCCACTAGGTCGTGAAGCGGCAGGAAAGTCTGAACTTAAAAAGCAATCAAAATAATACGAGGCTGACATGGTTTTAGCCAAAGTTGTGGGTACATTAGTATCCACTCAAAAAGAGTCAAGCATGGATGGGCTCAAGTTTCTTATGTTGCAAAATGTTGATCTTGATGGAAAATCTACAGGTGGATTTGTGGTAGCTGCCGACGCAGTCGATGCCGGTGTGGGTGAAATGGTATTATATGCAAGTGGAAGCTCTGCCCGTCAAACTGAACAAACTAATAATCGACCTTGCGATGCAGTTGTAATGGCAATTGTGGATAATTGGGAAACAGACGGCAAATTCAAATACAAAAAAGGTGTTAACGATTAAGGAGGTGTATGGTGTCACAGTTATCGCAAGAACAAATTGACCAAATCGCTTCAAAAGTACTGTACAAACTACAAGTACCGACTGTACAGAAAAATATCTTTGCACCGAAATTGGATGTGTTAGGTACCCGAGCATTGGGAGCGGGCATATTTGCTGACATTGACACAGCTACCGATGCAGCGAAAAAGGCACAGTTTGAGTTAATGGAATTGTCGTTGGAATTACGTAATCGAGTAATTAGCAATATCCGTGCAATAATGCTTGAACATGCTGAAGATCTAGCACAAAGAGCAATTGATGAAACCGGTTACGGTAGGTTTGAAGATAAGGTGGTAAAAAATAAGTTGGTAACTGAAAAGACACCAGGGACAGAAGTACTAGAGCCATATGCTCGTTCCGGTGATAGAGGGTTAACGCTGATGGAATTAGCACCTTATGGAGTAATCGGTGCTATTACACCGGTCACTAATCCAACCTCATCGATTATCTGCAATTCGATAGGAATGATAGCTGCCGGAAATTCAGTAGTCTTCAACGTACATCCTTCGGCGAAAGATGTAAGCATATATAATATTGAGCTGCTAAATCAGGCAATAGTCGCTGCGGGTGGACCACTAAATTTGGTCACAACAGTTGCTAATCCAACTATTGAGAGTGCTCAGGAATTGATGCATCATCCAAATGTAAATTTACTGGTTGTAACAGGTGGAGCCGGAGTTGTAAAAGCTGCCATGAATAGTGGTAAGCGTGCAATTTGTGCCGGTCCGGGTAATCCTCCAGTTGTTGTTGATGAAACAGCTGATATTGAGCAAGCCGCTAAAAAGATTGTGCAAGGCGCATCAATGGACAACAATATCATTTGTGTACTTGAAAAAGAAGTGTTTGTTGTGGAATCTGTAGCAGATCAACTGATTGCTGCCTTTGAACGACATAATGCGGTAGTCTTAAAGAGCCATGAAATTGAACAGTTGGAAACAATCATATTCAAAGAAACACAAGGACAGCGTAAACAAGGTGTAATTAATCCTGAATATGTTGGTAAAAATATCCAAGATATCTTGATGAAAATCGGGAAACGAGTTGAAGATAATATCAGGTTAGCTATTGCTCCGGTTGATGTAGGGCACCCGTTGATCTGGACAGAACAGATGTTGCCGGTTTTACCAGTAGCAAGAGTACAAAATGTTGACCAAGCCATTGAAATCGCAAAAGAGGCTGAACATGGATATCGCCATACAGCTATGATGTATTCTAAAAATCTTGATAATCTCAGCCGTATGGCGCGAGTTATGAATTGTAGCATTTTTGTGAAGAACGGACCATCATACGCTGGATTAGGTCATGGTGGTGAGGGATATACTTCGTTTACAATTGCCAGTCCAACCGGTGAAGGTTTAACTAATCCGCGCAGTTTTACTCGTGAAAGACGCTGTGTACTTGTTGATCATTTTAGGATAATATAATGAAAAAATATCCCGCAATCGCATTAATTGAATATTCCAGCATCGCCACAGGTATTTTAGCCGGAGATGAGATGCTAAAAAATGCACCTATTACGGTAATCAAATCAGGGACAGTTCATAATGGTAAATATCTTGTTTTGATTGGTGGTAGTGTTGCCTCGGTAGAAGAATCGTACGCCAAAGGAATAACCATCGAACCCGATAATATAATAGACAGCATGATACTGCCGAATGTCCATGAACAATTACACGATAGTATTTTAGGTACACGCTTGAAATGTACTAGGGAATCTTTGGGTATAATTGAAGCTTCGTCAGTATCAACAATGATCAAAGCATCCGATGCAGGTATAAAAGGAGCAGATGTTAATATCGTTGAGATACGATTAGCAGACGACATTGGAGGAAAATCGTTTACGATTTATAATGGAAGTATAGAAGAAATTCAAGCTGCAGTTGAAATTGCAAAAAATGCTGTAACCGTCCCTGAACATTGGGTGAATGAAACTATCATTCCGAATATACACAACGACATGAAAGTACAAATTGATCAGACTACGAGATTTGCACAAGTGAAATTAAGGAATCTTAAAGATAGTGAGATTTAACAGATGAAACTGGGAAAAGTGATAGGAACTTTAACACCAAGCGTTGTTTATAAAGGCATCGAAGGTGTGCCAATGTTATTAGTACAGCCATTGGATAAATACCAAAAATCGGTTGGACAATCAATTGTTTCGGCAGATTCCACACGTATGGCAGGGCCGGGTGAATTGGTATATTATGAAAGTTCCCGAGAAGCTGCTCTAGCTCTGGATCCTTGGTTTGTTCCAATTGATGAAACGATTATAGGAATTGTTGATGATGTTCATCTCCTAAACGAGGATATAGAGCAATGATCTTAGGTAAGGTAAGTGGTGCAATTCATTCAACTATCAATCATAAATTTTATGATAATCGTAAATTATTGATTGTTGATAAACTTGATTTAGGTGGTAAGCCAACCGGTGCGTATTTAATTGCGGTTGACCACGTTGATGCCGGAGCCGGAGAAACAGTATTGGTAATTGACGAAGGGAACTCAGCTAGAAGCATTGTTGAAGATGATATGGCACCATTACGGTCAATAATTGTTGGAATAGTAGACCAAGTTAACATAGTTTAATATATAATAAATAAATAATAACTTCTATTGCAGCAAAAGGAGTTAATAACATTGGAATCTTTCTGATTCTAATTATTTAATTAATGAATATTCAAGCAATAGATCACACATCAGTATTATACGATAATGCTTTAAAGGTATGGAATCGTGTATGGCCAAAATATGCCGAAGATAGAGAAGAATGGGCACATTATGACATTAATTACGATCCAAAGTATTTCTTTCAGCGTTTTGTATTAATAAAAGATAATGCAGTTATAGCAACGGCAAGATTTCAGGAGCCGTGGTGGTCATATAAACCCGGAAAATTTCATTTTGATCTGTGTGTACTGGAAGAATTTCGAAATCAGGGTTTCGGGACAATGTGTCTACAGCATATTGAGATGAATTTGAAGAAGCGTGCAGGTAAGAAACTGACGGTACACACTAAGGAAGATCAGGCCGATGGCGTAAAATTTCTCGAGAATAGAGATTTTTCTGTTGTACTAAGGGAACCGGAATCGATACTTGATTTAAGTAATTTTGAATTTGATGAATTTAATAGAGTTGAGAAAAAAATCAAATCTGATGGAATAAGTATAAAATCACTTGATGAATTGCAAAAATATGATGCGGAGTGGAAGTCAAAATTATACAAACTATATTGTGAAATAATGTTTGATGTCCCTAATCATGATGAGAATACAGTACGGACAATGGATAATTTTGAAAAACAAAAATTAAACGCTCCCGGATTTAATGCGAAAGCAAACTTCATTGCTGTAGAAAATGGTAATTATATAGGGTTAAGTTCTCTGTGGTTCCAACAAAAAAATCCCAAAAAGTATTGGACAGACCTAACCGGAGTTTTAGGTTCGCATCGACGGAAGGGGATAGCGACTGCCTTGAAGGTAAAAACGATAGCTTATGCCAAGCAGATCGGTGCAGATTACATTGAAACAGATAATGAGGAAAAGAATCCAATGTTCAAAATAAATAAAATGCTTGGATTTGTTCCGTTTCCGGCCTGGCTTACATATGAAAAACACTACAATTAAAAAAATAAAATTATTATGATCAAAAAAGGTGAAACACTAGAGTTAAAAATCGAATCACTTGCTTTTGGCGGCAAAGGTGTCGCTAAAGTTGATGATTTTGTAATATTCGTCAAGAATGCCATTCCCGGTCAAACTGTAAAAGCATTCATTTATAAAAAACGAAGCGGTTATGCCGAAGCACGACCGATAGAAGTTATCAAGGAATCTCCTGATTATACGGCACCACCCTGTGAGCATTTTAAGCATTGCGGTGGATGTACATTCGAGCAATTGGATTATGATAAGCAAGTCGAGCAAAAAAAGCAGCAAGTGCTTGATGCCTTTCAAAGATTAGCGGGAGTAGATGATGTAATAATTGATAAGGTGATTCCTTCCAATAATATCTATAATTACCGCAATAAAATGGAATTTACTTTTTCTAATCGACGTTGGATACTACCCGAAGAGTCGAAAGATGCACCACAGGGTTTTGCGCTTGGGTTACACATCCCCGGAAGATTTGATAAAATATTAGATATTAACGAATGTCATATTCAGCCCAAACTTGGGAATGAAATCCTAAATTTCGTAAGAGAAAAAGCAATCGAATTAAAACTGAAACCTTATGATCAAAAAACGCATATCGGATTTTTACGTCATTTAGTCTTGCGATTCGGTGTAAATACCGATGAAATGATGGTTAATATTGTGACCTCTTATGAGAATACTGACTTTCTGTTTCCTTTGGTAGAAGCACTAATTACAAAGTTCCCACAAATTACATCTATTATAAACAATATTAATACTCGTAAAGGCGATACAGCTTTTGGCGAATACGAAATTATAATGCACGGTGAGCCGATAATTACTGATAAAATTGGTGATTTGGCATTCGAGATATCAGCAAACTCCTTTTTCCAAACAAACACATTACAGGCAGAGGAATTGTATAAAGCCGTAATGGATGGAGCAGATTTAACCGGAGAAGAAACTGTTTACGATTTATACTGCGGAACCGGTTCCATATCGTTATTTTTAGCACAAAAAGCGAAAGACGTTTACGGCTTTGAAATGATTAGATCAGCCGTGGAAGATGCTCAGCGAAATGCAGTAGCAAACGGAATTGAAAATGTGCAATTCTTTAAGGCAAATTTGGATACATATTTTAAAGGATACGTGAGTTTCAAAAATTTCACCAAAAAATTTGATATATCTAATCCGGATATAGTGGTTATTGACCCGCCCCGTGCCGGAATGCATGAAGATTTTGTTCGATATTTACCAAAATTTGACGCAAAGAAGATAGTCTATGTATCATGTAATCCAACTACACAAGCGCGCGATTTGAAAATATTATTTACGAAAGGATACAAACTAACTAGAGCTACTATAGTAGATATGTTTCCACACACACCGCATATTGAGACTGTGGTTGTGTTGGAAAAACTATAGTATTTTCTACCATATACATTTTTATTCAGTTATTGTAATTTATAGATTATCTTTTAGCTTAATAATTACTACTATATAGAAACAATGATGAATAAAAAATCAGTTTTTTTAGAAAAAGTATATAAACCCGACGAAGTCGAAGATCGTTTATATTTAGAATGGGTCAGCAATGGATATTTCCATGCTGATGAAAATTCCGATAAAGAGGCATATTCAATAGTGATCCCCCCCCCTAATGTGACAGGCATGCTCACAATGGGACATGTCCTAAATAACACAATTCAAGATGTTCTTATTCGCAAGGCTAGGATGGAAGGAAAAGAAGTTTGTTGGGTGCCGGGAACTGACCACGCTTCAATTGCTACCGAGACTAAAGTAGTAAAAATGTTAGCTGAGCAGGGCATTGAAAAAGACAAATTAACCCGAGAACAATTTTTGGAACATGCCTGGGAGTGGAAAAAGAAGTATGGTGGTATTATTATTAGTCAGTTGCAAAAACTGGGCTGTTCATGTGATTGGGAACGTGAACGCTTCACAATGGATGAGGGATATCATCAGGCAGTATTAGAATCTTTTGTCCGTTTATATAAAAAAGGTTTGATATATCGTGGGCACCGTCTAGTGAATTGGTGTCCGGCTTCAAAATCCGCTATAAGTGATGAGGAAGTGAAACATCGTGAGGTAAATGGCAGTTTGTGGTATTTTAAGTATCCAATTGTGGATTCTGATGAGTTTATAACAGTCGCAACTACTCGTCCCGAGACAATGTTAGGTGATACCGCAGTTGCGATAAACCCTAACGATAAACGGTTTAAACAATTAATCGGCAAAAAAGTAATGTTGCCATTAGTTGAGCGGGAAATTCCGATAATTACAGATAAGTTTGTAGATCCTGAATTTGGAACAGGTTGTGTAAAAGTAACTCCCGCGCACGATCCAAATGATTTTGAGATGGGCAAAACGCATGATCTTGAATTCATCAATATTATGAATGATGATGCGTCTTTAAACGATAAAGTACCGGAAGTGTATCATGGTTTAGCACGTGAAGATGCACGTGAGAAAGTTATCCGCGATATGAAAAAATTAGGTTATATCGAAAAAATTGAACCATATACTAATAAGATAGGTTATTCAGAGCGTGGGCAAGTACCAATTGAACATTATTTGTCAGAACAATGGTACTTAAAAATGCAAGACTTAGCCAAACCGGCAATAAAAGCTGTGAATGATGGTACTATAAAGTTCCATCCGGCACATTGGGTAAAAACATATAATCATTGGATGGAGAATGTTAAAGATTGGTGTTTAAGTCGCCAATTATGGTGGGGACATCGGATACCAGTCTATACTTGCCAAGATTGCAATAAAATTATGGTCCAAGTGGAAACTCCTAAAATATGTTCTAAATGCAAATCAGATAATATTATTCAAGATCCTGATGTATTAGACACGTGGGCAAGCTCATGGTTATGGCCGTTTAGTGTTTATACTTGGCCGAAAGATAGTAAGGAATTAGAGAAATTCTATCCTACAGATGCGCTTGTAACAGGTCCCGATATTATTTTCTTCTGGGTTGCAAGAATGATAATGGCTGGGTACGAATTTAAAGGAGAACCACCGTTCAAGGATGTTTACTTTACAAGTATCCTACGGGATGAAAAGGGACTAAAATTCAGTAAATCATTAGGAAATTCCCCTGATCCGTTCGATTTGTTCTCTAAATACGGAACCGATGCAGTGCGTTTTGGAATAATGTTAATGGCTCCGCAAGGACTAGATGTACTTTTCTCAAATGAACGTCTTGAAGTGGGTCGCAACTTCATGAATAAGTTATGGAATGCATCACGATTTGTAATGATGAATTTAACTGATGAGCATTATCTTGATGTTGACATAACCAAAGAAAAACTAGAGCTTCCCGAAAAATGGATATTAAGTCGATTACAAAATGCCATTAAAGATGTGAATCGTCAGCTAGACCGTTTCCATTTTAATGAAGCAGCTAAAGTTATTTATGAATTTGTGTGGAGTGATTATTGTGATTGGTATATCGAAATTGCAAAAACAAGATTCAATGGTGATGATACTGATTTAGCAAATATTTCACGTAAAGTATCAGTACATGTACTAAAACGAATATTGGCAATACTACACCCATACTCTCCGTTTATTACTGAAGAGCTATGGAGCCATTTCAAGGAAAAGACCGATAAAGACTTAATTGTTTCTGAATGGCCAAAAATCGAAAAGAAGTGGATCAATAGAAATACTGAAAATAAAATGGACTTATTGCAGGAATTAATTTCGGCAGTTAGAACAATCCGTAGTAGTATGAGTATTCCGCCATCCCGTAAAGCAAATATGATTATTCGAACAAATTCATCTACATCTAAGACACTGCAAAAATATGAAAATATTATTAAGTATCTATGCAGGGTTAGTGAGATAGAATATAATGAAGATGCCGCTAAACCTCCACAATCGGCAGTGGCGGTTGTAAAAGATTTAGAAATATTTATTCCATTAGGTGGATTGATCGATTTTCGTCTCGAAGGAGATCGCTTATTAAAGCGTAAAAAGGAATTAGAAAGTTTACTTAGTAAAATTAGTAACAAGTTAAATAATCAAGACTTTTTAACACGAGCTCCTGACAATGTAGTTCAAAGAGAACGCGATAAGTTAAATGAAATCTATTATGAACTTGAAAAAGTCAAAATTAATTTGGAGATGATGAAGTGAAAAAAATAATAATTGTCATGTTCACATTGTCTCAGATATGGGGACAATCGGTTGATGCATCGTTAACGATTTATAAGGATGGTTTTGCGTTAGTAAAGCAGCCTGTTGTTTGGGATATTAAGACTGGAAATAGTACTATTCAATATGATAGAATAACCAGAGGAATGTATGCAGATTCACCCTTCTTGGATCTTCAAAATGCTGAGATATATACTCAAAGGTTAAATCAAAATGTATTTTCTAGTAACAAATTATTTCAAAATAAATTAGGAGAAATGGTTGAAATAAAGTTAGCGGGTGAGAAATCAGTGTCAGGCACATTACTAGAATATGGCTCATCACAAATTACTATTCAAACAAAATCGAAAATAAAATCATACCAAAAAAACGATTTAGACTTTATTTCTGTTCAAGAGATTATTGAGAATCCTCAATTGCGTCCCGTATTATCGTGGGATATCTTCTCAAAAAATACAGGGAATGCAAAGGGTAATCTGATTTATATGTCGGCAGGTTTCGATTGGAATGCAAAATACCGATTGATAATGCTAGATGAATTCGACAATGCAATGTTAATTCCGGAGGCATTTGTAAAAAATAATAGTAATCTTACTTTTTCTAAACTATCGCTGCAATTGGTTGAAGGTAATCTCAATCGTGTTCACCATGAGCAATTTGCAAAGTCTTTGCAAAGAAGCGAAAACATGATGGCTTATGCCGAAGCTGATATGGGATATGCTCCTGCAATGCCAGTACGCGAGAATCTAGGCGATTATTATATTTATACTATTCCAAAAAAAATGGTTTTGAAGGGAAATGAAAGCATCACCGTACGTCTATATGATGCACGAAAGATAAAATATCATAAAACATACCTGTTCGAAAACTATGAACAGGCACAGCGAGAAGAACCATTAACCGTTGAAATAAAAATTGATAATACAGAAGAGAATAATTTAAATCTACCCTTGCCCCAAGGTACAATTGAATTATATCAAACTATGCAAAAAGGTGAGCTCGAGTTTCTAGGCGAAGACAGATTGAAGCAAGTTCCTAAAGGTGCTACTGCAAAATTAATTGCCGGGAGGGCGTTTGATGTTGTAGGCAAACGTAAAGTGCTAAACTACGATAGACAACGAAAAAGTGAAGAAGCATCAATTGAAATAAAGATTACAAATACAAAAGATCAAGATGTGAATGTTAAGTTGATTGAGAAAATTTCTGGAGATTGGGTTATCCGTGACGAATCTGCAATGTATATGAAAGAAGACGCTTCTACCATCTATTTCCCGATTACTGTTTCTGCCCATGACGAAATGCTAGTAACCTATACTTATCGGAAAGAGTGGAATTAAGTTAACGTGGCATCTGCCGCAATTCAGTTAACAACACTAATTCAATTTATAAAAGGCGTTGGACCGAAACGGTCTGAGGCATTATCACAAGTTGGAATTGAAACAGTTGAAGATTTACTCTATTATTTTCCGCGAAAACATTTAGATAGAACTTCTGTTACTAATTGTAATGAATTAAGAAAGGAATCGATTGTAACTGTAGTCGGAACTATTAAGTCATGCGGAATGAAAACAATTCGACGAGGAAAATTATTCCAAGCACTTATTGAAGATAGTACAGGTTTTTTATCGCTAACTTGGTTCAATGGCGCTGTTTATGTAAAAAATTCTATTAAGGTAGGTGATAGGCTAGCTGTCCATGGTAAGATAGATTTTTACAAAGGTTTTCAGATTGTCCATCCGGAATATGACAAATTGGATAGTGATACAGATCCATTGAGCACCGGCTCGGTTGTTCCGTTATATCCATTAAATCAAACTTTGAAAAAAGCAGGGTTGGAGCATCGTAGTTTGCGAAAACTCATACGAAATATTCAAAATCAAATAAATAATATCACTGATTTTTATACTGATGATTTCAAAAAAGACCATTACTTAATAAATCGAGAAGAGGCATTAAGTGCAATCCATTTTGCTAAAAATGCTGCTCAATTAAAAGAGGCGATATTTCGACTAAAATTTGATGAACATTTCTTTTTACAATTAGGCGTTGCTTTAAAAAAAGATACTTTAGATCGAATTGGTACTAATCCGTTAGATAAAACCGGGCCATATACAAAATTGGTTTTTGATCAATTGGGATTTGAACTTACGATTGCACAAAAACGTGCTCTCAAAGAAATCCATGAAGATATGAAAAAGCCTGTGATGATGAATCGATTATTGCAAGGTGATGTGGGAAGTGGAAAAACGATTATAGCAATTTTAGCATCGGCAATTGCCGTTGGAAACAAAGTGCAAATCGCGATTATGGCGCCTACGGAAATTTTAGCTCATCAACACTATGAGGTTTTCAAAAAATTCACTGATATTGCAAAGATTCCTACAGCTTTGTTAGTTGGAAAAATTAAATCAAAAGAACGTACATCAATTTTGAATGGTCTTAAAAATGGTAAAATAAGTATAATCGTCGGTACGCATGCTCTAATCCAAAAAGATGTGGATTTCAAAAAGCTCGGATTAGTAATCGTCGACGAACAACATCGCTTTGGCGTGATGCAAAGAGGAGATTTGGTGGCAAAGGGACAGAATCCACATTTTTTAGCAATGACCGCAACTCCCATACCCCGAACCTTATCAATTACATATTATGGTGATATGGATATATCGATAATCGATGAAATGCCGAAGGATCGGATACCGATTACAACTACAGTTGTACAGCCTATGCGATTATCAAAAGTATATAATTTTATGAAAGAACAGATAAATCGCGGACAACAATGCATGGTGGTTTATCCTCTTGTTGAAGAATCAGAGAAATCTGATTTAGCTGCAGCAGTAGAGGCATATCAGGAATTAAGTGAAAATATTTTTCCCAAACAAAACGTTGGTTTGATTCATGGCAGAATGAAGAAAGAAGAAAAAGACGCTGTTATGGCGGCATTTGCCGCTAATGATATTAATATATTGGTTTCCACTACGGTAATTGAGGTTGGGATTGATATTCCAAATTCAACAGTCATGCTAATTGAACATGCCGAGCGGTTTGGTTTAACACAGTTACATCAGTTACGAGGGCGAGTAGGGCGAGGCACTCACAAAAGTTATTGTATATTGGTACAACGTAATTTTACAGATAAAGGTAACAAAAGGATGAGAATTATGGAAAGTACCAATGATGGTTTTAAAATAGCGGATGAGGATTTGAAAATGCGCGGACCCGGAGTGTTTTTTGGAATTCAGCAAAGTGGATTTTTTAATTTTAAAATTGCCAATCTGATTACTGATGGAAAAATATTGAAGGAAGCTAGAAGCGCAGCATTTTCTCTGATTAAAGATGATCCATCATTACAAAAATCAGGTAATTTGGAAGTTAAAAAACACTTTCAAAAACATTATCAATATTTATTAAAAAATATGAATACCGCATAATATGACAAATATCATTATTCAAATTTGTCCGGCTTGTAGTTCTAGAAATAATAAGAAAATATTCACAACTTCAGATTATCTAGTGTCGGGAGAGTCTTTTGAAATAATGGAGTGCAACGATTGCTCTCTGCGATTTACATCACCGATTCCCAACGAAAACGAAATTGGGGATTATTACAAATCTAAGGAATATATATCGCATACCGGTAAAGGCAACTCCATCATTAATCAAATTTATAGAATTGTGCAGTATTTCACTTTGTGGTCAAAAAAGAAAAAAGCGATGAAATTTTCTCATATGAAATCAGGCTCAATATTAGATATTGGGTGCGGAACGGGTAAGTTTTTAGAAACAATGAAGCAATCCGGCTGGACAATAAATGGTGTAGAAACCAATGATTCGGCTCGAGACATTGCTGAAAGTGCTACCGGTTCAGTTATTTTTAACCAAGCTGATTTCTTTGTAAGTAAGCAAAAATATGATGTAATTACTCTTTGGCATTCGCTAGAACATTTATATGATTTAAAAAAATATCTAAATAAAATTTCCTTATCACTAAACGCCAATGGCATTATAATGATTGCGGTACCAAATTATCAGTCATATGATGCAGAATGTTTTAAACAAGATTGGGCAGCATACGATGTGCCACGGCACCTGTATCATTTTTCTTTTGAAGCTATTTCTAAATTGATAGATAAATATAATTTAAAATTTATACATAGTATGCAATTGCCTTTTGATCCGTTTTATGTTGCTTTAGTATCCGAATTGTCAGTTAGGAAAAAACAGAATATTGTGAAGGCACTTATCGTCGGATGGGAATCATTTATTGCAGGATATAATGATGTAAAAAAAGGTAGTTCAATTTTATATATATTTAAGAAAAATCAGTAGACTGTAAAGAAATATCCTAACTTTACAAAAGACAAGTTTTCACTCTTCAATCTCATAAGTTTGGGTTAAATCATTATAAATATTCAATATCTAAAACTAAATTCCACGACTTTTTAAAGAGATATTTTATAAGGAACAGAAGAAACACTTTTTCGTTTTAATTACTTAAGGAGAATATTATGCCACTTGAAAGCAAATTTACAGAAGAACAACTATTTGATAATTTAATTTCATCTTTAGTCCATAGCGTTTGGATCTCGCTTGGTAAAATCAAAAATCCAGTGACCGATAAGATAGACCGTAATTTATTTGCAGCATCGATGAATATTGATATGCTTGATATGTTATATAAACGCATGGATGGTAACTTGTCAGAGCAAGAAGAGTCATATCTTAGTCATGTTTTAAGTGAAATAAAGATGAACTATATCGAAGAGAAAAAACTTGGTGATGACTTGCCGGAAGAGAAGAAAGAAGAAACTGATAAGCCTGCTGAAGTAAAATCGGAAAGTAAAGAAAAGCCAAAGCCAAAAGCAGAAACCAAATCAAAAAAACCAGTCACAAAGAAAACTACCGCTAAAACAAAGGAAAAGAAATAGTGATCAAGAAGCAATATTTATTTTGGAATAGGATTCTTGCTGGAGTTGTATTCTTATTTTCATTTATCATTTATTTCACAACTATGGCACCAACCGTATCATTTTGGGATTGTGGTGAATTCATAGCAACATCCTATTCGCTTGGCGTACCACATCCTCCGGGTAGTCCATTGTTTTTAATAATCGGTCGATTATTTTCTATGTTGCCGCTTAGCAGCGATATTGCTTTCCGCGTTAATCTTATATCGCCAACCATAAGTGCGCTAGCAAATATGCTTTTATATTTGATTATTGTAAAAGTAGTAGTTCATTGGAGAAAATCAGTTAACGATATTAATGATATGATTGTCGCCTTTGGCGGTGCATTAGTGGGCGCTTTGACATTCGCTTTTACCGACAGCCATTGGTTCAATGCTGTTGAAGCAGAAGTATATGCAATGAGTACTTTTTTTACGGCGATTGTTGTATGGTTAATTTTACATTGGTCTGAGCGAGCAGAAGAAAAAGGTAATGAACGCTATATTTTAATTATTGCGTACATGGTTGGTCTTGCAATAGGAGTTCATTTATTAAACCTTTTAGCATTACCATTTATTGCATTAGTGATTTATTTCCGTAAACAACAATTTGAATGGAAATCATTTATTGTTACGGTAGTTTTAACAGGAATCACATTTTTTATCATTCATAATTTGATAATAAAGGGTTTGCCACGTCTAGCAGGCAGTATGGGAATATTTGCCGTTATTGCAGTTGTTATTGCGATTGTTGGAGCAATGATTTGGGCGGTTACAAGTCATAAACAAATACTTTCGATTATTTTTACATCATTTGTATTGATACTAATCGGTTATTCCACATATACGATGGTTTTCATTCGTTCTAATCAAAATCCATCTATTGATGTTGGAGAACCTAATACAATTCAATCTGCAATCGCATATTTGGAACGCGAACAATATGGAATGGTTAGTCAGCTTCCACGAAAATATGATGGGTTACCTGCCAAATATGAAGCGGTTGGCAGACCGGCTTATGGACAGGAATTTTCATCAAGACAGAATCAAACTTATCGGTTTTACAATTTTAGTAAACAGTGGCAGTTTTTTATCAACTATCAGGTAAAAAAAATGTATTGGCGATACTTTTTATGGCAATTTGCAGGACGTGGGCCATCAGTTGATTCAGGTGTTACTGCATTTGGTGCAAATATTGCCCAGGACGGTGTAAAGTGGTTGCAATTCGGTTTACCTCTCGCATTTTTCCTTGGACTTGGAGGCATGTATTATCACTTTCATCGTGATAAAAAAGCGGCATTCACAATTTTAACATTATTTTTTATAACTGGTTTGGCACTCATAATGTACCTAAATCAGGATAATCCACAACCACGCGAACGAGACTATTCCTATGTTGGCAGTTTTCTTGCATTTTCAATATGGATTGGTATCGGTGCAGCAGCGATTGCTGAAAAAACACTAAAATATATTAAGGAAAAGGAATTAGCAACTCGTCTCGCAGGAGTTGCGATAATATTACAGATTCTACTTGTCCCCACAGTAATGTTATTTGCTAATTATCACGAACACAATCGTAGTGGAAACTATGTTGCTTGGGATATGTCGTACAATATGCTTCAATCATGTGAACCGAATGCGATTATATTTACTAATGGTGATAATGATACATATCCGTTATGGTATTTACAAGAAGTAGAAGGTGTTCGTAAAGATGTTACAGTAGCAAATTTGAGTTTACTAAATACCCCATGGCATATAAAACAATTACGTGATTCACGACCAATCGGGGATCGTTTCATCAATTTAACTGATGAACAAATTGATGAACTATCCTATGGTTTACAAGCGTGGCAAGAGCAAAAAGTAAGAATTCCTGCCAAAAATGATGCCTTAAATCCCGATGGTTACATTGAATGGAATCTAAAACCAACATACGCTGGACAAGCTCTTAAAACTCAAGATTTGATGGTATTGAGAATCATCAATGATACTAAATGGAGATATCCAATATATTTTGCGGTTACAGTTGGAAATGAAAATAGAATTGGTTTAGAAGACTATTTAGGAATGGAAGGATTAACTTTCCGACTAAATAGTCACAAAATGTCCTTAGTCGATAAAGAAAAAATGAAAGCCAATTTAATGACTGATATAGGCGATATCACTTGGTCAAAAGAGTTTATACCATCGTCATTAGTGAAAGACAAAACAGATTCAAATAAAACAGTTTGGTCAAGAGACTTTCAAACTGGTTATATGTTTAGAAATTTGGGGAATGAAAATGTCTACTATAGTGATCAAATTATTCGACTTATGCAAAACTATCGGAGCGGTTATTTGCAGTTAGCTGTTGTTTACTATTTTGAATACCAAGATATGCTTGATGACCCTTCCAGCAGTCCTGAGGAAATAGAAACTGTGCGACAGAAAGTGCTTAGCGTCCTGCAAAAAATGGATCAGAATTTGCCACAAGAAACCATTCCGATTACCACAAATGACCATGCCTTCCAAATTGGACATCTGTATAGTAGGATTGGTGAAAAAGATATTTTTAGAACTATTCTAGAAGATCTAAATAATCGTAAAAATGTAGCAGTTGAAGAAAAATTAAAATTCGGACAAGCTTACTTACAAGAATTAGATGATGTGGAGAGTGCTCTTAATATTTTTGAAGGATTGTACGATAGTTATTTAAACGTTGAGAATATTGTTAGGACAAAAGGAATAAGGAAGGCAGGATTAACAGAATTGTCTTGGGATAGATGGCAAAGAATGCATGGTGAGATCGTTTCATCTTTAGTGCTTACCTATCGATCAATAGAAGCATGGGGACCAATGGAATCAGTATTAAATGATTGGATAGCTCGAAATCCAAAGGATTTTAATGCAAAAGGTATGTTAGATGAAGTTCGTAGAAATATTGGCGATATAGACAGTGTTGGAGAGACATCAATCTTTAATTAATTGATATATGAAATATGCGACCATCGGTCTCAATAATAATCCCGCATTGGAATGGTATTGATGTAATTACAGAATGTCTTGAATCACTTCATAAGACAATCTATCCAAATATTGAAACCATTGTAGTAGATAATAACTCTACGGATGAATCCGTTAAACACATTCGTAAGAATTTTCCGAATGTAATAATCTTTGAAAATGAACAGAATGAGGGTTATGCCGGAGGGTGCAACCGTGGTGCCGAAATTGCTAAAGGAGAATATTTATTATTTCTTAATAATGATACAATCCATGAACCAAATTGGATTGAACCGCTCGTTCAATTATTAGAAAAGAATCCACGAACCTCAGCAGTTCAACCTAAATTATTGAACTACTATCAGAAAAACTTATTCGATTATGCCGGCGCTGCCGGTGGGATGATGGATATTCTTGTTTTTCCGTTTGCGCGTGGGAGGATTTTCAATGAGCAAGAAATTGATACAAATCATTATAATTCAAATAAAGAGGTGTTTTGGTCTTCCGGAACAGCTTTCCTAGTCCGAAAAACTGCATTTGAAATAGCCGGCAAGTTTGATGAATTATTTTTTGCTCATATGGAAGAAATTGATCTGTGTTGGAGATTTCATTTATTAGGTTTTGACGTATGGTGTGAACCACGTAGTGTTGTTTATCATAAAAATGCAGTGTCTTTACCGATGTACACTGAAAAGAAATATTATTTGAATCATCGTAATTCGCTGATAATGTTACTGACAAATTATTCTATACCATTGGCTATTTATATTCTACCTATAAGATGGGCATTAGATATAGTTGCAATAATATATGCTATATTAAATGGAGATTGGAAACATATAAAAGGGATTGCAAAAGCGCATGCCTGGATAGCGTCTCATCCAAGAAAATTGCTTAAAAAGCGAAGTGAGGTCAAAGCAATTAGGAAGGTAAAAGATAAAACTATTTTAAGAAAAATGTATTACGGAAGCATAGTATTTGCACACTATATTTTGAGGAAAAACCGTTATTCAGAGCTTATAGATAAACCTCTCTTGTAGATATCTTTATTATCAATGTCTAACTCTATCAAATCTTTAAGGATAGAATCGAGTCTTAATATCGAAAGGATTTCAGTTAACCTCTCAGCGTGTCCGTCCATAAACAGCATTGTGTAATGATCGCGTGAAGATTGATTGTAAACTTCGTCGAGCCCCACTATCATTTTATGAAATTGTTTAGTAGCAGCTTCCAGTTTCCCATATTCAAATAATTCAATACCATAGTAAGTAGCTAAGCGGACTTTGCGTAATCCGTGATTGCTGCTTAACAGATTTTCAATTCGTATTCTTTCAGACCACCCTCGTGAATAATCCGATGATGCACCACGCAACGCAATCGTCCTGGCGATTTCATAAAACTTATTTCCACCCTTTAGGTCATAAGTATCTGCTTCGCCGGCTATAATTAGATTAGCGTAATATGCCAAAAAACTAGACAAGGGGTTAAAGAGAACCGCATCAAAATATAAAGAACCGCTTTCGTTATATGTAAACTGGAATGATTTATCAAAGTAGCGTTGATCAATGCCATTTGAGAAAAGAGCTTGTGAGAGATAAATTTGCTCTGATCCTTTAGATGATGTCCCCTCAAAAATAATTTGAACATGAAGCGGTATCTCTAAATCGCTATATTCTTCGTCCCACTCAGTATTCTGGAAAAACCGTTTAATTTCATCTTTTAATGATAAAAGTTCCTGACGGTCTCCATCGCGAAGGAGTCTATCATCAAATGAAATATCAACATCGCCGAATTGCGCAAATGATAATCCAGATAATAGAATAGTAATCAGTAAGATGTGAGTTATGTATTTTACTTTCATAACTGTGAAATGTAGAGCATTATATAATTGTCGAGCAAGTGAAAGATATTTAACTAAAAAGTATATTTTTACCGAATCTGTATCTTATTGTTTCAACAATACAGGACTACTTTGTATTTTTTAGACCACTTTTAGATAACTAAATAATTAATTGAGGAAATTAAATGAAATCCAATTCCAAAGTTGCTGATTTAGCTGGTCCAGGTATTAGTACATACCCCGAAGTCGAAAAAATATTACCAAACGATTATTCTCCATTGCAAACTCCAATGGAACGAATGAAAGCACTGTATATGATTAAGGATTATATAGAGAAAGGTTTGGCAGAAGCACTAAATTTACAACTAGTGCAAGTACCACTGATTGTTAGTAAGGATAGTGGTGTTAACGATATGCTTGACCGTGATGGATCGCGCACACCAATTGAATTCCCTGCGGGTCTTGGCTTAGATAAACGAATTGAAGCACAAGTTGTGCAAGCCGCAACAAAATGGAAGCGAGTTGCTTTAAAACAATTTGATTGTAAACCCGGCGAAGGAATCAATACAGATATGAGGGCGATCAGAAAAGATTACTTCTTAGATCATGATCACAGTTCTTATGTTGACCAATGGGATTGGGAAAAAGTCATGACTGCCGATCAGAGGAATTTGGATTATTTAACTGGTGTTGTAAAAAAGATATGGAAAGTAATTTATGGAGCCGGAGAGTTTGTTAAACAGGAATTCCCTGAATTAAATACTGACAAATATCCAAATATTCCTGAAGAACTGACATTCATTCATGCCGAAGAGATATTAGAAATGTATCCTGATCTGCCACGTAAACAACGTGAGACGGCGATAATAAAGGAATATCCTGCAGTATTTATCTATGGTATCGGATGGGTACTAAAAGATGGATATCCGCATGAAATGCGTGCCGCAGATTATGATGATTGGGTTACTGAAACAGTTTCAGCAAAAGGAGAACCAACGCACGGATTGAACGGTGATATTCTGGTTTGGAATCCAGTTACACAACGTCGTCATGAATTAACATCAATGGGCATTAGAGTTACCAAGGAAACCTTGGTAAAACAAATGGAAATTGCCGGATTGGAAGAGAACCTAAAACTGCCTTACCATCAAGCTATTTTAAATGATGAAATTCCATTAAGTATAGGAGGTGGAATTGGTCAGGCACGTACATATATGTATTTACTAAGAACGGCTCATCTTGGAGAAGTAACAGTGACAATTTGGCCGCAGGAACTCAAAGATATTTGCGCAAAAAAGAATATCATTGTATTAGAATAGTTCAAGTTCAAATATAATTATAAAAAAGGAACGATATATTTCGTTCCTTTTTTATAAAGTATTTAACGCCTTGTGTAGGGTGTCATAGCTATCCTGCAGGTTAACTACGCACTATATACTTTATTGTGCATACGTACTTTTTATAATCTGATAAGTTTAGAATCATCATGGTATTTTTTCCACGAAAACCAATATTCATCCGATATTGCAATTGGTTTAAGATTCGTATTCAGCTTTCCTTTTATATATTTACCTCTAATATCCCAACGTGTTTCACTGTTCAAATCAACTATTTCAGTATTATCTAATGCAATTTTTAAGTCAGAATTATTAATTGAGATTTTAAATCCATTTACCGCATCAGAAATTCCGATGAGGAAGAAATTATATTCGCTATTTATCACTACTTGGTTTGAGATCACTTCTTTTTTCAAATATACAATTTTCATCTTTATTGATTCATCAACAATTCCTATGATATGAGTTCGTGAAGGAAAAGTTTTATCTCTATTTTTGGATGACAGACCAGGAGTATTTTCTGTGGCAACAATCTTTTTCCAAATACCAGGTATTGGTAATTGAAATTCCCTAAAATCTGCATTCGTTACCTTAACAACTTGTGGCTTTGAGATTGATTTTTTTACATATGACCAAGATAAAATTTGAAAAGGAATCATAGTCAGCTCACTTGGGTGTAATTCCCCTATGACTGATTGAAAAGTTGCTTGCTGGAAAAATGTTTTGGTTCTTCTGTCGGCTACAATCATATTTGCATTTTTGAATGAGCCGACAAATAATGGGCCAATTTCAGTAACATCGAATGGGATAATACTTCTACACATCGCACAATAGGTTAGTGCGACAATTTTTGAATTGAATTTATCATTGATTATATGATGATGAATTACATAATCCAAAGGATAGCACTTTGTCACTCCATCGTATTCAATAATTGCCAATTGCATTTCATCTTTTATAGGCAGTTTTGAAATCTCATTTGTCAATACTGGAAAATCAATGGCTTTAAACGCATTTTCTTGATGCATTTTGTAGGCTAAAACTACTGCCAGGCTGGTCAATAAAATTGGAGCGATTGTCCAAGCCGGGAATTCACCTTTTTGTTGATAAATAATAAATGTCCAAATTAAAAAAGTAACAAATATTGTCCAATTTATTGGTTTTCGAATAAAATAATGGTAGTATAGCCAGTTTACTGGAAAAGCTTCTATTAATGTCATGTAAATAGCTGCTGTTCCTACAGTTAATGCTAAAAGAGATAGTATGTAGAAAAATATTATTTCCATTTGATCCTTAGGTTTTGTTTGTCAATTTATTGATTAGTTTCCGGTAATTGGAGTGCCGAAAATGCCAACTGCAAGTTCTGCCCAAATAAGAATAAATCCAATTAAAATACAAACAAGGATTGCTATGCAATTCTTGTTTGTATTGATTTTCCGTAAAACTAATTCAATCAATAGTCCAACACTCAGCAATAAGGCTCCGGCTACAATAAAATCGAACAGAGTCCAATTTACTTCATCGGTGAACTGCATCGATATTAATGGAATGAGCAATAGAATTATTGTCGTTAGCACAATAATGAAAAGTTTTTTGTTCTGCATAATCCGTAATTTTTAACAACTAATTTTCAATTGAAGTGCATTTTCATTCCTTCGTGTGACTGTTGGAAACCTAAACTTTCATAAAATGCAATCGCTTGCGGTCTTCTTTTATCAGTCGTCAATTGAAGTAAATGTGCTTTTTTTTCTTTTACTCTATTAATTGCCCATTGAAACATTGTTTTTCCAATTCCAATACCTCGATGGTCATTTCTAATTCTTACAGCTTCAATTTGTGCTCTTATTCCGCCACGATAAGTTAGATATTGAATAAAAGTCAGCTGTAAAGTTCCAATAATTTCAGAGTTTTCGTTTTCCATAACAATCAGTTCTTGATTTTCATCAGAGTTTATATTCTCAAAGGCTTTTAAGTATTCATTTGGTAGAGGGTTTTGAAAGTTTTCCCTTTTCTTCCCAAGTTCATCATCAGCAATCATTTCCACAATTGTTGAAATATCTTTTTCTGTAGCCTTTCTAAATTTCATATTTTAGGATCCGGTTTTAGTTGTTGGTAAAACACAACATACGAATTGCTGTATTGAAATTATATTTTCCTTCTATAAAATATTATTTAATGTCGTTAAGTTAAAACAAATTACATAAATTTCGCTATAATCCGTAATTTAAGTTATGACTAACATTAAAGATATAATTATTGTCTCAAAGACAGCATTTCCAATTCTCAAAATAGCCGGAAAATTAGGTGGAAAACATAATCTTAAAGTGTTTGTTGTTGGTGGATTTGTACGTGATCTATTTTTAAATAGGAAATCAATAGAAGTCGATTTAATGGTCGAGGGAGATGGGATAGAATACTCCAGATTATTAGCAGATGAGTTAGGCGTAAAAAAGATTGTCCCTTTTAAGGAATTTGGCACCGCTAAAATTCCTTATTCTAAAATGGAAATTGAGGTTGCATCTGCTCGTTTGGAAGATTATGATGAATCATCCCGTAAACCTACAGAAGTAAAATATACTGATATCTTTGGTGACTTAAAACGCCGTGATTTTACAATTAACGCAATGGCAGTTGATTTACAACCGAAAACATTTGGTGATTTGTATGATCCTTACAATGGAATAGCCGATTTAAAGGAGAAACGTTTAATTACACCGCTAGACCCCGATGAAACATTCTCGGAAGATCCTTTGCGCATGATGCGTGCGGCGGTATTCGCTAGCCGATTTGAATTGGAAATTGATAACAAATGTCTATATTCGATGCAGAAGCAAGCAAGTCGTATCCAAATAGTATCGTGGGAAAGAATCACTGCAGAATTAATTAAAATTTTGGAAACTGATAAACCTTCAATTGGGTTGACAATCTTACAAAACACCAACTTATTAAAATACGTTTTTCCTGAAATTGACATTATGTCGGGCATGGAACAACCTAAAGAATGGCATCATAAGGATATATTTCACCATACTATGCAAGTTGTGGATAATGCTGCAAAATTATCTAATAAAATGGAATTGCGGTTTGCCGCGCTAGTACACGATATCGGGAAACCGAAAACACGGCGTATTCATAAAACCAAGGGATTTACTTTTCACGGGCACGATGATGTTGGTTCACGCATGTTTCAAAAAATTAGCAAACGCATGAAGTTATCCAACGAATTAAGAGATTACTTAAGCAAGATGATAGTATTGCATTTACGTCCTATTGCACTTGCCAAGGAAGGCGTTTCGGATTCAGCAGTTAGACGATTAATGGTTGCTTCAGGTGAGGAGACAGATGATCTGTTAACACTTTGTCGTGCGGATATAACTAGTAAGAACCCCGGGCGTGTGAAACGTTACATGGGCAATTTTGAACGAGTCGAAAAATTTATGCAGGATGTGGTCAAGCGCGATAAATTTAGAGCATTCCAATCGCCCGTGCGAGGCAATGAAATAATGAAAATTTGCGGATTAAAAGAAGGTAAAAAAGTGGGTCAGCTAAAATCTGCCATCGAAGATGCCATTCTTGATGGTAAGATAGATAATACATACGAAGCAGCATTAGCACATTTGATGAAAATAAAGGATAACTATATTGATTAGCTTATCAATGTTATTAAATTGGTTTAGACTAATTTAATGTTATTGTATAAAGTATTTCGGTAATATAATTGCTGGCTGGAATTATGGCTGAGATGTTGCGAATTTGATATTGAAGTGGTATATCATAACGGAACCTTCTACCACTGAATATAGTCACATTATTATTTCTTATTTGTTTATAGTTTTTTCCACCTGATATTTGTCCCCTTCCCCAACCATCTCCAGTGCGATGTACATAGACATGTATATCGTTATTCCAATCAATATCATTCTTTTGGACCAAGATCAACCATTTGCCGGAATATTCAATATCTAAGTATGATTGGTTAACACTACTTGTATAAGTTCCAGTAAAATCTTCACCGGCATCTGTAATGTCGGTCGTTGGAATTGTATAATTCCAGTGTCCGGTGACTCTGATTGATTGTGCGGATAGGATATGAATAAATCCTATATAAAAAATTAATAATAGTAAGTTTTTCATTTAGTTGCTGATTGTATAGATTACATCCATATTTCTGGTAACCGGTAGTTCAAAAACTGAATAGTCATCTATAGAAGCACTATATTCAATTTCATGTCCGTTATTTGCTCCATTATTAGTGAAACAACCTCCAATTCCTGATATAATTGTTTGCGCTGTAGTAGAAAGATTAATAGTTCCTACCGACGTTCCAAAAACTCCTCTACCACGTCCATTATAACTTGAAATAATTATTGAAATTGTCAGTCCTGAAATATTGGTAGAAGCTGATACTTGTGCAGTTATATTTTTGGGTGTCCCACCCCGGGCTAATGTAGTTGTATAATTTAACCACTTTGTATCTCCTCCAACTGGAGTGAGTTCGTTCCCCGGTTCAGAGGGTGCATCAAACTCCAAAATTATATCATTTGTATTAGGTTCTATGTCTAAAAGAGCTATCACGGGAAGCGTGAAATATATATTTTGCATAGACTGGGTTTGCGCAAAACAAACATTAACCGTCCATAAAAAAAATATAAATAATACTATTGATTTATATTTCATATTAGTTAACAATTATTTCTCTAGTTTGAAACCTTATTCTTCTAGCCTTTTTTATAACATTAACATTTATAGTAGTAGATTCGCCTGCCTTTAAATTTACAATCATTTCTGAATTTTTAATTGTAAAATTGCTTCCGAGACTATTATGATAAACTCTTACCGCCCAATCTCCGGGGCGTAAGCCGGTAAACTGAAAAGTATCATTTAAATTAACAATAGTACGATAAAATTCATCGTCTAACTGAAGTTCAACAATAACATCCTTATTGTTTATTTCACCTTCATCAGAAGTCAATCGTTCTGACCTTTCATCCTCAAAATCTAGCAAAACACTACCTGATATATTACCTGATTTTGTTAGTCCTATTTGTATATCTGTTAATTTGTCAGGTTCAATTGTAACGATCATTGGGGTCTTTACAGTAGCAATGTCATTAAAATTCAACGAAGCATTATCAATATACAGATAATGATCACCGGGTGGGACGTCTGAGAAAATAAACAAACCATCCTCATCAGTCACCTGTATCCGTCCCCCAAGATTCAATATAATATTTGCAATATTTTTAACTCCTTTATTAATTAATCTTCCTTGAAGACTGCCAAGGTCTTTCGTTTTTTTCAATGGAATCCCAAAGTGGAAAGTATATTTAAGACCAATATAAGTATCTCTGTCGTCGATTTGTTTTTGTTTTAAAGATTCTGACCATAGAAATTCAAATTTATGTTTTTCTTGTAATACTTTGGTAAATCGCAAATCAAATAGACTTCGATCACGATAGTAGTCTTCTACATTATGAGTATTTTGAAATGATATATTCAAATTTGTACGTGAAGTAAAATTAAAGGATGTTTCACCCCCATAAATTACTTCTTGTGCTCGATCTTCAGAATATCTATAGGTATCGTAATATTGAAGAAATGAACTGATTATCAGTTTTTGAGAAAGCTTGTAACGTAGAGTTAGTGAACCTTTATATGATTGTCCACCAGAATCTGTTATATAATTAGTAGTACTAGCAAGCTCACCATTTATGTTAGTTTGAAAATTATTAAAATTATTTACAAAAGATATTCTAGAGAAATTTTCTTTATAGTGAAATTTTTGGAGTGGCATCCTGTCTCTTCTCTCACGTTTCCCAACATGTAAATTAAAATAATCTTGTGGTCGATACGAAAAGGACAATCCACCAACTAAATATTTTGAAAAAGGTGAAACACCATACAAAGTGTCTCGCTGAGCATTACTTTCATCTTCATGAAAATTTGAAAATATTTTCAAATTTTTATTCATTATATATTGAAAATTACCATTTAAATAACGAGTGTTATTATAATAACCAGGGAAATCTTTACCCGCATCTACTATCTGGACAGTCGCATGAGTCTTTTTAGTCTGATTTGAAAGTTCTATACTATAACCGGTTCCTATTTCTTCCTCCAATTTCCCAATAGAATATTCGACATCCAGCTCTAAATGTTCCAATGGATTAATAGTATATACAGCAGAATAAATACTAATTGGTTTGTCCAATCCATCAGGATTTTTTTGTAAATATGATAGCCCAATCGTATTCTTATCATCAAAATTATAGTTTAGGTAACCTGCTAATTCCTCTTTATAGTCTGGAAAAAACCTTGGTTGCATATAGAAGAAACCAAGTTCGTAGTTTTGTTCGTTGTATTCGGCTAAAATGCCGGTACCGAATCTTCCATATTCAGTTAAGGGTGTAAGTGAATATGTATCATCACCAATAAACAAATGAATATTATTAGATTTATAATTAAGATAATATTCTTCATAAAGTCCTAATATCGAATTATCAAATTGATCAGGTCCTCTTGCTCTGATTTCTAAATAATGTTTGTTTTCTGGATCTAAACTACCGCTACTAAACAAATTACCCTGAAATCCTGTATATTTATAATCACCAAAATTTCGATATAGATACATAGCACTCATTTCTGTAGGAAGTCTATGATATTTATCTGTTTTGTAGTTTTTCGAAGGAATTACTGTTACATAAGTTTTTCCAATTTTTTGATAAGGGCCTGATGAAACAGATAAATCAATCAATTGATTTACAGTTCTTTTTAATTCAGGATCGGTTGTACAAAATACGTTTACAACTTTTGTTTCTCCTATTTCAAGTGTCAGGTTTTTTGTACCATTTACTGTACTGGTAGAAGACTCCAAGTGAATTTTACGCTTACTGTTACTTTTATTATAGATACTAAAATCCGCTAATATATCTTTACCTGACATAGATATTTTGGGAGCATCAACTAATTGTACTACGATATCAATATTTTTTAGAACATACGTTTCGACACTAATTGTATCATTATAGTTCAAATATGAACTGTCTAATTCCAAAAAGATCTGATAAAATCCCGGTTGAGTAGCAAGGGGAATCCTTACGCCAATTGGTAGAATAGCAACAGAGTTTCCTTGAATTGGTATAGATTCGTTATAGAATAACCGCCAGTTCGACGGTGCTTTTATTTCAGCATTTAAGGTAACATCTTGAGTATTATTATTCGATAATCTAAATACAATGGTACTGCTTGATCCGGGACTTAAGTTTGATGGCAACCCTTTAATTAACTGAGCACCAATGTTTTGGCTAAAAGCCTGAGAACAAATCAGTAATATTGAAACAAATAGATCACGAATTTTAGCCATCGTCTTTTAAGTTAAGAGTAATATTGACACCAAAAAGATCATCTGTTGCACAATCGGCTATTAAAATTCCCTGGTATACACCAGGTTTAATATTGTCTATTTCAATAATATATTTTTTCGAAGAATTTGGAAAAATTCTCTGTTTTTCTACTTTAATAATCGGAATTCCGGTTCCCTGAACATCAAATAATTCAAGACTTAAAGTTGGCTTAATAAGGACTTGTCCGTTATTCTCAATATCTACCTCTAGGTATTGTTTCTCATTGAATAATTCTTGAGAAATGTTTAAAAATTTTAGGTCAGTGGTTCCTGTTTCACCGATATTACAAACAATTTGAATTGCATACCTAACTTTAGATTGGATGCTGTACCCACTCTCGTCCTCTTGTACATGAATCGGATCACGAGGTTCAACCATAATAACACTCCAATATGTACCGGCTAGTGTATTTGAATTAGGCACAGTGATCTGAAAGTCGATACTCCCTTTTTCTTTACTTTCAAGTGTTACGCTTAGACTCGAGATGTTTATCCAACTGAGATTTGACCTGTCATTAGTCATTGAGTCTGAATAAAATGTTTCGCCGGTGTACTTTGTCGTCATATCAGATTGATAGATAGTAACTACCTGTGCTATATCAGAAGCATTTTGTAATTCTATTTTACCTTGATATGTGTTGCCCGGTGTAACATTAAGTTCGTGTGCTAATCCATTTAATACTGCTACACCCCCCAATACAGTATTAATCGCTATCAATAATGTAATTAATATTTTTTTCATGATTAAATATTATACTTTTCCTTAGTGAGTTAATGTATAGGTTACTGTTATAGATTCCCCATTTGTACTTGTGATATTGCCATAATTGGCATCATTACTTTGGGCTATATATTTTATATTAAATCCACTATGTGCCCCGTCTCCACTTTCCCCACTTTTTATTCCACTTACTAAAGTCTGATCCAATTGTGTTAATGTAATTTCAGAGTGAGGAGTTCCCCATGATCCAAACCTGGATCCCGAATAAGCATCAGATGCTACTCTTAGATCAATCCCTGTTAATAGTTCATCAATTTTAACAGTTATATTTCGAGTATTTCCTGATTCAATAACAGATGTAACATTCAACCAAATCCTATTGTCGGACGCACTCATAAGTGGATTCCCCGCTTCTGATGGGGATAACATCTTCAATGTGATATTCTTTGTATTAACAGATTCGATATCCAATAATGCTATTTTGGGAATTAGTATTCTTATTGTATGAATATCGTCTTTATCATCATCACCGTAAATCAGAAATGTTATGGCAGACAGTAAAAGTATTACTACTAAGCGGAAAATCTTCATTGTTCTATTATTCAATATTAAATATTGCAGTTTTATATTATTAATTTAACAAATATAGAGATGATTACAATCTAAGAACTTAATAAATGTATTTTATTGGTTTGGTGGTTTTTTGCCTACTTATATATTTATTAGTAAAAAAAAGGTTGCGAACACATCAGTGAACGCAACCTTTTTATATTATCCATAGTTGTTTTATGGAGTAAGTGTATATGTGACAGTGATATCTGTTCCTATAGTTGAAACCATGTCGCCAAAATCTGCGTGTGCTTTTGGTGATGCAGTGTAAGTCAGATTATATCCGTTATCGGCACCATTAAAGGTGTATCCACTTTTAAGACCACTTACTAATGTTTGATCAGCCGTACTTAGAGTAACCTCTGGTTGAGCTGAACCCCAAGAACCAAATCCTGAACCGGCATATGCTGCAGATTCAACTTTAAGATCAAGACCGGTGATTGGTGCATCAATTTTTACTGAAATATCTCTTGTGTTTCCTGTAGCAACAATTGATGTTACGTTTAACCACAAATTGTTGTCCGTTTGGTCAGCCATTGTTTCTCCAGCTTCCGTTGGGGCTTCCATGGTGATTGAAATATCTTTAGAGGCATTAGGTTCAATATCAAGTAGGGCTATTTCAGGTATCTCGATAGATACTTTATGATTATCCGAATTACTGTCTTGTGAGTAAGCGGTCGAAATACTCACAACCAGAATCGCTAGTAATATTCTATTTATCAGTTTCATTATGTACTCCTTTTACTTATTTTCTTATTATTTTTACTTTTTTGATGTTTTTATCGGACGCAACATCTAATAAATAACATCTTTTGAAGTGAAAATACTGTTATGGTTATCTCTTCGTATTTAATGTAACAAATAGTGTGCCAAACACCTAAACTCAGTAATATTACTAGTATAGAAATAGGGAAATCCCTGAATACTGTCGCATTATAGAACACATTGTGAGCCGGAATGCTACAATAAGGATAAATTTACTTATGTTGAAACCGTAAAAATATTGACATAGAACAGATAATTATAATTTATATATATTAATAGATTTGGCTTACAATCCTCTGTGTTAACAATTTTTTATGAGTGGTACAAGAAATGAACTTTTATATAAATAAATCGTTAATTTCCTTAATATTATTGACAACCTTTAAGTTGTCATTGTGTCAAACTAACTTATTAATAGGAAGATCATATCATGTCAATACTTGCAAATGTAATTAACTCGTATACTGCTCCGAGTAAAGTTTTTGAAGCAGTAAAGGATTATAACTTTAAAAAAGCACTGATTCCCTTACTAATACTAGCAGTGGTTGGTGTATTATCTTTTTGGGCAATTCAAGATTTAGCCACGGAAGCAGGATACGATGCTGCTATTGAACGCATTGAAAGTAATTCGCGAATTGCCGATGATCAAAAAGAAGAAATAATTGCTAAAATGGATGAAAGGATGTCCGGTCCTAACTACATGGGTTGGATTTTTAGTTTTCTAGGCAATCCTATTGTTGTTTTCTTTATGGCATTAGTTGCATTAATCGTGGGCAATACATTTATGGGCGGATCGGCGAAATATGGACAATTGGTAAATATAACTGCTTGGGCGTATATGATAGTAATTTTAGAATCAATTGTTAAAATCCCGTTAATGTTAAGTAAATGGTCGTTAGAAGTATATACGGGACTGGGTGTTTTAGGAATTGGGGAAAAGGGAACGTTCATTAATTCTCTATTGTCAGGTATTGATATATTTGCAATTTGGAGAATTATATTAATAGCCATAGGTATGGGAATTATTTATAATAAAAAAACAAAACCATATTTAATCGCAATGTTAGTTGCATGGATAGTCCTTCGGGTTATTGGTGCAGGATTTTCTAGCTTTTTTGTAGGATTAACAGGGTAAATATAAGATGAGAATTAAAATATCAATTTTATCAATAATATTAATATTATCAAGTGTGATATACGCTCAGAAGTTATCGCTAAGCGATTGCGTAAATATTGCGTTAGACAACAAAGAAACATTACAATCAGCGCAACTTGATTTAAAGTCAGCTAAAGTAGGAAAAATAGGTGCGCTTAGTAATATTTTACCATCGGTATATTTTTCTGGTGGACGAAATGAAACAAGCTATGCTAAAAGTGATTTATTTCCCACGACAACATCGTGGTCTGCAGGAATAACCGGTGTACAAAATATATTTGATGGCGGTGGCTGGTGGAATCGTATCGCACAAGCGAATAATAATTACAAAATTTCGCAACAATTCGAAAGACAAGTACGTACCAATGTTATTGCTGAAGTTCATCGAACTTATTTCCAATTGTTAAAAAAACAACAGCTATTGGAAGTTGCTAAACAAAGTTTGGAACTCGCGGAACAACAAGTTGAATTAGCTCAGAAAAAATATGATCTTGGTGCTGCCAAGAAAACCGATTTGTTAAAATCTGAAGTAGCTCGTGGTACTGCAAAATCAGCGCTGATAACTCAACAGGCATTATTATACGTTGCAATATCCGAACTCCGCAATGCGATGGGAATGATTGGTGATAATAATGAATTAATTATAAGTGATGACATTGTATCGCTCGAACCTGTTACAGATTTTGCAGAAGCAATTGATATGTTGAAACTGAATAATCCCGGAATATTGGCTGCTGAAGCTCAACTTACTGATGCTAAACTAAGAAAGAAACTGACCATTGCATCCCGACTACCATCATTAAATGCTTCATTGTCATATCAAGCTTTTGATACTGAATTTAGCGGGCTCTCAGACGCCTTTAAAGACGACTGGATGATGACAACTGGCTTGAATCTATCATTTCCGATATTTAACGGAATGGCACTTTCGACACAATCACAGCAAGCGAAACTTGCCGTAAGAAAGCAAGAAAATGACGTGACCACCGTTAAGAATGATGCAATTGTGCGCTTGGAAAGTGTATTGGGAGTAGTAAGTGATTATTTTAAAATAATACCGATTAATGAGGAAATATTAACGTCCGCCGAAGAAGATTTTAAACTGGTTAGTGAGCGTTATAGATTAGGTTCAGCATCTATATTAGAATTATTAGATGCTCAAGTTTCTGTAACACGGGCTCGCGTAGATTTGGTTTCATCAAAATACGATGCTAGGATTCAAGAAGCATATCTTAATGCACAATTGGGAATTTTAGATCAAGTTTTTGACAATAATTAGGAGTTAGTTTTGGCTAAAAAGAAAAAAAATATAAAGAAATTGTGGATAATCATTGGAGTAGTAACAGTTCTGATTATACTAGTTGCTGGGAATCTAATGAAATCGGACACCGAAGCAATTTCAGTTGATACTGAAAAAGTAGAACGACAAATTGTTATACACAAAGTCAACGGTAGTGGTATCATTCAACCGGAAGTCGAAGTAAAGATCAGTGCAACTATATCAGCATGGATTACAGATATAACGGTAGAAGAAGGTGATTATGTAACTCAAGGTCAACATTTAATTTCATTAGACGAGAAACAGGTTAGAGCATCGTATAACCAAGCACGCTCTTCAGTAAAATCAGCGCGTGCCAGTTTAATGCAAATGAAAGCGCAAAAAGAACGTACAGTTTCACTTTTCGAAAATGACCTCATTTCTAAACAAGAATTAGAATCTATCATAGCTCAACACCAACTTGCAGAAAGTCAACTTGAGCAGGCGGTTGCAGGTTTATCGTCTCAGGAGGATCAGCTGTCTAAGACCCGTATAGTTGCACCACAATCAGGCACGGTTGCAATGATTGCCAAAGAAGTCGGTGAAATGGCTTTAGGTTCCATGTTCCAAGCAGATGTACTGATGATAGTTGCAGATCTATCTAAAATGGAAGTGCTTGTAGATGTTAACGAAAATGATGTTGTATCAATCGCCGTAGGTGATACAGCAGAAATTGAAATTGATGCTTTTCAAGATACGGTTTTTTACGGTGTCGTCAGCGAAATTGCTCATATTGCAGAAACTCAATCACTTGGCACACAAGAACAGGTAACCAACTTTGAAGTAAAAGTACAAATGCTTAACATACCGAAAAATATTCGTCCCGGCATGAGTGCTACTGCTGATATCATAACAGATGTTAAAGAGGATGTTTTAGCTATTCCAATTCAATGCTTAACTGTTCGACAGGAAGGATGGGAAGAAGAAGCTGATCGAAAGCAAAAACGCGGACGTAAGTCGAAAACAGAGAAATCTGACGAATCAGATGATAGTGAAGTAGTCACTGATGCCAAGAAAAAGAAAGAAATGATTGAGGTGGTTTTCATTATTACGGATAAAGAAGATAATACTGATGAAAAAGATGAAAAGAGTAGACGGCGAGAACGACCGCTTAAGAAGAATCAGAAATATGCAATTGTTAAACCTGTAAAAGTAGGTATTTCTTCTGAAGATCATTATGAAATATTAGATGGACTAAAAGAAGGCGATGAAATTGTAATCGGTAGTTATAAGTCTATTAGCCGAGATTTAAAACATATGACCATAGTTGAAGTAAAAGGCAGTTCAAATAAAAATCAAAAAGAGGACTAGTAAATAAATGTCCGCATCAATAAAAAATGGTGAAATGATCGTTTTTAAGGCGGTGAAAAAAATATACAATCTTGGAGCTGAAGATGTTCATGCTTTAGACGGTGTGGATCTCAATATCGAAAGAAATGAATACATCTCTATTATGGGACCTTCAGGTTCTGGGAAATCTACTCTAATGAATGTAATAGGCTGTTTAGATACACCATCTGAAGGTACTTATATTTTTGAAGGTGAACCTGTACATGAAATGGATGACAATCAATTAGCATCAATTCGAAATCGGAAAATCGGTTTTGTATTTCAGACATTTAATTTATTATCCAAATTGACCGCTTTGCGAAATGTAGAACTTCCTCTTATTTATGCAAATGTTCCACGAGATGAACGCTTAGATTATGCCAAAACTGCACTTGAAAAAGTAGGTCTTGGTGATCGAATGAAACATAAACCAAACGAAATGTCTGGTGGTCAACGCCAACGAGTAGCGATAGCACGCGCATTGGTAACTGATCCATCAATCATTTTAGCTGATGAACCTACAGGTAATTTGGATAGTAAAAGCGGTGAAGAAATTATGAAGATTTTTGACAGTCTTCATGATGCAGGAAATACAATTATATTAGTAACTCACGAGCGTTATATTGCCGAACATGCAAATCGGACTATCAATCTTTTAGATGGCAAAATCCGCACAGATCAAAAGAACAATAAATAATTAAATTAATCATGTTCCACTTATTATTTGAAAATATACGAATAGCAATCAGCGCAATATTTTCCAGTAAAATGCGTTCCTTTCTCACTGCGCTGGGAATAATCATTGGAGTTTTGGCAGTTACACTAATGGGGACACTCATTTCCGGTTTAGATAAATCTTTTGAGAAAAGTATGTCGATGCTTGGGAAAGATGTATTTTATATATCCAAATTTGAATGGTTTGGAAATCAGGATTATTGGGAATTAAGAAATCGACCCGATATTAAACCTGAGTTTGCGGAAAAATTAGTAGAACATGGAAAATATGTTTTAGCCGCATCGCCACAGAGCTTTAGAATGTCCGAAATGTCGCGAGATGAAAAAAGTATTACCGGAGTATCCGTTATTGGCACTACAACAGATTATATGCAAACTTCAAATACTACAATTGAGAAAGGTCGATTTATTACGGATGGTGAACATAATTCAGGGTCAAGGGTAGCTGTTATTGGTTACGATGTTGCGGAGGAGTTATTTGATAATTCCGATCCAATTGGTGAAAACGTTAAAATTGGGCCATATAAATTCCGCGTAATTGGTGTGGTCGAAAAGCAAGGAAAATTCTTAGGTTTACAAAGTATGGATACTCAAGCAATTATTCCATTGGGTACTTTTCAGAGATTATTCTCTCGCAGGGGATTTTTTCGGTTATCCGTAAAAGTTGATAAAGATTATATGGAAGAAGCTGAATATGAAGTTCGTTCCATAATGAGAAGGTTAAGGGAAATTAGACCTGAGGAGCCTGATAATTTTGCTATCAATAAGCAAGAAGCATTCGAAACAACTTATAATAGCATTAAGCTAGCCATTGGCGGAACAGGAATCTTTATTACAGTTTTATCTTTAATAGTTGGTGGAATAGGTATAATGAATATCATGTTTGTATCAGTTAAAGAGCGCACACGGGAAATAGGTATTCGGAAAGCGATTGGTGCAACCCGCGGTGTAATCCTTAGTCAATTTCTAATTGAGGCAGTACTAATATGTCTCATGGGAGGACTGATTGGGCTTGGACTTGCATTCGGCTTAAGTTTTGCTATTGATAAAATATTACCTTCGGAAATGCCTGTTTCTTTAGCCATATTAGCAGTTGTAATAAGTCTTGTTGTAGGTATTATGTCTGGATTAGTGCCTTCATATCGAGCAGCAAAATTAGATCCGATTGAGGCGTTAAGTTATGACTAGAACAAAACGCAGCCATTTAAAAAATACTCTTAAAGAAAGTTTCCGTATGGCGGTAGATGCATTAAAAGCCAATAAACTCCGCTCAATTTTAACCTTATTAGGAATTGCAATAGGTGTGTTTTCCGTTATTGGCGTTATGACTGCAATCCGTACTATGGAATCGTCAATAACATCAGGTTTGAATGTATTTGGAACAAATACATTTATGATTCAAAAATATCCTCTCATACAAATAGGTCATAGAGACGCTAAATATCGCAATAGAAAAGATATTACCTATGATCAGTTTGTTCAGTTGAAAGAAAAAGCAACTCTTCCTACACTTGTTACAGTTGCCGAGGGTAGAGGTGGTATTACAATCAAATATAAAGATGAACGAACAAAAGGTATCGCTGTTGCGGGAGGAGCAGTTGGTGCACTACGTACGTATAATAATTTTATTTCAGATGGCAGAGATATAAATCAACAGGATGTTGATAATTATAGAAGAGTAGTTATTTTAGGCATGGACGCTGTTGATCAACTTTTTCCCTTTGAAGACCCACTTGGGAAAACTATTTCTATTGAAGGTATTGGTTTTACGGTTATAGGGGTTTTGGAAAGAATGGGTGAAATGTTTGGACAGAGCCAAGATAATTTTGTACTTATTCCAATTTCAAACTATTTACAAAGATTTAGTGATAGCGATGCTTCGTTGCAGGTAACTGTAGAGGCGCCATCAGCTGAATTATATGATAAAACTATGGATGAGGCAATTGGAATAATTAGAGCGATTAGAAAAGTGCCTCCGGGGACTGAGAATGATTTTGAAGTTTCGTCTAATGCTGAGTTAATAGAGACATTTGGGAGTTTTACAGCTGGTGTAAAATTATTTGCATTTGCTGTGAGCGTTATCGCTTTAGTAGTTGCCGGTATCGGTATTATGAATATTATGTTAGTTTCTGTGACTGAACGGATCAAGGAAATAGGTATTCGCAAAGCGATTGGCGCAACTCGTCGGGATATTCTTACTCAATTTTTAGCCGAAGCAGTATTTTTAAGCGAATTTGGTGGTATTGTAGGTGTAGTATTAGGTCTTGCAGGAGGTAACCTTGTTGCTGTACTCCTAAATGTACCGGCAAAAATACCTGTTGATTGGGCAATTATTGGATTAGTTGTTTGTTCAGTAATTGGTATCGGGTTTGGTATTTATCCTGCTTATAAAGCAGCTAAGCTTGACCCCATCGATGCCTTACGTTACGAATAAACCAATTAAACTGAACAGTTTTGTATCGGAAAAGTGTAGCTATTATCGAATTCAACTTTATTCTTTAAAAAATTCATAACATGCTGACCGCAGTTACTACCAATTTCATTTTCAGTTAAATCACCAATACTTACAATTACTTGATAACCAATATTTTCTAATTCTTCTACCAATCCACGGTATTCACTTGATTTAGTCTTTGAAGAATTATAATTATTTTCAGTCGCCTTATATGTAGGATTAACAGGTGTAATTTTTATTAAAAATTTATCAGGATCGAAATATTTCAATAATGCATTAGGGTCAACAATTGAATCATCGGCTAATGCAAAGTTGAGCGTAACTTTTTGATTGCTTCCATTGTGAAATTTTTCTCCGAATTGAGCCATTTTATCAAAGCCCCAGGTTTTAACGGGTATTAGCCAATTTCTTTGTTTAATATCAGTACTATGTATAGAAAACTGGAATTGGAATCTATCTTTGTAATGCTTGTCTTTGATAATTAATAATTGCTCAAAAAAATTACCTGTTCCTCTTGGGGCAATAGTCGAAAGCGAAGGATAAAATCCTGATGCATTGTAACGGCTTGGGATTTCTTTTAAGACCTCCAATACGGCGGGATTAAATGAAGGTTCGCCCATCCGTGAAAATTGAATTTTAAATTTTTCAGATGGCACACTCGTACCTCCAAAACGATTTTTTATCAAATAATCGATTTGAAATAATAACTCATCTTTAGTCGGTTTACCGCTATAAAAACTTCCGGCATCGCAAAATCGACACTTAATAGGACATCCATATAATGTTGAAATAATCAACACCCATTTCTCAGAGATGGTATATGGTGGTGGGACTGATTCTACAAATTCTATCAGTTTACCATTCTCCGATTGTGCGATATACACGGTTGCCAATTTATCATTTCCGGTTTTTGCAATTACTTTCATTAATCTCCTGGATTTAATATCTTATTAACATTCATAGCGGTAAAAGTTCCATCGCCTACAGCAATAGATGTCTGTCGAAATTGTCCATTTTTTACATCGCCAATTTGAAAGATATTTGGGATTGTCAATAAATCTTTATTAATAAAATCAAGATTTGGTTCACGTCCGATAGCAATTAGAATGTAATCAAAGACATTAGTTACAATTTTAGGAATACATGAAAGAGCAATCTTATTATCCTTTGATTCAATTTGCTTTACAGATGTACTACTAAAATATTTAATATTTTCAATTTCGGAAGCCCTATCTTGTAAAATTGGCAGAGCTTTAATTCGGTTACTCCGATTTAGGATTATTACTGTATTATTCTTGCTTAGATTAAGTGCATAATCAAATGCACAATCTCCTGAACCAATGACAGCAATATTCTTATTCTTAATTTTCCCTAATTTATAAATATCAAAAAATACTTTATCTTTTATGTTATCATTGATAACTGGGATTTTTGGTATTATTGGTTTTGTTCCACTTGCAATAATCAAGTATTTTGAATTATATCTTCCATTATTAGATTCTAAAATAAAATTATCATTTTCGTAATTAACAGAATTAATTAATTCATATTTTATATTGATTTTAGCGATCTGAGATTGTTTGTTTAGTAACTGTACGAGATTTTTACCACTTATACCAATTGGAAAACCGAGATAGTTTTCAACAAGATTAGCATTGTGCAGTAATCCGCCAATTTCACCTTTTTCGAATATTATAAAATCAATATTATAGCGCTTTAATTGAATGGCACAAGCAATTCCGGCAGGTCCGGCTCCAATAATAATTACGTCTGTACTTTTAGTTGCCATTAAACGCTTGCATTAAATTTTCAATTAAAGTGATATTAGCAAAACCGTGTGCTAAATTTGTTAGTGTCGCAAGATGGAATTCCTCATTATAAGTTGCAGTTCCATCAATCGGGAAAAACACATTATATCCTCGCATAAATGCAGATCGTGCGGTTGTCTCACAACATAAATGTGACATAACACCGGCAATAATTACTTGTTCAATTTTATTCTTCTGTAATATTTCATGAAGATTTGTGTCATAGAAAGCATCATATTGAGATTTAATAATTAATTCAGCTTGTGGAAGATTAAATTCCAAAATTGTTTGACTTAATTCACTATCATTCGTCAAAATATCGCGCCACCAAGAGTCCATTTGCTTTGCATTTTCCTTGGAATTAATATGTTTGGTTGTAATTATTGGAAGATTATTGTTTATAAATAAATCAGCTATGGATAGGATCGGATTGATTATAGCCTGGGCACTTGGAATAAATGCATGGGATTTTTTATCATGGAAGAACTTTTGCATATCTAGAATAAGCAAGGCTGATTTTTGAGGTATTAGTTGATCTTTATGCAAATCAAATTGACTACCAAGTTTTCGGTACATTGATTTGGCATGTTCATATATAGTTGCTTCTGTAAAATATTTGGTTTTTTCCATTTCTGTTAATATTTGAGGCCGAAAGTTACAATTTCTACGGTTTCTTTTAAACTTGAGATTTATGATGGGAAAATATAAAATATGTATTCGTTTCCCTTGTATTTAGCTAACACGAACTAATAAATTCGTCCGACTTTTTAATCTAGTTATGAGTGTACATATATCAATTTATTCCATCGGAGAAATCCGATAGTGATTATCGGAGTCATTCCTGCTCGTTTGGAATCGACCCGCTTCCCCCGTAAGATACTTTTCCCCATTCGTAATAAACCAATGATTGTGCATGTGTATGAACGTGCGTTAAAAGCAAAAAAACTAGATAATGTATTAATTGCAGTTGATTCACAAGAGACGGTTGATGCACTAAAAGATTATGATATTGAAATTGCAATGACTTCACAAAAACATCAATCTGGCACCGATCGTATTGCGGAAGCAGTAACAGATATTGACGCTGAAATTGTCATTAATATCCAAGGTGACGAACCGATGCTTGATCCAACAATGATTGATGATTTAATCTCGGTATTTGATGATAAAACAGTTAAAATTGCGACATTAGCAAGTACAATAATCATTAAGGGCGATTTTAAAAACCGGAATACAGTAAAAGTAAAAGTTGATAAAAATTTTAATGCCTTGAATTTTTACAGAGAAGTAAACAATGAGAAAGTAAAATATTTTCGTCACATTGGAATTTATGGGTACAGGAAGAATATTTTAGAGACTTTCACTCGATTGGAGCAATCTAAGAATGAGAAATTGTTAAATTTAGAGCAATTGCGTGCCTTGGATAATGGGATACCTATTAGAGTGGCGATATGTAATTATCCTTACCGAGGAATTGATATAACTGAAGACTTAGAACAATTAAATTTATAAGATGAAAAAAAAGACAAAATATATTTTTGTGTTAGGTGGTGTAATCTCTGGATTAGGTAAGGGGATTGCTGCAGCATCAATCGGATACTTATTAAAGAGTTCCGGTTTACGAGTAACAATATTAAAACTCGATCCGTACTTGAATGTTGATCCTGGTACTATGAATCCATATCAGCATGGTGAAGTATTTGTTCTTGATGATGGTTCTGAAACTGATTTGGACTTAGGTCATTATGAACGATTTATAGATGAAAATATGGGTGCGCAAAATAATGCTACAGCCGGGCAAGTTTATAGCACAGTGTTAGATAGAGAGCGAGCCGGTGATTACCTTGGTGCAACTGTACAAGTTATACCACATATTACCAACGAACTGAAACGTCGTATCAATGCAGTTAATGTTAACAATGAATTTGATGTAGTAATCTGCGAAGTCGGTGGCACGGTTGGTGATATTGAAAGTCTGCCATTCATGGAGGCTATCCGGCAGCTATCAGTTGAATTGGGTTACCATAATTATTTAATTATGCATTTAACACTTGTACCATACATTAAGGCGAGTGAAGAGTTGAAAACTAAGCCAACTCAGCATTCGGTTATGAAGTTGCGTGAAATCGGGCTTTCACCCGATATAATTCTATGCCGAACGGAACGCTCAATTACTCAGGAAGTTATCGATAAAATTGCACTATTTTGCAACGTGGCTCCTACTAATGTAATTGAAGGTTATGAAGTTGAAAGTATTTATGAAGTACCTTTATCATTGTATAAGCAAAAGGTTGGAGAAATTATCGCAGAGCGATTGCAGTTAAAGCGATTGCCGGACGTTGATAAATTAAAAGAGTTTATGAATCGGTATAATAAGCCGAAACAAGAAGTGACAATTGCGATGTGCGGAAAGTATATTGAGCTTCCCGATGCTTATAAAAGTGTTATGGAAGCATTTATACATGCCGGAGTTGAAAATGATGCTCGAGTTAACTTAAAATGGATTCAAACCGATAAGTTAATTAATGACGAGAATATAAAAATATCACTTTCAGATGTAGATGGTGTACTGCTTTTGCCTGGTTTTGGACCGCGCGGAGCGGAAGGAAAAATCAAAGTCTGTGAATACTCCAGAGTGAATAATGTCCCGTTTTTGGGTATCTGTCTGGGATTGCAGTGTGCGGTTATTGATTTTGCCCGAAATATTTGCGGATTGAAAGGTGCAAATAGTACTGAATTTGATAAAGATACAAAATATCCTGTTATTGATCTGATGGAATCACAGCGAGCAATCAAAGTGAAGGGTGGAACAATGCGATTAGGTGCCTATGATTGTGCCATCAAAAAAGGAACAAAAACATTTTTTGCTTACAATCGGAACATTGCATCAGAACGCCATCGTCATCGCTGGGAGGTAAATAATCGCTTTAGACAGCGTTTAGAAAAAAATGGTATGATTATATCAGGTGTAAATAATGATTTAAAGTTAGTTGAAATAATTGAATTGAAAGATCATCCGTGGTTTGTAGCCACACAATTCCATCCTGAGTTAAAAAGCCGTGTAAATCGAGCTCATCCTTTATTTCGCGATTTCATTAAAGCTGCCGTAAATTTCACATCAAAAAAATAATTTAAAAATGAAATTAATTAATATAACCGAAACGATTTCTTTCGGCGGAAAAAATTTTCCGTTGATATTAGGCCCTTGTGTAATCGAGAGCAGAGACCATTCATTAATGATGGCAGAGGCAATAAAAAAAATTACCGACCGTTTAGATTTACCTTTTATTTTTAAAAGTTCATATGATAAGGCGAATCGCACCTCTGTTTTATCTTTTAGAGGACCCGGCATTGATGAAGGTTTGCAAATATTAGCAGATGTTAAAAGTGACCTGAATGTACCTATTATTACTGATATGCATTTACCGGAACAGGCGACAGCAATTGCAGAAGTAGCAGATATTATTCAAATACCGGCTTTCCTGTGTCGGCAAACTGATTTGTTAATTGCTGCTAGTAATACAGGTAAACCGGTAAATATTAAAAAGGGACAGTTTTTGTCTCCATGGAAAGTTAAAAATATTATAGAAAAAATTGAAAGTACAGAAAATAATCGAATATTAATTACAGAACGTGGGAATACATTCGGATTTGATCGTTTAGTTGTAGATATGCGCTCTATTCCTATTATGCAAGATGAAAGTGGTTATCCTGTAATTTTTGATGGTACTCATAGCGCTCAAATGCCGGGTAATGTGGGTAGCACAACTGGAGGTGTGCGCAAGTATATTCCAACTATGGTCAACGCTGCAGTTGCCGCAGGATGTAATGGGTTATTTATGGAAGTACACGATGATGTTGAAAATGCTAAATCAGATTCAGCTACACAATGGCCGTTGGATCAATTAGAAAGTATACTAGTAAAAGTTAAACATCTTCGTGAGGCGGTAATAGAAAATGGATAAATCATTAAAAGAAAAAGTATCGAAAATTAAATTTGTAATATCAGATGTTGATGGTGTATTAACTGATGGTGCAATATATAAAAGTGACAACGGCGACGAATTTAAGAAATTTAATGTAACTGATGGATCAGGTATAGCAGTTGCTCGTGCTGTAAATTTGAAAATTGCTCTAATATCAGGACGGTATTCTAAAGCAACTGAAACAAGAGCGAAAGAATTACGGATTAAAGATGTTTATAATGGAACATTAGATAAAATTGAACCTTATATTAAGTTGAAACAGAAATATAATTTACATGATGATGAGATAGCATATATCGGAGATGATATTATTGATTTGCCAGTAATGTACAAAGTGGGAGTACCAATAGCTGTAAATAATGCCGTTGACTTGGTAAAGGATATAGCCATATATATAACTAGTAAAGATGGTGGGAATGGTGCATTTCGCGAAGCTATTGATTGGATATTAACTAATCAAGGTAGATATGAAGAAGCGTTGCAGGTAGTAAAAGATAAAATTTTTGTTAATTATAAATAATGTTTAAAACTTTTTACAAACAAATCCTGTCTTTAGCATTTACTGCAATCATCGCGAATTGCAACACTCCAATTATTGATAACAATCAATATGAGGAATTAACCGAAAAACCCGACCAAGAAAGTTGGGATGTAAGAATTACAATTACCAATGCAGGTTTGAAACGTGCAGATATTAAAGCGGATTATCTTGAGCAATTTAACAATAAAGGATTTTTAACTTTGGAAAATAATGTTCAAATAGATTTTTATAATGCCGAAGAAAATCATATGTCGAGTTTATTGTCGGATAAAGCTGAGATGAATGAACGCACCAATTTTCTACGGGCAATTGACAATATTATTATTAAGTCAGATAGCGGTGTTACATTATATACCGATACCCTATCATGGGATAATACAAAGGAGTTAATTTTTACTAATGATTCTGTAATGATTACAACCGAAACAAACGATACGTTATATGGCATCGGATTTGAGTCCGATATGAATATGGAGCTTTGGAAAATACTAAAACCACGCGGAGTAACTAGTAGATGAAAAAGCATACTGGATTAAAAACAAAATCATTATTTAAGCAGTATGGTAAACGTTGGGTTGTTAATGATGTTAGTATTGAAGTTCGTAAAGGTGAAATTGTGGGTTTGTTAGGTCCTAACGGAGCAGGAAAAACAACAACCTTTTATATGATTACCGGTATGATCAAACCATCTAAAGGACATATTCTGCTTGATAATGAAGACATAACTGAATTGGCAATGTATAAACGGTCCAGGTTAGGTTTAGGATATTTGTCACAGGAACCTTCAATCTTTGGTAAACTTACAGTAGAGGAAAATTTAAGATTAGTGTTAGAAATGACTAATCATAAAAAGGATATAAGAGAACAGATAGTCGAGAATTTATTGGATGATCTATCAATACAACATATTAGGAATAGCAAGGGATATAATCTGTCCGGAGGCGAACGCCGTAGAGTAGAAATTTGTCGAACGCTATCATTGAATCCTGATTTTATTTTGTTAGATGAACCATTTGCCGGAATAGATCCGATTGCGGTAGAAGATATCCAGTCAATTGTTCATTCATTAAAAAATAGAGATATTGGAGTATTAATAACCGATCATAATGTTCGTGAGACACTCTCAATTACAGATAGATCATATCTTTTATACGAAGGTAGAATTTTAAAATCTGGTACTTCTGATGAATTAGCAGGAGATAAAGAGGTAAGACGTTTATATCTCGGACAAAGATTTCAATTGTGATGCAAAGACTTCAACAAAGATTAGTCCAAAAACAAATATTGGCTCCCCGCCAAATATTACTAGCGAAACTTTTACAGCTTAACATTGTTAATCTTGAGCAAAAAATATTAAATGAACTTGAAATCAATCCTGTATTAGAAGAAATACAGAGGGAAGATGATGCACCAATACCCATCAACGATTCTGACAGAGATACATTAGATGTCCCCTTTGAGGCAGATGAGCCCGAACCAAGATCATTATTTCAATATTCTCCTGATAATATTGAACTGCCACAAAAATATCAGGCTGATTTCATAGAAGAATTAGTGAGTCAATTAGATATTTATGGGCTGAGTGAATTTGAACATACTATCGCTGAAGAAATATTATGGAATTTAGATAACCGTGGTTATTTCACTGTAGAATTATCATTGTTAGCAGATCGACTAAATACAGAAGATGAAAACGTAGAAAAAATTCTGAAGTTTGTTCAACACTTAGAGCCACTTGGTATTGCTTCACGTGACTTGAGAGAATGTTTGTTGATACAGTTAGAAGATAAGTCAGATTCAATGGCTTACCGTATTGTATCTGATTACTTAGATGATTTTAGCAATAAGCGTTATGAATTATTACAAAAAAAACTTGGTTGTACTGAAGATGAATTAGCAGAAGCTAAAGAAGCCATTATACATTTAAATCCACGACCAGGTGAGGGAAAGATATTTGGCAGAGATGAGGTTGTTGTACCGGATTTGATTGTGAGAGAGCGTGAAGGCGAGTGGAGTATCCAGAATTACGATTCCGGCTTACCTGAATTGCGCATTAGTCCTGATTATGTTGGATTATTAGAAGAGAGTGCACAAATATCTACTGATGCTCGCAAATATCTTAAGGAACAAACAGATTCTGCAAATTGGTTTATTGAGGCTATAAAACAACGTCGTAATACTATGATTCGTGTTATGAAAGCTATCATTGAAAAACAGCCTCAGTATTTTTCGGGTAATACTAAAGATTTAAATCCCATGAGGCTTCAAGATATTGCCGATGAAGTTGAAATGGATATTTCAACTATAAGTAGGTCAACAAGGGGCAAATATGTTGATACATCCTTTGGAATTTTTGAATTAAAATCATTTTTTACTGAAAGTGCAAAGAAACAATCTGGGGAGATAATTAGTACAAACTTGATTAAACAAGTATTAAAAGATATAATTGTGAACGAAAATAAGAAAAAACCGTATAACGATGAAAAGTTAGCAGAAAAATTACAAGCTGTTGGGTATAATATTGCTCGTAGAACAGTAGCAAAATACCGCGAACAGCTTAATTATCCCGTTGCACGATTGCGACGTGAGTTAAAATAATAAGGAGAAATTATGGCAGGACGTAAAGTTGTGTTTGGAGAGGTAGAAATAAATATACCTGAAAAGTTATTATCACTCGGTGTTATTCCGATTATTGGAGTAGTATTGGTATTGTGGCTATTAACAGGTATCTATAGTGTCGGTCCTGATGAAGTTGGGGTAGTAAGAACCTTTGGAAAAGTAACCCGTATAGCTCAATCAGGTTTGCGTTATCATTTACCTATACCAATTGAGGAGGTTGATACCCCCAAGGTAACCGAAGTAAAAAGATCGGAAGTCGGATTTCGTCATATAGGTAATCAACAATTTCGAAAAGTTGAAAGTGAAAGTTTGATGTTAACAGGAGATGAAAATATAGTTGATGCTGAAATGATAGTTCAATACAAAATTAAGGAAGCAGAAAAGTATTTATTTAATTTTGTTGGACCCGAACTAACAATTAGAGAAGTATCAGAGTCTGCATTACGTACAGTGATTGGTCAGCATACTATTGACGAGGCATTGACAACCGGTAAATTTCAAATTCAAGAAGAAACCCAATTATTAATGCAACTAATTTTGGATAAATATGAAACCGGTATATTGATTGTTGCGGTTCAGTTGCAATCGGTTTCACCGCCACAACAAGTTGAAGCTTCATTTAAAGATGTTGCATCCGCGAAGGAAGATAAAAATCGAAAGATCAACGAAGCCCAGGGATATAGAAATGATGTAATCCCTAAAGCACGAGGAGAAGCGCAAGCAATGCTGAGAGAAGCTGAAGGATTTAAAGAGGCTCGTATTAAGAGATCTGAAGGTGATGTGGCTAAATTCCGTGCGATGTTAGTTGAATATCGCAAGGCGCGGGATGTAACAAAGAAAAGATTATATTTGGAAGCAATGGAAGAAATATTGCCTGGTGTAAAAAAATATATTGTACCTAATGACAAAGATGGCAATTTATTAAACTTGCTCAACTTAAGCGGACAGTAGGAGGCGGAAAATGAAAAAAATAACAATTATAATTATAGTGTTAATTGCAATCATCTTATTAACCACGGTCTTTAAGGTTGATGTAACCGAACAGGTAGTTATACTGCAATTTGGTAAGCCTGTTCGTACAATACAAACCCCAGGTTTACATTGGAAACTACCTACACCAATACAAAATGCAGTATTTTTTGATAAGAGACTTTTGGAGTATGATGTTCAACCGGCAGAAGTACTAAGTACTGATAAGAAGACACTTACAGTTGATAACTATGTACGTTGGAGAATTGTAGATCCACTATTGTTTTTGCAGACCTTACAAACAATTCCAACAGCTATAACGCGGTTAGATGATATTGTTTATTCTGAAATTCGACGCGAACTTGGTTTGCACAATATGCAGGAAATCATTACAGACAATCGCGAACAGATAATGGATACGGTTACACAAGCAAGTTATGATGCGACCATCGCATACGGTATAGAAATTGTCGATGTTCGAATAAAGCGTGTTGATTTACCTAGAGAAAATGAAGAATCAATATATGCAAGAATGAAAGCTGAACGAGATAGAAAGGCAAATCAATATCGTTCAGAAGGTGATGAAGAATCGCAAAAGATTATTGCTACAACAGAAAAGGAAAAGACAATCATTCTTGCCGACGCTTATAAATTGGCAGAGGAAACTCGTGGAGAAGGTGAAGCCACCGCACTTGGAATATATGCAAGAGCGTATTCTGCAGACCCTGGATTTTATGAGTTTCTAAAAACATTGGAAACTTATAAAAGTGTTATAGATACAAGTACAACACTCGTTTTACCGGCGGATTCAAAATTATTTGAGCTGTTGGTAAAATAGTAGGATTTAAATCGCAAAGAAGGCAAAGAATTTTTATATGTTAGATAATTAACTTTGCCTTCTTTGTGATTAGATAAACAGGAAATTAAATTGAGTAAAATTAAAATAAAATCGACCACCATTTTAGGAGTTCGGAAAAAAAATAAAGTTGCACTTGGCGGCGACGGTCAAGTTACATTTGGCGATATGGCACTGAAACAGAAAGCAGTAAAAGTACGTCAATTTGAAACTGCAAAAGGAAATGTGTTGGGTGGATTTGCCGGTGCAGCTGCCGATGCACTTACATTATTCGAAAAATTTGAGAATAAATTAGATGAATATGAAGGTGATCTAAAACGTTCAGTTGTTGAGTTGGCAAAAGAATGGCGTACAGATAAATATCTGCGTCATCTCGATGCATTATTGGCATTAATGAATAAAAAAAGTAGTTTTATTGTATCCGGTGATGGCAATGTTATTGAACCGGATGGGCCAATTGTTGCTATCGGTTCTGGTGGCGGTTTTGCGCAGGCAGCAGCTACCGCACTGTTAAATAATACTACAAAAAATGCGCTTGAGATTGTCCAGGAATCGTTAAAAATCGCATCGGAATTATGCATATATACAAATGATTCAATTACGGTATTGGAAGGATAATGAAAGAATTGACACCGCGTCAAATTGTACGCGAATTAAATAAATATATAGTAGGACAAAGCGGAGCAAAGCGAGCAGTTGCTATTGCATTAAGAAATAGATGGCGCAGACAGCAAGTGCAAGGAACGATGAGAGATGAAATATTACCAAATAATATTATTTTAATCGGCACAACCGGAGTAGGAAAAACAGAAATTGCAAGACGTCTTGCAAAGCTTGCTAATGCACCATTCATAAAAATTGAAGCAAGTAAATTTACTGAAGTTGGTTACGTTGGTCGAGATGTGGAATCAATTATCCGCGATCTAACAGATACTGCTGTAAATATGGTAAGGATGGAAAAACAAAAAGCAGTAGCCGGTCGTGCCTTAAAAAGAGCACAAGAACGGTTAATTGACTTACTAGTTCCTGATGAAAATAGGAAAAGTCGTAAACGAACACCTGAAGAAGAAGAACGCAGTAAACGCACTCGAACTCGTATGATGAAAAAACTAGAGGATGGAGATCTTGAGGATAAGGACGTACACCTGGAAGTTAAACAAGATTCTATGCCAATCGGTATGCAGGTATTCGGGCCAATGGGAATGGAAGACATTGGATCAAATATTAAGGATATGCTTTCTAATGTAATGCCAAATAGTAAGAAACGACGCAGGATGAAAGTAAAAGATGCACGTGGATATTTAATTGAATCGGAAGCCCAAAAACTTATTGATCAAGATGAATTAGTGCGAGTTGCCAAGGAAAATGTTGAGAACAACGGTATCGTTTTTCTTGATGAAATTGATAAGGTTGTGGGTGACGGAAATTCATCTGGTCCAGACGTTAGTCGTGAAGGTGTACAGCGTGATCTGCTTCCAATTGTTGAGGGAAGCACCGTTCCGACCAAGTACGGTTCTGTTAAATCTGATCATATATTATTTATAGCAGCCGGTGCATTTCATGTTGCAACACCATCAGATATGATTCCTGAATTACAGGGGAGATTCCCAATTCGTGTTGAAATGGATAAGCTATCAACAGCAGATTTTATCAAGATATTGACTCATCCTAAATCAGCTTTGATAAAACAATATACAGCATTATTGGCGGCTGAAAAAATGGAATTAGAGTTTGATAAATCAGCAATTAAGGCAATCGCAGAAATTGCGACAGAAGTAAATAACAAAACAGAGAACATTGGGGCACGAAGATTGCACACGATAATGACAACCTTGCTTGATGACTATATGTTTGAGCATGCTGGCAAGCTAGAAAAAAAGATCACTATCACAAAGGCAGTTGTCGAGGAGAAGCTAGACGGCATTGCGAAAGACGAAGATTTAAGTAGATATATTTTATAAATATTTTAATTTGTTGGAGAACAGATGAAAAGAGATTTTATTCATATTACAGATTTTACGACAGAAGAGATTCTTGATACTTTAGAATTAGCGAAAGAACTAAAAGAAAAATTTCATAAAAAGGACAAATACCATGTTTTTCAGGATCGATCATTAGCAATGATCTTTGCCAAACCTTCCGCGCGCACGCGTGTTTCATTTGAAACAGGATTTACATGGATGGGCGGACATGCACTTTACTTAGGTCCGAATGATATTGGTATAGGAAAGCGTGAAGCCGTTAAAGATATTGCACGAGTATTCAGCCGTTATAATGATGTTGTTATGGCACGTCTATTTGAACATAAGCACATGATGGAATTAGCTGAACATGCTACAATACCTATCGTCAATGGTTTAACTGATTATAATCACCCGTGCCAAATTATGGCTGACATTCTAACGATTTTGGAAAATCGTGGAAATATTGATGACCCCAAAATCGTGTATGTCGGGGACGGAAATAACATTGTTCATTCATGGTTAAAATTAGCTGAGCGACTCTCTTTAGATTTTGTCTGTGCCTGCCCGGAAGGATATGAACCGGATGAAGATACAGTTGCATCTGCTCGTGATGTCGGTATCTCCGATGTTACCATTACTCATGATTTAAAATCAGCAGTCAAAGATGCGGATGTAATTTATACCGATGTTTGGGCATCAATGGGACAGAAGGAAGAAGCGGAAACTCGGGAACAATTATTTGCTGATTTTCAGGTGAATGAAGACATCATTAACTTAACAGGAAAAGATACCCATTTTATGCACTGCCTGCCTGCTGAACGGGGACGTGAAGTAACTGATGGTGTAATGGAAGCTGATTATTCGATTGTATTCGACCAAGCGGAAAACCGTATGCATGCTCAAAATGCTATTATGGTAAAATTAGCTGAATGGAGTGGGATTATTTAATTATTATCAGAATCAATTATTTGTTTGATTTGACTCCAATCTTCTAATTTTTCTTCAAAACTAAATTTTGCATTTGCCGGGCTTGTAGATAATTGAGTTATATAATTTATATTATCAAATTTGGGAAAATGTTTTTCATATAACTTAGCGGCTTTTTGTCCATTAAATGTTATCGTACTAATTAATGGATTTTCTAAAATTAGTTCATCTATTTTATTCGGACTTTCCTCCCTAATCGCAGAATCTAAACTCCCTTTTCTTATTGCGGTATAGCATACATCCCAAATAGCGATATTGTTTTCTATTACTAGTGATTTTCTGTTATTGTAATTTGAGGAAAACTCTTTACCAAATAAAGAAAATAATATTTTCCAAAACGCATTACGAGAATGCCCATAATATTGCTGAAGCTCGAGAGACTTCTTACTTGGCAAGGTACCCAATATTAAAACTTTAGGATTGTTACCAATAATTGGCAAGAATGATTTTGTATTAGACATTGTTGTTTAAAAACCCAACAAGTTTTGTATCATTAATTTTTAAGAATACTAAATGATATTTTAGAAGGTCTATGTATATCGTGATAGATACGATGTGTGGCTTCAGTAAAATCGTTTTGCTCAGCTTCATATATATTTAGAAATTTCTGAGGATTTATATCTACTAAAGGAAACCAAGAATTTTGTACTTGAATCATAATTCGATGTCCTTTTTTAAATTGATGTGCCAGGTCAGATATTTCAAATGATATTTCTGTCACCTCATTTGGTTTAATGGGCTCAGGATTCTCAAAGCTGTTTCTAAACTTCCCTCTCATTACATCTCCTCGTACTAACATTTGATAGCCTTCCATTGATATATTATTATCATTTTGAGGATAACTATTTAATTGGTCAGGGAACACGTCAATAATTTTTACAATATAATCTGCATCTGTTCCGGTTGTGGAAACAAATAAACTGATTTGTAAAGGACCGACTATAGTAATGTCATTATCCAATATTTCAGTTTGAAAAACTAACACATCGGATCTGCGACTTGCGAAACGTTGATCGTCTGTTAAATATTCTATTGTTCTACTAAGTTGAACAACCTCTGTGTATGGTACAGGTTCATTTGGATTTACCAAGTATTCGTCATAACATTCTTCGATTTTCGATTTTTCAAAGGAAAGTTGTTTATTGCAATCTAAATACAAATCTGTATACTCAACATTTATAGGAGGCCAACTTTCAAAAGCACTCCATTCATTTGCTCCGGTAATAAACACGGAAGCTTCAGGTAACTTCATCTCTCCTTTATTTTTTAAATAATAATTAAAAAACTGTAATTCCATCAGTTTAAAATATGTAGATGTATTACTTCCAAAGTAAATATTACCAACGTTTTTTCCATTTTCCCAAGCCCATTGGCAGTGATACCAAGGACCCATTATTAATCTGTTTTGATTACTATCCTTATTCTGTGTTTCAATAGCCTCATATGTTTTCAAGGAGCCATAAAGATTCTCCGCATCAAACCATCCCCCAACAACTAAAACAGCCGGTTTTATCTTTGTTAAATGCGGAAGTACGTTTCGTTCTTTCCAAAATTCATCATAATTAGAATGGGTCATTAATTCAGACCAGAATTGAATAGAATCACCAAAGAAATCTTTCTGAACATTCTTGATTGGTCCGATGTCTTTGAAAAAGGTATAGCTATCCTCATTTTTAATTTCAAAATGTGTAGGATAATTTCTTGTAGGACCAAACCTTGGTTTCCCAAAATGGGAATAAAATGAAAATGCGTCTAATAATAAAAATGCACCATTATGATGCCAATCATCTCCTAAAAACCAATTGGTTACAGGTGCTTGTGGAGAAACAGCTTTAACTGCTGGATGTGCATTTGGTAAGGCCATGGTTGAATAAAAACCATCATAAGATAACCCGAAAATACCAACCTTGCCATTATTATTCTCTACATTCTTGATCAACCAATCGATGGTATCATAAGCATCGCTGTTCTCATCTATTTCTATTCCTTTTTTATTCGGTTTATATGGTCGTATATCTAAAAATACACCTTCGCTCATATAGCGCCCTCTAACATCTTGAAAAACTACTATATATTTTTCCTTGAGTAGATGTTTCATGTTCGGTAATCGGGGAGAATATTTATCCTCGCTTCGTTCACTATTATAAGGTGTCCTCCAAAGTAGTATTGGATATGCTTCAGTTTTGTTCTTTGGCGAATATATTGAGGTAAATAACTTTATACCATCCCTCATTTCAATATATATTTCATCTTTACTGTATTGGTTAGTAATCCGAACTGTGATAAACCAATTTTGTACTTCTTCTATAAAAAATTGAATTGCTTTTTCAGGATCATTTATGACTTTAATAAATCTGGCATTTTCTTTTGTTATGCAAAAACATAAACATAGAATTAGTACTGTTCCCAATAGTAAAACTATTTTTTTCATATTTTCATATTTGATAAATGATAGATTTAAAAATACTTAAATCTTAATAAACTTTTTTAACTCCAGTTCCTTTCCATCAAATACAGCATATGAAAAAGTTTTAATCCATTCTCCAAGTACAATTAATTTACCTTTACCAATCTTTTCTTCTGTGTGTTGGTGATAATGTCCGGTTAGGAAATAATCAATTCCTTTTTCAATCACAGGAGTTGCAACCCGAATGAGTTCTTTACGTACTTTTTGGTTATGTTCTTTACTATGCTCAAAATGTCGACTGCGTCCAGCAACCCATTCTGCAAATCGATAACCAAGTGTAGGGTGCAACCATCGAAATAACCAAATAAAAAAGCGATGATGTAGCATTTTTTTTACTACACGATAACCTCGTTCCCAAGATAATAATCCATCCCCATGGGTTAAATGAAATTGTTTGCCATTTATTTCAAAATCCATATCATTTTTATGGATTATTATATTGAGTTTGTCAGAAAGGAAATCCATTGTCCAAAAATCATGATTCCCGAGCAAATAATGAATTTCTACACCTGATCTTTGCAATTGGTTGAGCTGAATATATACTTCAAAATACTGTTTTGGAATTAAGTATGGGTATTCATAATAAAAATCAAAAAGGTCTCCACCTATTATTAATGTGCCTCCTGATTTAGACACAAATTCAAAAAATTGGAACAATTTCTGAGTTTTAACGTGTTCATCTTGAGAGGATTGAAGCATTAAATGAATATCAGAAATGAAATAAATCGGTAGTTGCATAGAAAAATTTACTTTCCTCAAGTTGAATAGGCAAATAAAATGTTGTAATTATCTTGCAAGTGACATAAAATGCTTTTAATCTAATCTACTTTACAAGTGTCTAATTAATATAAATTATGAAAAACTTACTTTTTACAATGAGAAATATACTATTTATCTTAATAGTGTCATCGCAAACCATTTTCTGTCAATCTTTTGGACAAAATAAAGTTCAATATGGAGATTTTGATTGGAAGTTCATCAAATCACCACATTTTAATGTTTATTATTACACAGAAGATATTGATCTAGCTGAATTCACAGCGGAAATTGCCGAAAATGCCTACGAACAAATTTCTAAACATTTTCGGTGGATATTAAATAAACCCGTTTCAATTGTAGTCTATAATTCACACAAAGATTTTCAACAAACAAACGTGACCTATAGCTATCTTTCCGAAGGGATTGGGGGAGTTACGGAACTTTTCAAAAATCGCGTTGTGATTCCGTTTGAAGGTTCTTACGAGCAATTTAGACATGTAATTCACCATGAATTAGTACATGCCGTTGTAAACGATATGGTATACGGAGGAAATGTTCAAAGCGTCGTTTCAGGCGCGCAATTACTAAGATTACCGCTATGGGTTAGTGAGGGTACGTGTGAATATTTATCTTTGAATTGGGATACAAAAGCTGATATGGTTATTAGGGATATGACAGTTAACGACTATATACCAAGTGTTCGTGAGTTGGAATATTATATGGCATACAAAGGTGGTCAGTCTGTAATGCGATTTATCGCCGAAAAATATGGAAGAGAAAAAATTGGCGAAATATATATTGCCATGAAGAAAACACAAAACGCTGAACGCGGTTTTGAACAAGCATTAGGAATGGATTTTGAAGACTTGACACAACAATGGCAAGATTACGTAAAAAAGGAATATTGGCCTGATATTACGGGGCGTGATGCTATTGAAGATATAGCTCATCGTCTAACGGATCATGAGAAACTGAAGAATTTTTATAACATATCTCCCGCACTTTCACCAGATGGAAGTAAAATTGCAATATTGTCAGATCGTTCAATGTACGCTGATATATTCTTAATAGATGCACATACAGGAAAGCAGATAAAACGAATTGTGAAGGGTAACCGTTCGATGAATTTTGAAGAACTTAAGTGGTTACAGCCGGGTATTTCATGGTCCCCTGACAGTAGAAAAATAGTAATTGCAGCGAAAGCAGGTGGGTTGGATGCCTTTCACTTAATTGACATTGATACAGGTGAATATGAAACAATTTCATTTAAAATGGATGGTCTTTTTACCGCTGCATGGAGCCCAGATGGTAAATACTTAACTTTTGTTGGTAATCAAGGTAAGGCAAGTGATATTTATATTTTAGATATTGCAACTCATGAAATAGAAAATTTAACAAATGATATATTTTCGGATTCGGAACCAGTTTGGAATAATGATGGGACACAAATCACCTTTATTTCTGACCGAGGTAATTATATAAATAATACTGAGCTAGCTTTGTTAGATACATTTAAAATGTATAAATATGATTACTCACAAACTGACATATACACTTTAGATGTAGATACAAAAATTATTACACGTCTCACTGATACAGAGTACAATGAAAATTATCCGGTATGGACGCATAATGAAAATAAATTATTATATACGGCTGATGAAAATGGTGTATGGAATATTCATGTGTTAGATCTTGACATAAATGAGTCCCGTACAATAACTAATGTTCTTACCGGTATTCAGCAATTAAGTCTTTCTAAAGATGATAAAACATTGATTTTTAGTGGTTATGATAAGCGCGGTTGGGATATCTTTAGTTTAATAAATCCACTTGAACTTGAAGGTACGGAAATTCCTAGAACAAACTTTTTAACTAATAAAAAAACAGCAGATGAATCGTTCACAGATCTACGTCGTGATAAAATTCGTAATAATAATAAAGAAACCGTTGAAGTCGGTGATTATTCAAATATTATATTTAGTAAAAACTATGAACGATACAATAAAGTTCTAACTGATTCAGAAACTTCAGAATATGACTCGATAAATACAGGCCAACAAGTTGCCGATTATACACCTCAAGTTTATAAAACCAATTTTACGTTAGATCTTGTCAGTGGCAACATGGCTTTTGATAATATATTTGGTGCACAAGGTATGACATATTTCGCATGGAGCGATGTTCTTGGTGATCATCGGATTTCTATTGGGACCGAAATGCAACTGACACTTGAAAATAGTGATTATTCTTTGTCATATGCATACTTAAAGAATCGCACTGATTTTTATTTTATGGCATCTCAAACTGCCGATTTCTACTCAACCGGTTATTATGGAGTTGCGAGACTGCGCCGCTATGGAATCGGAGCATACGCATCGAGACCCTTCAGTCGTTTTAATAGAGTTGATGTTGGATTTTCCTTATACCGTTTATCTTATAACGAATGGGTACAGGACTTATATTCAGGAGAATATATCGATGTAAGATTTTCGAAGTTAAATACGGTATTGCCTTCGATAAGTTGGGTGATGGATAATGCATCTTGGGGATATACAGGTCCGGTTGGTGGTTTTAGACAAGAGGTCAGCTTTACCGGAAGTCCTTCAATGGGAGATAATGGTATTCAATTTGGTACTTTGCAATTAGATGGGCGTAGATATTTCCGCTTAGGACGATATTATACAATTGCCACCCGTGTTATGGCGGGAACAAGTTTTGGAAGAGATGCACAGAAATTTTTCCTTGGTGGCTTACCTGTTTGGCTGTTTGGACGCGGTGAAACTAACGGTCGAAAAGATAGTGGACAATTTCAATATGAAATATTATCATCAGGTGAAAATGATTTACTAAAGGATATTTATTTTACAAATTACGCAATGCCAATTAGAGGAGCACGTTACGCCGAAAGAACCGGAACAAATGTAGCAATGGCAAATATTGAATTGCGTTTTCCATTCATACAGTATTTATCCTTAGGCTTTCCATTGAAAGTTATCTTTGGGAATATACAGGGTCATGCTTTTCTAGATGTTGGTGCAGCATGGGATAGTAGTAGTGAATTTTCCGATTTTTCCGTACTAACAAATAAGTATGGAGATCTTCCTAGTTATGCTAGTCCTATAATTAGTTCTTTTGGATTAGGTATGAAAATTAATCTAGGATATTTTTTAGTCCGATTTGATACAGCTTGGGATTATACTCCTGGTCAAAGAACATCACGGCCGCAATATTATATTTCTCTCGGACCTGACTGGTAATCATTAGTTTGATCTGCATAAATTCTTAAATGAAAAAATCAGGGAGTGTTGCTGTATATCTATGTTCCAACTGTGGGACAGATTATCCTAAATGGCTTGGTCAATGCCCAAATTGCAATGAATGGGGTACGCTTAGCGAATATAAAGTACCAAAAGGTAAGCGGGGGTCTAAGAATATAACACCGTCTGAATCTACTCCATTAAAAGATGTATTAAATAAGGGTCAGACTAAACGGATACCAACGAGTATTACAGAAGTTGATAGAGTATTAGGTGGTGGCATCTTACCTGGGTCACTTATTTTGTTGGGTGGCAATCCTGGAATTGGAAAATCCACATTAGCTCTGCAAATACTGGGTACAGTAGAAAAACCATCATTGTATATCTCTGCTGAAGAGAGCGAAGCCCAAATTGCAATGAGAGCGAAAAGATTGCAAATTTCTTCGAATGAAATGCAGCTGTCAGGTGAAAACAATATAGACAATATCTTAGAACAAATAATCACGATCAAACCGGAAGTTGTAATAATTGATTCCATACAAACTGTTTATAGCAATGCTATTGATTCTCTTCCTGGTTCAGTGAGCCAAATTAGAGAATCAGGACAGCAATTATTACAAATTTGTAAGGAGCGCGGAGTAACAATAGTGTTAATTGGTCACGTTACAAAAGAAGGAATTATCGCTGGACCGCGAATGTTAGAACATATGGTAGATACAGTATTATATCTTGAAGGAGACGATAGATATGATCACCGCATTTTGCGCTCGGTAAAAAATCGCTTTGGAGCGACAAATGAAGTAGGGATTTTCCAAATGCAATCGAAAGGACTTATTGAGGTGGAAAATCCATCTGAGCTATTTTTGGCGGAAAGATCTTTAAATGTAGCCGGATCGGCCATATTCCCATCACTTGAAGGTACACGGCCGATTTTAGTAGAAGTACAAGCCTTGGTATCAAACGCAAGTTTTGGTACTCCTCAGCGCAATGTAAATGGATTTGACTTGCGTCGATTATCGATGCTTTTAGCGGTATTGGAAAAACGTTTAAAACTAACAATGGGGACAAGAGATGCCTTTGTCAATCTAGTAGGTGGTTTGCGTATTGATGATCCTGCGGCTGATTTAGCAGTAATTGCAGCTGTAGCTTCAAGTGCTTTGGATAAACCAATTCCCCAAGAGATGATATTAATTGGTGAAGTTGGTTTAGCCGGCGAGGTAAGGTCGGTAAGTCAATTAGAAAAAAGACTTATTGAATCACACACATTGGGATTTAAGTCGGCAATTGTACCTCAATTTGGTTTTAAAAAAGTAAATCAAACACCTAAAAATATGAAATATTATCAAGTTGACTCGGTAAAAAAAGCCTTTGAAATAATATTCCCATAATATTAATGAATTTTAATGTAATAAAAACAGATGTAGTTAGTTCGGCACGAACCGGAATTCTTAAAATTGATCATGGTGAGATTCAAACTCCTATTTTTATGCCGGTAGGAACGCATGGAGCAGTGAAGACAGTTACACCATTTGAGTTAAAAACTGTAAATGCACAAATTATTCTTGGAAATACATATCATCTATATTTACGTCCGGGGACAGATTTAATTAATACTGCCGGTGGACTACATAAATTTATGGGATGGGATCTACCAATTTTAACTGATAGCGGTGGCTTTCAAGTGTTTTCTTTAGCGCGTTTGAATAAAATTAATAACGAAGGTGTGGAATTTCAATCTCACTTAGATGGAAGTAAACATTTTCTCACGCCCGAAAAATCTATGGAGATACAGCGGAATTTAGGTGCCGATATTATAATGGCGTTCGACGAATGTCCCCCAAGTGATGCCGACATAACTACCATTAAAAGTGCCGTTAATCGAACTAAAATTTGGATTGACAGATGTAAACGATATTTGAAAAATAATCCACCTGTTTATAATTGGGAGCAGACAATGTTTCCGATAGTTCAGGGTGGAGTATTACCTGAATTTAGAAAGCAAAGTGCTGAGGATATGATTCCATATTCACAGTGCGGTATGGCAATAGGCGGTTTGGCTGTAGGTGAAGAAAAACCCGCAATGTTTGATATGATAGAATTGATGGATGAACTGTTACCAAAAGATCAACCACGATATTTAATGGGAGTAGGAACTCCATCAGATTTAATTCAAGCTGTTAGTCGTGGAGTGGATATGTTCGATTGTGTAATGCCCACACGTAATGCTAGAAACGGCCAATTCTTTACGAGTTTCGGTAAAATTAATATCCGCAATGAAAAATATAAATATGATTTTAAACCAGTTGACGAAAAATGTATTTGCGAAACGTGTAGTAATTTTACGAGAGCATATATTCGCCATCTCTTTAATATAAACGAGGTATTAGGATTACGTTTAGCTACAATTCATAATCTACACTATTATTTAAATTTAATGGAATTAATGCGATCGCATATACAAAAGGGTGATTTTAATACTTGGTCACAAGACTATTTAAGTAATCTTAGTAAGGATTCATCATGCCAAAAACAAAAGTAAAACAAGTCGACTCATATATATATCAAATTACCGATGATAGTATTATATATTTGATGTTGAAACGGAGTCCCGGTAAATATTATGAACACCTATGGCAGGGAGTTGCCGGTAAAATTGAAAAAGGTGAAACAGCGGTACAAACTATAGTACGAGAGTTGGAAGAGGAAACTGGGAAAAAACCGAAAAGACTGTTTGCCGCGGATCATATCGCAAGTTTTTATGATGCAAGAAAAGACCGCATATTAATGGTTCCCATTTTTGGAATTGAAGTCGAAGATTCTGAAGTTCAGCTATCAGAAGAACATATAGAATATAAATGGGTATCATTTGAAGAAGCTTTAACTTTACTAACTTGGAAAGGACAAAAAGAGGGATTACGAACCGTTCATGATGAAATTACAAGTGATGATGGTCGAACTAAATGGTCTGAAATAAAATTACAATAGGGAGGATGATATGTTAGAAATCGGAAAAAAAGCACCGGATTTTACACTACCTGATATAGATGGAAATTTGGTCTCTTTGAAAGATTTTAAAGGACAAAAAGTGATATTATGGTTTTTTCCGAAAGCCAATACACCGGGCTGAACTGTCGAGGGCAAAGGATTCCGTGATGAATTCAAAAAATTTAAAGAAAATAATTATACAATAATTGGTATGAGCGCTGATTCACCTGCTAAGCAAAAAAAGTTTGCTGAAAAACAAGACTTTCAATATCCACTTTTATGTGATGAACAAAAAGATATTTTAAAAGCATATCACGCTTGGGGTAAGAAGAAATTATATGGGCGTGAGTATGAAGGTATAAAAAGAATTTCCTATTTAATTGATGACAAAGGGATGATCTTAAAGGCATATGAAAAAGTAAAGACCAAATCCCATGCACAGGATGTGTTAGAAGATATCAAAGGATTTTAAGTACTTTACGTTGGTTGCTGCTATTGTTGTTATGCTTAGAGATATTGTAAAAAAACTGTAATACACCAGTATTACTTAATTTTTTAAGTATTTAACATAAAAAAGTCCCACAACTAAGTAGGACTTTTTAGTTTCTTTTTTTATTCGATACTATTTCAAGAGCATTATTTTAGATGTT